>NZ_BAAASG010000001.1:0-355007 GCF_039532765.1 Streptomyces longisporus
GGGTTCGGGCGTACCCGCGAGGAGTGGGTGCCCGACCAGGTGCACGCGGCTGCTTTCACCGTGCAGAACATCGGCGCCACGGCTCTTGATCTGGCGGGCAAGTCGGACGGCGCAGCGATCTGCAAGGGCGACACCGGCGGCCCGGTACTGGGCAGCACCGGCGCGGTCGTGGGTGTCAGCAGCCTGTCCTGGCAGGGCGGTTGCCTGGGGACCGACCCGGCCGAGAGCCGCACCGGCGCGGTGGCCGTCCGGGTCGACGACCTGTCCTCCTGGGTCCAGCAGGTCGCCTACGCCCCCGTCTTCGCGGCCGCCCCGTGGAAGCACGCCGTGCAGATCACGGCGGGCTACTACGCGGGCGACTCTGCCGGCGGGACGCGTCACATGGACCTGATCGTCGTCTGGGGCGACGGCGAGGTCACCCTCTACCAGGGCGGCTACGGGAACGACCCGGCCCGCCCCTTCGCCGCGGAACACCAGTTGAAGCCCGGGAAGAGCATTTTCACCCAGGCCGTCAACGTGACCGGCGTCAACACCGGCGGTGGCACCGACGGAGTGGTGGTGCGGTGGTCCGACGGCGAGATGACCCTGTACACATCCGTCGACGCCAAGGGCTTCCACGGCGAGAAGCAGCTTGCTCCGCCGAACACTGCCCAATGGAGGGACGACGCCCGGCAGTTGACCGGTGGCCGCTTCACCGCGAACGGCCTGCGCGACGACCTGCTGGTGAGCTTCAAGGACGGCCACGTCTCTGTCTTCAGCGACCTGGCGGTCAACGGGCTGAAGAAGCAGACCCAGCCCGTGGCCAAGAACAACACCTGGCCCGTCGCCGAGGTACTCGCCAGCGGCGCTTTCACGGGGAAGAGCACCGATGACCTTTTGGTGCGCTGGATCGACGGCGAGACCACCATCTACCCCGGCATGACGGGCACGTCCCTGCCCGCCGAAGACAAGATCCGCTCCCGGAATTCGGAGTGGAAGGACGCCGCCGTCATCGCCGTGGGCGCCTTCGCCACCAACACCACCGCGAACGACATCCTCGTCCGCTGGAACGACGGCCACGTCAGCTACTTCACGGGCGTCGACGCCAAGGGCCTCCACGACGAAATCCAGCTCGCACCCGCCGGCTGACACACCGGACAGGGCCTTGTGGGGGCGGCACCCGAGCAACCGGCGAGCCGCCCCCTCGCCCTCGCCTGCCCGGACGTCCCCGGCGTGACCCCAGCTGACCACGAACGATATGAGAG
The DNA here is from genome assembly GCF_039532765.1 of Streptomyces longisporus. Classification (NCBI taxonomy): domain Bacteria; kingdom Bacillati; phylum Actinomycetota; class Actinomycetes; order Kitasatosporales; family Streptomycetaceae; genus Streptomyces; species Streptomyces longisporus. The sequence continues at coordinate 1,245 of NZ_BAAASG010000001.1, forward strand.
ACCGTTGAACATGAGGAATCCCGCGAGCATCGCGGCGAGATGGGTTGCGCATGCGGCACGGATGCTCTGCCTATGTCTGCTGCCACTTGCACTCATAGTCGGTCTGCTCGGGAGCGCGGGCTCCCGTGCGATGGCCGACGGCACTCCGGGCGGCGGCGGCAGCGCTGCCACCGACGGGCTGACTGACCGTGCTCGGGTGCTTGACCTGTGGTCGAAGGGCGGTCCCGAGGTGCGGGCGGCTGCGGAGGCCGCGTTGACAGGTAGTGATGACGACGTCACCAACTTTCTGAAGACGTCGGCATGGAGCGCCGAATTCCAGGACGAACGCGTCAGAGCAGCGCAGCTCGCGAGTGTGGGCGGCCGGAATCTGCAGGACGCCGCCCGAAAAGCCCTGGACGGAACCCAGGACGACCTGGAGGACTTCCTGGACGACGGCTGGCAGGATCCCTACTTCCAGGACCAGCGGGTTCAGGTCGCGCAGATCATCGACACGGGCGGCCCGGAGGTGAAGAAGGCCGGGCAGGCCGCGCTGAACGGAACGCCCGACGACATCAAGGCGTTCTTGTCCACCGGTCAGTACGACCGGCAGGCGCAGGACGAACGGGTCGAGGTCGCGCAGATCATCGACGCAGGCGGACCCAACATAGCCGCGGCGGGCCGGATCGCGCTGGACGGTTCGGCAGACGACATCCACGAGTTCCTCGAGGTCGGCCAGTACGTGGCGCGCGCCCGTGACCAGGAACACGCCAGCGTCGCGCAGTTGGCGGCGCAGGCCAAGACAGCCGGCAGCAAGGCGGCGGCGCAGACCAAGGCGGCCAAGGACGCCTCCGCGCGTGCCGTGACCGCGGCGAAGCTGGCCAAGGAGGCCGCGCAGAAGGCAGCGGCCGAGACCCAGGCGGCCAAGAACGACTCCCTGCACGCCGCTTCGGCGGCGGGCCGTGCGGCCTCGGCGGCCAAGCAGGCCGCAGAGGCCGCACAGGAGGCGATCGACGCCGCCTCCGCCGCCAACAACAGCGCGCGGCTGGCGGCCAGCGCCGCCGAGCAGGCCGCGTCAGCCGCGGTGGGCGCCGCGCAGGCAGCATCCCGTGCCCAGAGCGCCGCCGCCGACGCGGCCATGCACGCCGACAAGGCGTCCGCGGCACGCAAGGCGGCCGACGACGCACGCACCGCGGCCAAGGGAGCACGCCTGGCCGCGGACGCGGCCACGCAGGCCGGCAACGCCGCGGCCGACGCGGGCAACGCCGCCAAGGCCGCCGCCGACGCCGGCACCAACGCCGACGCCGCCGCCGACGCCGCAGACCAGGCCAACGACTACGCCACCCAGGCCGGCGTCCACTCCAGCGAGGCCGGTGCCGAAGCGGCGGCCGCCCACCGCCACGCGCAGGAAGCCAACCGCGCCGCCAACGCGGCCGCATCACTGGCCGCAGAATCGGCCGGTGCCGCGAACGACGCCCGGGACGCGGCCAACGCAGCGGCCACGCATGCGGAGAACGCCGCCAAGGACGCCGACGACGCGGCAGCCCGCGCCGGGCAGGCGGCCACCGCCGCAGCCCAGTCCGCGGCCCACGCCAAGGCCGCCCAGGCCGCGGCCGACGCGGCCACCGCGGCCGTCGACAAGGCCAAGAAGACCCACCAGACCGCCGTCAAGATCGAGACGGAGGAGCTGACCGAACGCACCAACGCCGGCATCGCCCAGGCCAAGGACCTCAAGGCCCAGCAGGACCAGCAGACCGCCGCCGACGCGGCAGCCGCCCAGCAGGTCAAGGACACCGACGACCAGGCCAAAACCCTGGCGGCGCAGGCCACACAGCCCGGAGCCGACTCCAAGGCCCTCGCCCCGGCCGGCCGCAAGGTGGCGCTGGCGACGATGCAGACCGGCGGACCGTGGAGCAGGGGCGCAGCCGAGGAAGCCCTCACCGGCAGCGACCAGGACGTCGTCGACTACCTCACCACCCGCCGCACACAGGCCGCCCACCAGGACGACCGCTACCAGGTGCAGACCCTGGCTCAGGAGAGCTCCCTGGCCTCGGTGCGCACCGCCGCCGCGGAAGCCCTCAAGGGCAGCGACGACCAGGTCTCCGCGTTCCTGGCCACCGGGCAGTACGAGGCCGGGGCGCAGGACTTCCGCGTCGCCATCGCCCAGATCATCGACGCCGGCGGACCGGTGGTGCAAGAGACCGGCCGGGCCGCGCTGGACTCCGACGACCCGCAGAAATTCCGGCAGTTCATCACCACCGGGCAATACCAGGCCCGTACCCAGGACGAGCGGGTCCGCGCGGCCCAGCTGATCGACAGCGGCGGCCCCGACGTCAAGTCCGCAGCCCGGATCGCCCAGGAGGGCCCCGACGACCTGCTGGACCAGTTCATCCAGGTCGGCCAGTACAAGGCCCAGCGCCAGGACTTCCTCGGCGCCACCCACACCGCGCAGATCGCCCAGCTGATCGCGGACGCCGCCGGCGTCGCGGCCACCGCCCAGCAGAACGCCGCCGACGCCCACAAGGCCGCCGCCGACGCCGCCAAGGCCGCCACGCAGGCCGCCGACTGGGCCAAGAAGGCCGCCGCATCCGGCAAGCAGGCCAAGAACTACGCCGACCAGGCCACCCAGTCCGCCAAGGACGCCCAGGCCTCCGCCGACCAGGCAGCCGCCTCCGCCCACACCGCGGCCAAGGCCGCCGCCTCCGCCGACAAGTCCGCGAGCGACGCGGCCACCTCCGCCGTCGACGCCGCCGGCTCCGCCCAGTGGGCCCAGGCATCCGCCACCGCCGCCTACACCGCAGGCGACCAGGCCCGCGCCTCCGCCACCGCGGCCGGCAAGGACTCCAAGGCCGCCGACCAGGCCTTCAAGGACGCCTTCCAGGCGGCCGTGGAGAAGAAGGAAGCCGAACGCAAGGCCGCCGAGAAGGACACCGGAAGCCAGGCCGAAGCCCGCTACCGCTGCGGCATGCTCGGCTGTGAGGCCCGCGAACACCCGGCCCGCTGGTGCCAGCACAACGAGGTCCTCTGCGAGCTCTCCTCCATGGGCCCCGCCGCCGATGCCGCGGGCAGGCAGCTGTGGAACGCGGAGAAGGACCTCCTGGGCCTCGGGCAACTTGACGCCTGCAAGGGCGGCGGCAACATCGACGCCTGCCTCCAACTCGGCGAAGACCTTCTCCTCAGCTCGAAGTTCAAGTACCTCGAACGAGGAATGGAAGCACTGGACGACCTGAGGGCCTCCCGCTACACAAAGGGCTGCACCCAGTGCTTCCCGGCCGGCACCAAAGTGCTCATGGCCAACGCCCGTACGAGGAACATCGAGACCATCCGCCCCGGTGACACCGTCCTGGCCACCGACCCGCTCACCGGCCGCACCGCACCCCGCAACGTCAGCCGCCTCATCACCACCGACGGCGACAGGCACTTCGACGAACTCACCATTACCACCCCCGACGGCCCCCGGAAACTCACCGCCACCTACGAACACCCCTTCTGGAGCCCCTCAGCACATCAGTGGGTCAAAGCCCGCGACCTCACCCCCGGCACCACACTCCTCAGCACCAACAACGCCACCGTCCGTGTCCAAGCCAACCGCGCCTACGACCAGCACACCCGCACCTACAACCTCACCGTCGACGACCTCCACACGTACTATGTAGTCGCCGGGAGAACTCCAGTACTGGTACATAACAGCAACGGCGGTCTTTGCGGGACGCCCGCGGAAGTGGCTGCGGCCTATCGTGCTGATGTTACAAACGGTGTCGGTAAGCGGAGGAACATTGCTGTCGCCCAGTATGAAATCGACGGCCAGAACGGCCAGCTGATCGGAGTGAGCGGGGATCATCCGAACCCCGGCGCGGTCGGAATTCCGCGCAACCCGATTTTCAACCCCGGGGAAAGAGATTCGGATTCAGAATGGCAGGTCTTGGAGAATTTGGCAGCCAAGCTTTCTCCGGGCGCGAAGGGAACTATCAATATGTTCTCTGACCGGCCAGTGTGCCCTAGCTGCAAATCGGTAATTCAGCAGTTCCAAGAGCGATTCCCGGGAGTTTCGATCAATGTCACTACTGGATAATGAAGGGCGCGGCCGAGCGGTCGAGTTCTTCGACGATCTGATCAGGTCGATCGAGACCATTGGGACAGGACCCGAGGTTGCTGGCCTGGGCCTTGGTGAGATCGAGCAGATCCGCGACGATCAGCAGGTGGACTCCTTGCCTTTTTATTACGAGGAGTTTCTTCGCCGGATGGGTCGTTGCGCCGGACAGTTCCTCATCGGAACAGACGCCTTCTACCCAGGGTTGATGGGAATTAAGTCCGACGCGCTGGAACTCCTTGCCGAGAGTGGCGCTTCTCACTTGATGGCAGCAAACTCAATCGTGTTTGCGATGCATCAGGGCTATCAAGTTTACTGGCTGGAGTCTGAACGCGGTGACGATCCACCCGTCGCGATGTACCAGGAGGGTCGCACTGAACTGCAGGCCCGATGGGAGTCGTTCAGCGCTTTCCTGATCGACCAGTCATCACGGGATCTTGCTTTGGGTAGAGGAAAGTAATGCTTCGCCTCTAATAGGGAAACAGCGGATGCCGCCTTTCCTGATCGAAAAGCAAGACGTCCAGAAGCCCCGTCGGGAGTTTTCCCGACGGGGCTTCTGAGTCCTCTGACGGCGGTAGTGACGATCACGGGGCCTGTAAGACGCCATTTCAGTTGGCGTGATCTTGCGGCAGTCGGGGGTGATGACTGCTGCGCTTGTCGAGCGGATGGCGCCGGAAGAGCTGTGGACGTTGTTCCAGCAGGTGGTGCCGCCGGCGCCGGTCCGCCCTCAGGGTGGAGGGCACCGGCGGCGCGGGGACCGCGAGGTGCTGGCTGCCATCATCTTCGTGGCCACCTCAGGCTGCACCTGGAACCAACTGCCCCCAGGCTTCGGGCTGTCGGGAGTGACGGCCTTCCGCCGGTTCACCGAGTGGACCGAGGCCAGGGTGTGGGCCAAGCTTCACCGCCTGGTCCTCGACGAGCTCGGTGCCCGCGGAGACCTGGACTGGTCGCGGTGCGCGATCGACTCCGTCAGCGTCCGTGCAGTCAAAGGGGGCAGCTGACGGGACCGAATCCGACCGACCGCGGCAAGAGCGGATCGAAAATCCACCTCATCGTAGACCGCCAGGGCCTGCCCCTGTCGATCGGCATCTCCGCCGCCAACCTCCACGACAGCCAGGCCCTCATCCCGCTGGTCCGCGGCATCCCACCCATTCGCACACGTCGCGGCCCACGGCGCCGCCGGCCCGCCAAGCTGCACGGCGACAAGGGATACGACTACCGCCACCTGCGGCGATGGCTCGCTTCCCGCGGCATCAGGCACCGCCTTGCCCGCAAGGGCATCGAGTCGTCCCAGCGGCTGGGCCGGCACCGCTGGGTGGTGGAGCGGACCATGTCCTGGCTGTCCGGCTGCCGCCGCCTGCACCGCCGCTATACGAGCGCAAGCCGGAACACTTCCTTGCCTTCACAGCCATCGCCGCGACCCTCATATGTCACCGCCGACTGACCAAGTGAAATGAGGTCTAAGCCGCGTCCGCGCGGTTCCTGCATTGTCGAACTTGCGGGTCAGCCGGAGAACTGGCTACCCGGCGTGCGCTTTGGCCGCAGCGCCGATACCTGAGCCGTATCGGTGCAGCCTCCGCCTGGGGATAGCGCACACCGCTGCCGGCATTCTCTTCGTGAGCACGACTGCCCGTACGGCGTGGAGGGTACCTTCTGCAAGCACCGGGTCGCCCTGGGGCTGACCGGGCTCGCCGAGGCGGAGGTGGTGACGCGGCAACGTGGCCGGGTCAGGACTCGTGCCCAGGAGTGGGATGCGTGGCTGGCCGCGTGCTCCAGGGACGAGCTGCTCGCGCTGATACGACAACAGGTCGCTGAGGAGCGGCAGTTGGCGCGTGGGCTGGAGTTACTGGCGGAGAGCGCCCGCAGAGACCTGGACGAGGTCTGTACTCGGGGTGGTTGCAGTTTCCGTCCACTCCGGATTTGCTGTTTCACGCGGTATCGCGGTGTGTGGTGGGCTAAGGTCACTGATCGCCAGCATTTCTCCCCCTTTGCCGTTCGTGGAGGCCCGGTGGTCTTACGGCTCGTCTTCGTCCATGGCATTGGTGGTCCGCGCCGGGTCGAGTTGGACCGTGACCGATGGACGGCAGCGCTGGCTCAGGGAGCGAAGGCTGCGGGACACGCCAAGGCCGCAGTGAAGCTCATGGAGGGCAGCCTCGCGGATGTCGTCTTCGCGTACTACGGCGATCTCCTCCGCAAGCCCGGAGCTCAGGGAACGGCCAGTCGGGAGTCGGTGGATGCCGAGGCCGAAATCCTTGCAGGACTCTTGGCGGAAATCTTGGAAGCCCACCTCGATCAGGCGATCGGTCGCCACGAACAGTCCGCCCTCCGCCAGGCCCTGGCCGAACTCCGTCCCGCAGGCAAGGTGCCTCAGGGATCGGGCAACGTCGTCCGGGCCTGTATCAACGCGAGTACGACGATGCTGGATGCCGGGCCCTGGCGCAAAGGCGGTCAATGGGCCGGCGGCAAGTTCCTGGTGCGTGACCTCAACCAGGTGGCTCGGTACCTGGCGCGAAGCCGCAACGCCCTTGATGTCATGATCAGAAGTGTGGTGGCGCAGGCGATAGGCACTGGCCCGTCGGTCGTGGTGGCGCACTCCCTGGGCAGCGTAGTGGCCTACGAGACGCTGCACGAGGTCCCCGTTTCTGTGCCGCTGCTGGTGACCATAGGTTCACCGCTGGCGATGCGCGCGGTGGTGTGGCCGCACTTGGAGCCCAAGCCGTGCAGCACTCCACCCGGTGTCGCTTCCTGGCTCAACTTCTGGGATCGCGACGACGTCATCGTGGCCAGACCGATCCTGGAGTCGGACGTCGGCGCGAACGCCGACCGGGTGCGTGTCCACAGCTCCCGTGTCGACTCGGACGGTTTGTGGGTGCACACGGCCACCAAGTACCTGAGTCAAGGAGCGGTCGCCGGCCCGGTGATCGAGGCTCTTCAAGCAACTGCCACACCCTCATGACAGCAGGAGAGTGCAGGCACTTGCTGGTCGTTGCCGCGCAGTGCAAGGCGATGGAAGACCTCCTGGAGCTGGAAAGTGCCGCGAATTCCCTGGTCGCCGTACTCGCCGACCCCGAGATAGGCGACTGTGCCCCGGGCCTGCCGGACGGCAGGTCACTGCTCCTGGGTCGTGTTGATGCCGACGAGATCTGGACCGCGGTTCGGAGCGCGATCGAGCACGCGGCCGCAAACGGTGCTGCCCTGATCATGGCCTTCCTCGGTCATGGTCTGGTCTCGGGCGAACACGCGACGTTGCATCTCATGGGCTGGCAGTCGACTGAGGGTGTGGCAGTCTCCGCCGTGAACATCAAGGATCTGCTGGGAAAAGCGGCCAACCAGTTGGGCGTGAGAGGCGTCATCGCCATCATCGACACGTGCAACGCCGCAGCCGCACACCCCTCGATCGAGGAGCTCACCACCGGCGCACGGAGCGGCCGGACCAGGATCGACCTGCTCATGGCTTCCGCCGTCCAGCAGAGCGCCTACGATCTGGACTTCTCCAAGGGGCTCGCCAAGCTCCTGCGGGGCGGCGTACCGGCCGGGGGAGAGCGCCTCGGAGTGGGAGTGCTGACGGAGGGGTTACGGGCCGAGGCGGCCACGCGTAGGGTCATCGCCTCCTCCTACGACGGTGACTCCTCGCCCCCCGAGCTGTGGCTGGCGCGTAACCGGCAAGCCGGCGGCTGTGCCACGTCGGCAGTCGGTCAGCGGGGAACGGACGAGCTGGCCACCGGACTGCTCGGTCTCTTCCCGGACCGGGAGTTCCCCCGGATTTGGACAGCGGCCGCTCTGCACAACCTTCAGAGGGAGATCGGCGGCCTTCCCGCGACGCCGGCGCAAGTCCGCGTAGCCAGATCGTTGGACAGCCTGCTCCTCGCCAGGCAGACCGTCACGTTTCTGCACTCCTTCATGCCGGCCGGCCTCAACACGCCTGCGCTTCGTCGCGCCATGGCGACTGTGGGAGCGCGGTCACGCCGGCCTCTGGACGGTGCGCGAGACGCAGTGGAGAGCATCGCCCTCAACCATCCCGTGGAAGACGGCTCCTGCCGGTCCGCCTTGGCACGGTTCGTTGTGGCTTTGGCCGAGGACACCGGATGTGACCTCGAAGCAACCGAGTTGCGCTCGTGGGCCCTCGGCATCGATGCGCTGATTCCCTACAACGATGCGGTCCTCCGAGCTCGGGAAACCAGTCGGGAACGTCGACTGCGGCTGGTGGTCCGCCTCGACTCGCCGGCAGGAGACTGGCCGGAGAGCCTGACCGCGTGGCTCCTCCTGGACGGGGCCATCCACGATCATGCGGTGTTCACTCAGTGCGCGGCCAGCCAGGCCGGTGCTGAGGCAAAGCTCATCGAGGCGGTCGAATGGGCAGAAGCCATGGCCGAGGAACTCGACCTGCGTCTGCAGCGCATTGAAGTGGCCGTTCCCAGCAGGATCATGCTGCAGTGGGCTCCTGAGGCAGCCATCAACGGCACACGCCTCGGAGTGCAATACGACGTACGGACCCGATGGAGCATTCGCCTCGATCCACCGGCCGGAATGCGGTGGATCAACAAGCACGCACAAGCGAGACTCTCCGTCATCGCAGCGCATGACAGCGGCAGCAGCCCCATAACTTGGCTGGCCGATCACGAGGTGAGACCTTACGAAAGACTGCGGGACGAACTCCAGAACGGCCGTCTCGTGAAACCAATCGGTCTGTTGGACTGCCCCCGTGGCGACCCGGAGCTCCTCGACCTACTTCTGTCGTACGCGCCCATCCTACTGTGGCCGGACGCGACCGATTGGTCGGCCGAGCATTGTGCGCAGGTCGTCAAGCGCTGGAACGACCTACCGGCCGGCTTTCTTGCCGCCTACCGCGCCCGGTGGGCCGGAAACCACAGCGACCCCATGGCTGACGTACGTGCGATTTGGGACGACGACGAGTGGCTGGCCTTCTGTACAGGCGTCAAACGCCACTCACATGCTTCACCAAGGAGAAATCGATGACGTGGGGTTCTTACTACCGTGGTGACGGTGTCACGCGTGATGTGTCGTTGGGCGCACCGCCACCGTGGCGTGAGTTCCCCCGGCGCTCCCTCGGTATTCCCTTCCAGCCTCCCGACGGGCTACCGGAAGCGGTGAACGCGGCACTGAGTCTTCGTCGGCCGCTGCTCATCACCGGAACGCCCGGATCGGGCAAGTCGACGGTCATCGAGTCGGTCGCCGAGGAACTCCGGCTCGGCCCCGTCCTACGCTGGCACATCACTTCCCGCAGCACGTTGAGCGAAGCGCTGTACCGTTACGACGTCCTCGGCCGCATCCATGACCAACAACTGGCTCAGCCCAGCCGCCCGGCGGATGACATCGCGCACTTTCTCCAGCTGGGCCCACTAGGGACATCGATGATCCCGTCGCCCAAGCCCCGCTGCCTACTGATCGACGAACTCGACAAAAGTGACCTGGATCTGCCCAGCGACCTTCTCGAAGTGCTCGAACGCGGAGAATTCGAGATCCCAGAGCTGACCCGCTACAACCGCAAGGACGTGGACGTCCGCATGTGGGACAGCGAGGAACGTCACCGGATCACTCGAGGACGAGTCCAGTGCACCGAGTTTCCGTTCATCGTCATGACGAGTAACGGGGAACGCGATTTCCCCGCGGCATTCCTCCGCCGGTGCATCCGCTTCGTCATGCCCAAGCCTGACAACGAGGCCATCCGCAAAGTGGTTCTGGCCCATCTCGGCCTCGACGTGACCGATTCCGCTCCGCTGGCCGACCTCGTGCGGGACTTCGTCACCAGGATCCAAGCGGGCGACAGCCTGGCCGTCGACCAACTGCTCAATGCCCTGTTCGTCGTCGCCGGTGATGACGCGCCGCGCGGTGCACCCCGCGAGCGCGTACTCCGTCTGCTGCTGCAGGATCTCAATGGTGGCTGACAATCTCGACGGGCTTGTGCAGTCCGTCCTACGGCTCGATCTGGGCCTCGACGCCACGGCCATCGCTGAGGCGTTGTGGCTGGCCACGGCGACGCCGCTGGACGCCACCACCGACCATGTGGTTGGCCTCCGCAAGGTGGCGCGTCACACCGACTCGCCACCGCGCGCCGCCGCTGATCCGCAGCGGCCAGAGCCTGCGCAGACCGACGCCCAGGGCTCGACCAGGACGGCGTCCGGCGACGCGTCGGCTTCGGGCGTTCGTCGGACGGTGTCCAATAGACAGGTACTCGTCCGGCAGGCAGACGCTCTCCCCAACACGCTGGCCCTCGGTAACGCCCTTCGCCCCCTCAAGCGGCGCTGGCCCCAAGGGCGGCAATCGGAACTCGACCTCGAGGCCACCGTCCGGTCGTTCACCCTCACGCGCAGACTCATCCCGGAGTTCCGGCCCGCGCCGGAGAGGTGGTTCGACCTCCTTCTCGTCATCGACGACTCACCTGGCATGGCCTTGTGGGATCATGCCGTCGCCGAACTGGCGCGTCTTCTGAGGCAACTTGGAGCTTTCCGCCGCATCCAGCAGTGTCGTATGACGCCCTCGGGAGACCGCTCCGTGCTGCGCAATCAGCAGGGCGACGCCGTAGGGCCCGATCAGCTCAAGGCGCCCAACCGCCGCACTCTCGTGATCGTGGTCACCGACGGGAGCGACAGCGGTTGGCGCCGGCCAGATGTGTGGCGCATACTCCGCGCCTGGGCGTTGTCCAGTCCGACCGCCCTTCTCACTCCCCTCCCCGCCCGGCTCTGGTCCCGCTCCGGCCTTGATCTCCCCACGATCCGCGTGGGCGCTTCGGTGCCTGGGGCTGTGAACACGGAGCTGAGTCACCGGGTGCCCCACCTGCTGCGGAAGCGGTCCCACGATCAGTGGGTGCCGATTCCGGCCGTCAGGCTTACGCGGCACGCGCTCGGGCAGTGGGCCAGAACCCTGATGCAGAGGGACGCGCCGGGCTGTGATGCTCTGCTGATCCCCCAAGGCGGCCGTCCGCACGAGGATGCCGAGCCCCTCTCCGGGGCGGTCCTCGCCGACTCGTTCCAGCGCGTCGCCTCACCAGCTGCGGCTCAACTGGCCGTTCTATGCTCCCCGTTCCGTGACCTGACGCTTCCGTTGATCAATCTCATCCGCCAAGAACTGGTGCCCGAGGCGGGGACGGACGACGTCGCCGAGCTGATCAGCGGCGGCCTGCTGCTCAAAGTCGGTCCAAGCCTCCACTTCCGCGAAGACGCCCGAGTCGCGCTGACCAAGGTTCTGGGCCAGTCCGACGCATGGCGGGTCCACGATGCCTTGCAGGAGCACATTGCTGACCGGGCAGCACCAGATGGTGCCCTTTCCTCCGCTGTTTCCGATACCGACGGAAACGTGGCGCTCTCCGCCTCCTTGCAGTCACTTGCGGCTGCGTCCCGACAGACACTCGAACTCCTCGGGGTGCTCCCACACACCGCGACAGACTCCTCTCGACCGAGTCAGTCGTCCCAGCCGCATGATCAGAACGACAGGGTCCTAGCCGTCCCGTGGCATCCAGAGCCCAGCCCGCCCGATAGAAGGGTGACGCGCAAGCCGCCCCTGTCGAGCCTCGGCACGGCCGAAGAACCGGCCGTGACCAGTGTGAGGTTGCGCCGGTGGGAGTCGGGTGCACTGGCGCATGCGGTCACCGATCCCTTCGGCCTGGGCCCTGTGCCCTGGCTCAGGGGTAACGAGCAGTACTTCGACGACACAGGTCATGTTGTCCCCTGGTATATCGACCCAGCCCAGGGCAGCGGAGAGACCGTCCCCCACGCCCGCGTCCGCGGTCCTCGCCCGGCCGACGACGTGCACCGTCAGATCAAGGGCTTCGCCTCGCCCGGTGCGGTCGCGCCGGGTGAGACGATCGACTTCTGCATCACGGTCGACCCGCCCCAGGAGTTCAGCGTCGACGTCTACCGGATCGGCCACTACGGCGGCGACGGCGCCGCCAAGATCACCACCAGCCCCCGCCTCTCCGGCATCGTCCAGCCCCCGCCGCTGACTGCCGACCGCACGGTCTCCTGCCACCACTGGTGGCTGTCCTGGCGCCTGCAGATCCCGAGCTACTGGAACGTCGGCGCGTACGTGGCCGTCCTCACCACCGCCGACGGCTACCGCTCCCACGTCCCCTTCACTGTGCGCGACAACCGTCCCGCGGACCTCCTTCTCCTGCTCCCGGACATCACCTGGCAGGCGTACAACCTGTATCCGGAGGACGGCCGCACTGGCGCCAGCCTCTACCACGCCTGGGACGAGAACGGCCGTCTGCTCGGCGAGGCCGACGCGGCGACCACCGTCTCCTTCGACCGCCCCTACGCGGGCGCGGGCCTGCCCCTGCACGTCGGCCACGCCTACGACTTCATCCGCTGGGCCGAGCGCTACGGCTACGACCTCGCCTACGCCGACGCCCGCGACCTGCACGCCGGCCGTGTCGACACCTCCCGTTACCGGGGCCTGGTCTTCCCCGGCCACGACGAGTACTGGTCGGTGCCGATGCGCCGGGCCGTCGAGGACGCCCGGGACCGGGGCACCTCGCTGGTCTTCCTCTCCGCCAACACCATGTACTGGCAGGTGGAGCTGGGCCCGTCCCCGTCCGGCGTCCCGGACCGACTGCTGACCTGCCGCAAGCGCAAGGGCCCCGGCAAACCGGTGCTGTGGCGCGAGATCGACCGGCCCGAGCAGCAGCTGGTCGGCATCCAGTACGCGGGCCGGGTGCCCGAGCCGCACCCGCTGATCGTCCGCAACGCCGGCCACTGGCTGTGGGAGGCGACCGGAGCGCACGAGGGCGACGAGATCGAGGGTCTGGTCGCCGGCGAGGCCGACCGGTACTTCCCGCGCACCGCGCTGCCCGAGCACGAGGAGCGCATCCTGCTGGCCCACTCCCCGTACACGGACGGCGAGGGCGCCCTGCGCCACCAGGAGACCTCCCTCTACCGCGCCCCCTCCGGCGCCTGGGTCTTCGCCTCCGGCACCTTCGCCTGGTCTCCCTCCCTGGACCGCCCCGGCCACGTCCACCCCCGCATCCAGCGAGCCACCGCCACTCTGATGGATCGCATCTGTAAGCGCAGCTGATCCCGGCGAACAGCTGATCGCGTCCGACTCGCCGGCGGGTCAGTGGCCGCCCACAGCGACGTTCACCCCAGGTTCGTTGACGGGCCTGGGTGACGCCCGTCGTTGTCAGGGAGATGCCGCCGTGATGGCGAATCCGCTGGAAGTCGCTGCCCCGATCCAGGCGAGAACTGTGGTGACCCACTCCGGACCCCTGTACGAAACTATCGGCAACCGTGTTGGGGGCAACCCTCACGATGGCCTAACCGTTCGCGGTGGGGCCGTTCGGAAAATCCTGCCGACGTGCTCGCGGTCTACCTACGGCTGGCTGAACCGCCCTTGAAACAGACGGGCAACGCCGTCTACGAGCGCCTGACGGGAAAATTCGGTGGCGCCGGAATGTGGGCGACTCTAGGATGAGGTTCGCTTCACGCGGTGGCCGTTGGCCGTCGCTGTCGGCTGAGTGAGAAACGGGAGGTGTGACTGATGGCTGTCTCTGTGATGGGTGCTGCCCGCAACCAGAAGTTCATCCACTCCACCTCCGTGGTCTCCGGCTGATCTTTCCTGTCTTCTTTCGCGCCTGTGAGTGCGCGCGGCCGGGGCCGCCCTGTGAAGGGTTCCCCTTGAATCTCTCTTCTCTTTCTGCTTCTTCCGCTTCGTCGCACCCTCTGGCCAGCTACGGCTGGGACGAAGGATGGGAAGCGGAGTTCGCTCCGTATGCCGAGCAGGGTCTCCTGCCCGGACGTGTCGTGCGTGTCGACCGCGGCCAGTGCGACGTTGTCACCCCCGTCGGCACGGTCCGTGCCGACACCGAGTTCGTCGTTCCCCGTGACCCGATGAAGGTCGTGTGCACGGGGGACTGGGTCGCCGTCGACCCCGAAGGCAGCGACCCGCGGTACGTGCGGACGCTGCTGCCGCGCCGTACCGCGTTCGTGCGGTCGACGTCGTCGAAGCGGTCCGAGGGCCAGGTGCTGGCCACTAACATCGATCACGTCGTCATCTGTGTGTCGCTCGCGGTCGACCTCGATCTTGGGCGGATCGAGCGGTTCCTGGCGCTTGCCATGTCCGGCTCGGGCGGTGAGGCGCCGCTGCATACGTCGGCACTCTCCTGGGAGTCTGGCGCGCAGCCACTGGTCGTGCTCACCAAGGCCGATCTGGTGCCGGACGCGGTGACGCGTGCGCATCTCGTCCAGGACGTCGAGTTGTCGGCGCCGGGCGTGACGGTGCTGACGGTCAGTGCCGTGGAGGGGGACGGGCTCGACGTTCTCGTCGGCCTCGTCTCCGGCGGTACCTCCGTGCTGCTCGGGCAGTCCGGTGCGGGCAAGTCGACCCTCGCCAACGCGCTGCTGGGCGAGGACGTGATGGAGGTGCAGGCCGCGCGGGACGTCGACGGCAAGGGGCGTCATACGACGACCACCCGCAACCTGCTCGCCCTGCCCGGCGGGGGTGTCCTCATCGACACACCGGGGCTCAGGGGCGTCGGCCTCTGGGACGCCGAGAGCGGGGTCGGACAGGTCTTCTCCGAGATCGAGGAACTGGCCGAGCGGTGCCGCTTCCACGACTGCGCGCATGATGCGGAGCCGGGGTGTGCGGTGCGGGAGGCTGTCGAGAGCGGGGAGTTGCCGCACCGGCGGCTGGAGAGTTACCGCAAGCTGATGCGGGAGAACCAGTGGATCGTGGCCAAGACCGATGCGCGGGTCCGTGCGGAGCTTCGGCGGGAGTGGAAGCGGAGGGGGGCCGCGGGGCGGGCGGCCATGGAGCTCAAGCGGGGGCGGCGGTAAAGGTGCCGGGGGCGGCGGCGCTGTCTGGGGGCTGCCGCCCCCAGGCCCCCGCTTCGGCCCTTAAGGGGCCTCGTCCTCAAACGCCGGACGGGCTGAGATGGCTGAGGTGGCCTTGTGTGTGCACGCCGGGCGGGCTGGGATGGCTGAGGCGGCCTTGTGTGTGCACGCCGGGCGGGCTGGGATGGCTGAGGCGGCCTTGTGTGTGCACGCCGGGCTGAGATGGCTGAGGTGGCCCTGGGTGTGCACGCCGGGCTGAGATGGCTGAGGTGGCCTCGTGTGTGCACGCCGGGCGGGCTGCGGTGGCTGAGGTGGCCTTGTGTGTGCACGCCGGGTGGGCTGGGAGGGCCGGCCGGGGTGCACAACGGGCAGTTCAGCTTCGCGTCCGATTTCCGCTAGCCCACTCGCCCCGTCCGGACGAGACTGGACGGCGTGATGGACGAAGACAGCAGGTACGAGGCCGTGCGGAGCCGGGATGCGCGGTTCGACGGGGAGTTCTTCTTCGCCGTCGCGACGACCGGGATCTACTGTCGGCCCAGCTGCCCCGCCGTGACGCCGAAGCGGCGCAACGTCCGGTTCTTCGCGACGGCCGCCGCCGCGCAGGGCTCGGGGTTCCGGGCCTGCCGGCGGTGTCGGCCGGATGCCGTGCCGGGGTCGGCCGAGTGGAATGTGCGGGCCGATGTGGTGGGGCGGGCCATGCGGCTCATCGGGGACGGGGTCGTGGACCGGGAGGGGGTCACCGGGCTTGCCGAGCGGCTCGGGTACAGCGCGCGGCAGGTGCAGCGGCAGCTGACCGGTGAGCTCGGGGCCGGGCCCGTCGCTCTTGCCCGGGCCCAGCGGGCGCACACCGCGCGGGTGCTGGTGCAGACGACGGAGCTGCCGATCACGGAGATCGCGTTCGCGTCCGGGTTCGCCAGTGTCCGGCAGTTCAACGACACGATCCGGGACGTGTACGCCTCGACGCCGAGCGAGCTGCGGGCGGCCGCTCCCAGGACCGGTCGGCGGGCGGCCACCCCGACCGCGGGGATTCCGCTGCGGCTCGCCCACCGGGGGCCGTACCAGGCCGGTGCCGTCTTCGATCTGCTCGCGGGTGAGGCCGTGGCTGGGGTCGAGGAGGTGCGTGGGGCGCGTGGGCGGCGGACCTATCGGCGTACCCTCCGGCTTCCGCACGGGACCGGCATCGTAGCCGTCGACGAGCGGGCGGGGGCCGCCAGGTCCGCGTCCGGCGCCCATCCCGGTGGCTGGCTGGACGCCCGGCTGCATCTCACCGATCCCCGTGATCTGACCACCGCCGTGGGGCGGCTGCGGCGGCTCTTCGACCTCGACGCCGATCCGTACGCCGTGGACGAGCGGCTCGGCGGTGACGACCGGCTCGCACCACTGGTCGCCGCCCGGCCGGGGCTGCGGTCGCCGGGGGCCGCCGATCCCGAGGAGCTGGCGGTGCGCGCGCTGGTCGGGCGGGCGGAGGCCGAGCGGCTCGTACGGCAGTACGGGAAGGCGCTCGACGCGCCGTGCGGCAGCCTCACCCGGCTGTTTCCCGAGCCCGCCGTCCTCGCGGAGGCCGAACCGGACGGCACCCTGGGTGCGCTCACCGCCGCCCTCGCCGACGGCGCCGTACACCTGGATCCCGGGGTCGACCGCGACGAGGCCGAGGCCGCGCTGCTCGCCGTGCCCGGCATGGACGCCGGTACGGTCGCCGTGATCCGCACCCGGGCGCTCGGCGATCCCGACGTCGCCCCGCCCGGCCCCGGCGTTCCCGACAGCTGGCGCCCCTGGCGCTCGTATGCCCTGCAACACCTGCGCGTAGCGAGAAAGTGGGACCGATCCTGATGAGTGTTCTCTGGAGCCGCTTCGACAGTCCCGTCGGGCCCCTCCTCCTCACCGCCGACCCGGACGGTGCTCTGACCTCCGTGTCCGTGCCCGGACAGAAGAAGGGGCGTGAGGTACAGGCCGGTTGGCGGCTCGAGCCCGGCGCCTTCCGTGCTGCCGAGGAGCAGTTGGCGGCCTACTTCGCCGGTGAACTGAAGGAGTTCCGGCTGGAGTTCAGCACCGCCGGGAGCGAGTTCAGGGAGCGGGTGTGGGCCGCTCTCGACAGCGTTCCCTACGGGGCGACCACCAGCTACGGCGAGATCGCCGCGCGGATCGGTGCCTCACGGGCTGCCGTACGGGCCGTGGGCGGCGCGATCGGCGCCAATCCGCTGCTGATCGTGCGGCCGTGCCACCGGGTGATCGGAGCGGACGGTTCGCTGACCGGGTACGCGGGCGGCCTTGCACGCAAGGTGCAGCTGCTGACGCTGGAAGGTGTCCTGCAGCCTCCCGCGACCGGGCCGGCCCTCTAGTCCTCCAGGCCCCAGCTGTGGATCCGGCGCGGGTGGATGCGGATCAGCTCCTCGCTGAAGTGCGGGCCCAACTCGTGCGGTCCCGTGAGGAGTTCGGCCTCGCCCCGGATGTCGACGCCTCGTACCTTCCACGGGCGCAGGCTCACGATGTCGTCGACGACCAGGGCGACCTTGGGGTTCCGCCGGAGGTTGCGCCACTTCTTGGTGCGGCCCAAGGCATGGCCGCCGACCAGGATGGTGCCGTCGTCCTGGGGGAAGAAGCCGACCGGGTTGGCCTGCGGCTGCCCGTCCGGGTCGACGGTGGCCAGCCGCCCCAGGCGCTGCGACTTCAGATACGCGCGTTCCGCCTCGCTGAATTCGGTCATGGGAGCAGCGAAGCACGCCCGGCCCGCGCCGCGCATCGGAACCTCGGCCTAGTCCCGTGGCCCTACGTCAGCCCCAGATCACCGCGCCCAGCCAGGCCCCCGTGATCAGCAGACAGGTGAACAGCTCCGCCAGCACGCTGGAGCCGCCCGAGCGCATCGCGGTGCGCAAGGCCGCCTTCGCCTCGCCGTGGCGGCCGAGGCGAAGGCGTTCGTACAGGTAGATACCGCCGATGAAGCCGGGGATCGTGCCGAGCACGGGGATGAGGACGAAGCCCAGGAGCGCGCCCGCCCCCGCGTAGACCCCCATCCGGGGCGTGGCGCCGCTCTCGCGCAGCCGTCTGGGGGGCAGTGCCCAGCGGACCACCTGGGAGAGGAACATCGCGAGGGTCGCGCCCACCAGGATCCACCAGGACACCGGCTCCGTGGACTTCAGCGCCCACCACAGGACCGCGGCCCACACGAGCCACGATCCGGGCACCCCGGGCACCAGCACTCCGCACAGGCCGAGCAGGAGGACCAGTCCGACCAGCAGGAGGTCCCACACTCCCATCTCACCAGAGTGCCGGAGGGACGGAGGAGACGCAGGTCAGCGGTCCGGACCCCGGTCCCACCGGCCACTCTTTCCGCACCGCCGTTCGACGGCTCACCCCTGATGGCCGCCTCGCGCTGAGTACTGTGCCGGTTTTTCCTGATGCCCCGTTTTCATACCGCCCATGCGGTGGACAATTAGGGGCATGAGCCAGCAGGGGGGAAGTCCCACCGGTGAGGACGACTGGTGGGGGCAGCTGTACGACGACTCCACCGAGGACACGGGTCCCGCAGCCGCGCCCGACACCCTGGACGACCGGTTCGCCTCGGTGGCCGGGGCCATGGGCGCCGAGGCCGGGGCGGACGGCGTGGACGAGGGGTCCGGCCGACGGAGGGCGCCCTGGGACCTCCCGCCCCCGCCCGGCGGCCGTACCTCCACGGAAACACCCGGCACGACGGTGCCCGAGTCGCGCATGCCCGCCGAGGCGAACAGCCCGGGTGGCGCGGCGGACGCGAACCCCGTCCGGGACGGCTCGCCCGCCGCTGCCGTGACCCCGGCGGGCCCGGATGCGGCGGACAACCCTGCGCCGCAGGTCGCCGACGGAACAGTCCCGCACACCGCCCGCCATCGCGCCGCCACCGAGCAGCCCCTCCCGCAGCCGGCCCCCGCACCCGCCCGTACCGCCACCCACTTCGACCTCCCCACCCTCCCCCCGGCCTCCCTCGACTACGTCGGCTCGGGCCCGCCCACCTACGACGCCGAACCCACCGCCCTCCCGCCCGCCGACCCCGACGACCTCGACGACCTGGTCGCGGACACCGTGCTGGACGGCGCGCGCTACGGCGCCTGCACCCTCCGTGCCGTCTCCGTCCGCGGCGACTCCGCCCGCTACCGGGGCGAGCCGCGCCGCGACTCCCTGCTCACCGCACGCTTCGGCACCGGGGAGCACGCCCTGGTCCTGGTGGCGATGGCCACCGGCGCCCGCGCCACACCGGGAGCGCACCGGGCGGCCGCCGAGGCCTGCCACTGGATCGGCCGGGCCGTCGGCCGCAGTCACGCCCGGCTCGCGGAGGACATAAGGGCCGCCCGCCGCGGCGACCTCAAGTCGGGCCTGCACCGCCTCACCGACCGCAGCCTCGGCAAACTCCGCGCCAGCGCCGCCGAGCAGGGCATCGAGCCCGAGGAGTACGCGGCCGCCCTGCGCTGTCTGCTCCTGCCCGCCGACCCCCAGTGCCGTACGCGCGTCTTCTTCGGGGTGGGCGCCGGCGGACTGTTCCGACTGCGCGACGGCGACTGGCAGGACATCGAGCCGCGGGTCGGCGAGGTCACCGGCGAGCCCGTCGTCGGCTTCGGCTCGCTGCCCGCGGAGACCCCCGAGGGCGACCGGCTCACCATGGACCTGGGGATCCCGACCCCGCCGAGCCCGTACGAACCCGCCCCCGAGCCGCCCCGCGAGCCCTTCCGGTTCCGTGCCTCCGTCGCCCGCCCGGGGGACACGCTCCTGATGTGCAGCGGCGGCCTCGCGGAGCCGTTGCGCGGCGAACCCGATCTGTGCCGGTATCTGACGACCCGGTGGTCCGGGCCCACCCCGCCGGGCCTCGCCGCGTTCCTCGCCGACACCCAGGTCAGGGTCAAGGGGTACGCGGACGACCGTACGGCTGCCGCCGTTTGGGAGGCGTGACGGCCCGGCGTACTTCCTGACCTGGTGCAGCACGAGCTCCCTTGACTAACTGCCGACCGGCACCCACTGCCGTACGCCGTGGCCGTTCGTGCCGTACCAGTAGCGGGGCAGGCCCTTGATGCTGCTGGTGCGGAAGGGGCGGCCGTGGTCGTCGATGCGGACCGTGCCGGTGCGGCCCTGGGAGGACCAGTCGAGTTCGAGGTACCAGGAGCAGTCGTACGTCTGGGTCGTCGCGGTGACCAGCAGCACCTCCGGGTCCTGGGCGGAGACGCGGTAGGGGAACTGCACGGCGGGGGCGGGGTCTCCTCGGTCGTCGGCGCCCGAGACCGTGCGGGCGATGGGGCGGTTGATGTCGAGGTTCACGTCGAAGTAGCGCGGGCCGAGGCCGCCGCCGCAGCCCTGCGCCATGTCGTACGTGGTGCCCTTGAGCGGGGTGCCGCGGCTGACGACGCGGACCCGGAGGGCCTCCAGGACCACGGCCGTGGACGACTTCCCCTGCACCGAGATCTGCACCATCGTCTGCCGCCCGTGCACCGCCCCCTGCGTCGCCGCCCAGGCCGCGGCGTCCTGGGGCACCGGCGGCGGGGGCACCTGGTCCGGCTGTTTGTCGATGACGTAGTCGTGTGCACAACCCCCGTCCCAGATCTGCGAGTCGGCGCTCCAGGCGAGGGGCACCCCGGTGGACGCGGGCGCTCCGCTCTTCCCGCCGGCCGTCGCCCCCTCCTTCGAGGTGGGGTCGGCGGAAGCCGCTACGACGCCTGCCGACGGTGAGGCCGGGGAGCCGGTGGGGGAGGGGCCGGTCGCCGTGGCCGAGGGGCGGCGGGACCCGGGGGGCCCGGAGGTACGGGACTGTCCCGGGGCCTTGGCCGAATCGCCCGGCGAGCGGTCGGCCGACAGGGCGGAGAGGCTGCCGAACGTGACGAGCAGTACGGTCCCCACGGCGGTCCCGAGGAGGGCGCGTCGGCGTCGGAACCAGGCAGGCGCCGGCGGGCGCACCGGCTCCTCCGCACGCGACCGCCCCCCAGGGCTCCGGCTCTCCGGCGCCTCCGTCGGCTCTGCGCCGGCCTCCTCACCCGCGGCCCGCGGCCGCTGCCGTGCCGCCACCGCGAGCAGCCACAGCCGGTGCAGTTCGAGCCGCTCCTCGGGTGTCGCCTCGCAGAAGGCCGCGAGCCGTTCCACCGGAGCGAAGTCCTGCGGTACGGCCTCGCCCGCGCAGTACCGGTGGAGCGTGGAGGTGTTCATGGTGAGGCGGCGGGCCAGGGAGCCGTAGCTCCGGTCCGTGCGGTCCTTCAGCTGCCGTAACAGCGCCGCGAACGCCTCGACGTCGTCCCGAGTCTCCACTGTTCCCCCGTCGTCCACCGCATCCCGTATCCCAGGCACTCATATACCTGCACGTCAGATGGGCTGGGATGGTTCCACCGTCGCGGATGGGGCGTCTGCCGTTGCGCCGGCCCGCCGTGACCGCCGATGCTCTTGGTGTCGCACCGACCAGGGCCGGACCGACCATCCGGCGTCGGCGACAACCGACACCCATGCACTCATTCATGGGTCACCCATGCCCGAGCGAGCCAGGGCCGCCCTCCCGTCTCGGGGGTCGGGAGGGCGGCCCACAGCACGGCTCGACCGCTCGAACACTCAGTCACTCGAAACGGGGAACCGAACATGAGCAGCAAGACCCGCACCGTCCTCACCGCCGGCCTTCTCGCCGTGGCCCTCGGCCTCGGCGCCACCGCCCAGGCCTCCGCCGGCGCCGCGCACAGCGTCAGCGGCAAGCCGTCCGACAACATCAGCCGGATCGCCGACTTCTACGGCGCCTACATCGACGCGGTGACCGACGAGGACAGCGGCCACCTCGGGGACGCACTGCGCGCCCACTACCTGACCCCTGCCTTCCAGAAGGAACTGGCGGCCTGGGAGGACCGGGAGCACGCCGACGGCGTCCTGCGCGCCCAGAACGTCCCGCTCGCCTGGAAGGTCACCGACAACGGCAGCACCGCGAACCGCACGGAGGCCGTCGTCACCCTGACGTGGAGCAGGAACTACACCACCAAGCTGGTGGTGGACATGGCCCGCGACAGCCGCAAGATCTTCCACATCGGCGAGAAGGGCGCAACGGCCAAGTAGTCACTCCGGTCGCAGCCGCACCGTGAGGATCTGGAACGGCCGCAGCTCGAAGCTCAAGTCGCTTTCGTGCTGCGGCCGTTCCAGCAGGTCCGTCACCTCGGCCCGGCCCACCGGGAACCCGGGTGTCAGCGTGGCCCGCGCCCGTCCGCCCCGGGACTCGTACAGCCGTACCACCACATCCCCGCTGCGGTCCTCCGCGAGCTTCACCGACTCGACGGTCACGGCCGGGTGGTCGACGCGGACCGGCGGCTCCACGACCGGCGCCTGCGCCACCCGCAGCGGCAGGTTCAGTGCGAGCCCCTCGGCGACCGCGTGCCCGACGTCCGCGCCCGGCAGCAGGGCGTAGGTGAAGCGGTGCCTGCCCAGGTCGGTTTCCGGGTCGGGGCTGTGCGGGGCACGCAGCAGCGTCAGGCGTACGGTCGTGCCGAGGCCGCCCTCGTGCGGGATACGGGTCACATCGTGTCCGTACGTCGAGTCGTTGAGGACCGCCACGCCGTAGCCCTCCTCCGCGACCCGGAGCCAGCGGTGCGCGCAGATCTCGAAGCGGGCCGCGTCCCAGGACGTGTTGGTGTGCGTGGGGCGGTGGATGTGCCCGAACTGGATCTCCGCGGTGGAGCGTTCGGCGTGCACGTCGAGCGGGAAGGCGGCCTTCAGCACCTTCTCGGACTCCTGCCAGTCGACATCCGTGACGACGTCGAGGCGCCGCGCGCCGGCCGCCAGGCGGATCTCCTGGGTGATCCGCGACTTCCCGAAGGTCCGCGTCACCCGTACTGCCGCCGTCAGCGGCCCGTCCTCCACCAGCTCCACCGACTCGACGCCGGCAAGGTCCGTGTGCCGACGCCGGTAGTGCCGGTCGATGTCCCAGGCGTCCCAGGCGTTGGGATGGTCGGGGTGCAACTGGAGGAGGTTGCCGGGGCCGCACAGCACCTCACGGCCGGCGGCGAGATCGCGGACCGAGGAGAGCAGGCCCTGCGCGTCCACGGTGACCCGGAGCCGGGAGTTCTCCAGTACGTACGTGCCCTCATCCTCCTCGGCCCGGACGACCTCGCCCGCCGCGCCGACGACCGGCGCACTGCCCAGCCCGGGCACGGTCACCAGCACGCCCCCGGCGATCTCGGTCCGCTCGTACGGCGAGGCGTTGAGGACCACCGGCCCGCCCGTCCCCAGCGCCGCCACGGCCGCCGCCGTGAGCTCCTCCACTTCCGCCAGCACCCGCGCATACGTGTCCCGTGCCTCCCGGTGCACCCAGGCGATCGAGGACCCGGGCAGGATGTCGTGGAACTGGTGCAGCAGCACCGTCTTCCACAGCCGGTCCAGGGCGTCGTACGGGTAGGCGTACGACGGATCGCGTACGGCCGCCGTGGTGCACCACAACTCGGCCTCCCGCAGGGCGTGTTCCGAGCGACGGTTGCCCTGTTTGGTCTTCGCCTGGGTGGTGTAGGTGGCCCGGTGCAGCTCCAGGTACAGCTCGCCCGACCACACCGGGGCCGCGGGCCCGTACTCCTGCTCGGCGGCCGCGAAGAACGCGGACGGCTTCTCGACCTCGACCCGCGGTGAGCCCTCCAGGGAGCGCAGCCGGCGGGCCTTCTCCAGCATTTCGCGGGTCGGGCCGCCGCCCCCGTCGCCCCAGCCGAACGGCACCAGCGAGCGGGTGGCGCGCCCCTTCTCGGCGAAGTTGCGTTCCGCGCGGGCCAGTTCGCGGCCGTGAAACTGCGAGTTGTAGGTGTCGACTGGCGGGAAGTGCGTGAAGACGCGGGTGCCGTCGATGCCCTCCCACCAGAAGGTGTGATGGGGCATCTTGTTCGACTGGTTCCAGCTGAGTTTCTGGGTGAGGAACCATCGGATTCCGGCCAGTTTTGCGAGCTGCGGGAAGGCCGCGGTGTAGCCGAAGGAGTCCGGCAGCCAGATCTCCTCCGTGTCCACGACCAGTTCTTCGGCGAAGAACCGCTTTCCGTGCACGATCTGCCGTGCCAGCGCCTCACCGCCGGGCATGTTGGCGTCCGACTCCACCCACATCGACCCGACGGGCGCCCAGTTGCCGTCCGCCACCGCCTTCTTGATCCGCTCCCAGATGTGCGGCTGGTGCTCCTTCACCCAGGCGTACTGCTGGGCCTGCGAGCAGGAGAACACCAGCTCGGGGTAGTCGGCGGCGAGTGCGGTGACGTTGGCGAAGGTGCGCGAGGCCTTGCGGACCGTCTCGCGCAGCGGCCACAGCCAGGCCGAGTCGATGTGGGCGTGCCCGGTCGCGGAGATCCGGTGCGCGCTCGCCGAGGCCGGTCGGGACAGTACCTCGGTGAGCGCGGCCCGGGCGGCGGCCGCCGTACCGGAGACGTCGTGCAGATCGAGGGCGTCGAGCATGTCCTCCAGGGCACGCAGGATCTCGTGCCGCCGGGGCCGGTCCATCGGCAGCTCGTGCATCAGTTCCGAAAGCACCTCGACGTCCAGCACCAACTGCCACACGGCTTCGTCGAGTACGGCGAGGTCGGCAGAGCGGAACCGGTAGATGAGCCGATCCCCGGCGGTCAGGACGTCCCCCAGGTGCGTAGGTGCAAAGCCGTGCAGTACGGCCGGATTGGCGGCCGCCTCCAGAAGCAGGTGCACCGGTTCGCCTCCGCTCGCCGGGGAGCCGACGGCGAGGTGACGGTTGCGCGGGTGAATGCCCTTGAGGGGCACGCCCGCGGCGTCGTAGAGCAGTCCCTCGGCCTGGAAACCGGGCCCGTCACCGGTGAACCCGGGGTCGATGACCGCCTCCACGCGGCGCCCGGCCCACTCCTTCGGGACCCGGCCCGTCAACCGGAACCAACTCGTCGACCAGGGCTTTCCCCAGGCCGTTCCGGTGGTGAAGGCCTCGTAGTCGGCCTGCAGCGCCTGGTCCACCGGCACCGGTTCGCCGGGCACATGCCACACGGACAGCACCAGCGGCACGCGCTCCGCGTACTGCGCGGGCCGCACGAACTGTCCCATGGCGCGCTCCAGGCGCGCCTCCACCAGCGTTCGGTCGTCGTGCACGGCGGCTCCCTCGGCGCTCGGACGGCTGTGGTGCCTCGCTCCAAAGGGTCCCTCCGTCCGGCCGGAACCGCAGCATCCGTGGCCGAACACCTGGCCACCCGAGGATGGACATGACTGGCGCGTGCCCAGTGGGGCATGGATCCCGTGAACGTGTTCGACAAGGAGGGGACCGACATCGGCACGCGGGCGGGGGTCATGAAGAGGCAGGCACGAGGGGGCGGTCCCATGGCGATCGGGGCCTTCTCGGCGAAGACGGAGGAAAAGACCGACGGCGACGCGGACCAGGCGCAGCCGTCCCAGATACGGAAGCTGCGGCAGAGACTGGGCCGCGCGGACCTGAAGGCGGTGCCCGAGGCACGCCGGGCACTGCGCGAGCTGCTACGGCAGTGGGGCAGGCCCGGCCGCTCGGACATAGCGGAGCTGCTCACCAGCGAACTCGTCACCAACGCACTCATCCACACCGACCACGACGCGGTGCTGACCGCCACCCTCGGACCCCGTGGTCTGCGGGTGGAGGTGAGGGACTTCGTGGGCCGCAGGCCCAGGCTGCGCGTACCGAACGCCGACGACGGTACGCACGGCAGAGGCCTGGTCCTGGTGCAGTCCCTCGCGGACGCGTGGGGCGTACGGGCGCACGGGGTGGGAAAGGTGGTGTGGTTCGAACTCGACGCCGGAGCGGCATGACACGGGAAGGGGGCGTGACCCGAAGGTCACGCCCCCTTCCCGTGCAGGCCGTTCTAGCCGAACTGCTGCTCGAGGTCCTTGAGCTTGCGCTCCAGGGAGTCGAGCCGTGGCAGGGCCATGGTGTCGTCCTCCGCGGTGAGGTCGACGGTCACCGGTTCAGCGCCGGCCTTGCGGACGGGCTGCAGGGACGGGCGTGAGCGTACGGGCAGCGGTTCCGCGCTGGATATGGCAGGCTCCGCGGAGACCGACGCGGAGGCTCGCTCCAGGGCCTGGGGCTCCACCTGACGTCCGCCGCCGCGGCCGATGAACCCGCGGTGGCCCCGGCTGATGGCCTTGAGCTGGGCGCGCTCCAGGCGGTCCGCCTCGCGGCGGCGCAGCCGGTTCTCCTCCTTCTGGCGCTTGTCCTCGCGTACTTCGTCGACCGCCTCGTCCAGGCTGCGCACGCCCTCCAGGAGCATCAGCGACCAGGCCTTGTAGGTCTCGCGGGGGGCTCGCAGCCAGCGGACGATACGGATCTGCGGCAGCGGGCGCGGCACCAGGCCCTGCTCGCGCAGTGCGGCCCGGCGGGTCTGCTTCAGGGCGCGGTCGAAGAGGACGGCCGCGGACAGGGACATGCCGGAGAAGAACTGGGGCGCACCGTCGTGACCGATACCCCGGGGCGCGTGCACCCAGTTGAACCAGGCCGCGGCGCCCGCGAACGTCCACACGAGTATCCGGGAGCCGAGGGCCGCGTCACCGTGGCTGGCCTCGCGCACCGCGAGCACGGAACAGAACATGGCCGCGCCGTCCAGGCCGAACGGCACCAGGTATTCCCAGCCGTTGGTCAGGCCGAGGTTCTGCTGGCCGAAGCCGACCAGGCCGTGGAAGGAGAGGGCGGCGGCGACCGCCGCACAGCAGAACAGCAGGACATAGGAGGCGGTGCCATATATGGCCTCCTTGCGCCGGCGGCGCTCCTCGCTGCGCTCCCACGAATCGTCCGTCTTCGCGTGCTCCCCGGAGCGCTTGCTGCGCGCGAGCACCGCCACCGCCGCCAGCATGCCCAGGAGCAGTACGGCGCCCGGAAGCAGCCAGTCCAGCGATATGTCGGTCAGTCTCATCTGGGGTCCCTTGCATTGGGATAGGGCGTATCGCCCGCCATAGTGGCCCAATCCCACCGGCCCTCAGGGGGTTTCGGGGCAAGAGGCCGCCAAGGAAGTGCAAGGGGATGCCCAGGGCGGCGTTCTGCTCGAACTGCCGCTTGAGGGGCGGGAGTTGAGTTCGAATAAGACTACCCGTACGGATGGTTCCACGGAAAGTTCCTGCGGCAAGTGAGGAAGTTGTGAATTGCCTGTAACCGGGCGGGCGCCTTGTTCGCGCTGATCTTACGGGACGGCCGGCGGCCGCTGTGCCTGAGGGTGCCTCAACTGACGGCGATGGCCGACAGCTTGCCGACCCGGTCGGCGTCACGGGTGGGCGGGTAGGTGGCACAGGCGCCCTCGGGGTGCACGGTGCAGAACGTGCGGCAGCTGACCCGGTCCCGGGTGGGTGACGTACCGGAGTCCCTCCACGGCCTCGTCGGTAGCCGTGCGCCACAGGGCCAGGCGGGACCGGGCGCCCGGCGCAGCAGGAACCCGGCGCGGTGATCAGCGGACAGGCGGGCCATGCGTACCGGGGCAGCCCGAAGCTCGCGACGACGTCCGGCCGTGCACTCCGTAGTCGCGCGGCATCTGTGTGTCGTCCGGTGCCAGAAATGTGTCGAGATCGACGCCGCCCTGCGCGGGCGAGGCGGCGGAGACCCGTCCATCACCCGTCGGGACCCGCTCGTCGGCGCCCACCTCCCTGACGGCCGGCCCGGGGAAGGTCCTGTTCAGGCGGGCGTAGGCGGCGCTGAGTGCCGGGTGCGGCGCAGGCGTGCAAGGGTCATCGATCCATGACGGACACATGACGACTAACAAGGTAAGGCTATCCTTATCTGAATCGAATGGGATTTGAACTGATGACAACTGCGCCTAAGGTGCTTGACGGGCGAGTAACAACCCGCCGTAATGACCCCAAGTACCGACACGTCCGGAGGAGGACCCGTGCAGCAGAGCACCCACGGCTCCGCCGACACGGGGGTGGTGCGCCGGGTGCCGCCGCAGCCCAGGGCTCAGGACGTGGACCGGGAGCGGGGCGTCGAGGCGGGGGCCACGCGGGGCGAGCACACGCACAGTGAAGCGCCGATTCCGCGGCCGCGCCTGGTCCAGCGGGCCTCCGTGCGCGGGCAGATCCTCGACGCGCTGCGCACCGCGCTGGTCGCGGGCGAGCTGACGCCGGGCGAGGTCTACTCGGCGCCCGCACTGGGGGAGCGGTTCGGGGTCTCCGCGACGCCGGTGCGCGAGGCGATGCAGCAGCTCGCCCTGGAGGGCGCGGTCGAGGTCGTGCCCAACCGTGGCTTCCGGGTGGTCGAGCGGGGGGCCCGCGAACTGGCCGAGCTGGCCGAGGTCCGCGCACTGATCGAGATCCCCGTGATGCTCCGCCTGGCCCGCACGGTGCCCGCCGAGCGCTGGACCGCACTGCGCCCCCTCGCCGAGGCGACCCTCCGCGCCGCGTCCTCCGGCTGCCGCGCGACCTACGCCGAGTCCGACCGCGCCTTCCACCGCGCCCTGTTCGCCCTGTCCGGCAACGAACAACTCGTCCAGATCGCCGACGACCTGCACCGCCGCGCCCAGTGGCCCCTGGTCGGCAGCCCGTCCTCCCGCGGCCACGCCGCACTCCTGGCGGACGCGACCGAACACACCACCCTGCTGGACGCGCTGATCGCCCGGGACCTCGACGTGGTGCGAGCACTGGTGGGCGAACACTTCGCGGGGGCGTCCTGAGCCCTGCGGGACGCGCGATCCGCGCGGAGTCCCCACCGATCGAACCGCTGGCGTGTCCTGCCGCGGGGCCGACGGAGGCCGCTCGTCCCTGACCGGGGGATCTGGATGTGGTGCGCGGGCTGATGGGGGAGTGTTTGGCGGGGTGTGTGGTTCGTGCGGAGTCCCACCGGTCGGACTGGTGGCGTGTCGTGTCGCGGTGTCGAGCGAGGCCGGTTGTCGTTGATCGGGGGGATCTGGACGTGGTGCGCACGCTGGCATGAGAGCACGTGGCGGGGATCTGAGTGCCGTGGGGTGTGTGGTTCGTGCGGAGTCGCACCGGTCGGACTGCTGGTGTGTCGTGTCGCGGTGTCGAGCGAGGCCGGTTGTCGTTGATCGGGGGGATCTGGACGTGGTGCGCACGCTGGCATGAGAGCACGTGGCGGGGATCTGAGTGCCGTGGGGTGTGTGGTTCGTGCGGAGTCGCACCGGTCGGACTGCTGTTGTGTCGTGTCGCGGTGTCGAGCGAGGCCGGTTGTCGTTGATCGGGGGGATCTGGACGTGGTGCGCGGGCTGGTGGGGGAGTGTTTGGCCGGGGTGCCTGGGTGCCGCTGTCGTCCTTCGGTCTGAACGGCCTCGTCCTCGAACGCCGGACGGGCTGGAGAGGCGCAGCCCCGGTCGACGCGGTCCGTCGCATGGGGAAGGACGGACAGCTCCACGCTCTGCCTGGCGGGGGCGCAGGCTCGTGGGGGACGCTCTGAGGGCTGTGGCGCTCATGGGCCGTGCGGGGGTTCCCGCCGACTGGAACCCCCGCACGGCCCGTCAGGGCGCCGACCTGGGTCAGCCGTCGCCCTCGCTCGATCCGGTCGCCGTCTTCGAGTAGCCGTCCTGCCAGGCCGCCTTCGCGCCGGAGTCGCCGATGCGGTAGACGTCGACCACGGCGCCCGCCGCCACCGCGACGGACAGTGCGGCGGCCGCGATCCGGATGACGGAGCCGGAACGGGCCCCGTCCTGCTGTGCCGACGACCGGCGGGTCGTCCACCACACCGCCGCCGCCAGGACGAACAGGCCCAACGCCCAGGGGAGCAGCCCGTCGCCGAGTTCCGCGTGCCGCCGTACCAGGGCGTTGCTGCCCACGTGCTTCTCCAGCCACTCGCCGGCCCCCGTGGTCAGCGGCACACTCGCCAGGGTGACCAGGGCCAGCGCCGGCAGCACCAGGCCCAGTCGGCGGGCTGCGGGCGGCCACACGGCGCACACGACCAGGGCCAGGGCCGTCAGCGGTACCAGTACCACGACGAAATGGACCAGCAGGACATGTGCGGGCAAGCCGTTGACGAGGCTCATCGGGCGTTCCTCCAGGGGGTCGGGCGCGCCACCCTGGCACAGCAACCTCTCAGGTTGCTCTCAGTGGCCTCTCAAGCCGTGGCCGCCCCCGCCGCAGGCGGCGACAGCTGCCGCGCCAGCCACGTCGGCACACCCCCGAGCAACTGGAACAACCGCCGGGCCTCCTCCCGCAGTCGCGAGGCCTCGGGCTCCGCCTCGGCATCCGCGAGGGACGCCAGCGCCGGCGCCGTACCGACGAGATACCCCAGCTCCTCACGGATCCGCAGTGACTCGGCGAACCCGTGCCGCGCCTCCGCCAACTCCCCCTCGCGCAGCGCGAGTCCCGCCAGATGCCGCCAGGTGAAGGACAGCAGCAGGAGATCGCCGTGCGCGGTCGCCCCCGCGTGGGCGCGGCGGAACGCGGCCCGTGCCGCCTGGGGCGCGTCGGCGAGGTTCTGCGCCACCAGCCCCCGCCGGAAGTCCAGCAAGGGCCGCCCCGCCGCCCCCGGAGGGATCAGCGCCGCCGTCCGCCCGAGCGCGGCGCGCGCCTCGTCGGCCCGGTCCCGGACCCCCATCAGCGTCGCGGCGTACGCCAAGTACCCGCGTTCACAAGCGGCCGCGCCCCGCTCGTCGTCGGTGTGGGCCAGCGCCTCGGCCGTACGCAGTGCGTCCTCGGCCTCCTCCCAGCCCTGCTCGGTGTACAGACACCGTTCGACCAGCAGCGCGGCCCGCTGCAGCGCCGCGTCCGCGGTGCGGGGTTCGAGCAGGGCCGCCGCGTCGGCCCAGCAGGCGCGTGAGCGCAGCCGCCATACCGCGGTCTGGAGGGGATCGTCACCGGCGGTCGTTCCGTTACCAGACATGGCGGTATGCGCCACGTTGCCCTCCCCGAGCACGCCATCGAGCTATGAGTGGTGGCGGCATCTCAGCACGAATCGCGGCGCCCGGCCAAGGGGGTGGGTGAAGGATTTCACAAAGTCGTGGGACAGCGACGGCACTTGATGCCTCCCCCAACTCTCGGCTGCGCTCGAGCCGGGGGGACCCCCGTCCGTGGCAT
The DNA here is from genome assembly GCF_039532765.1 of Streptomyces longisporus. Lineage (NCBI taxonomy): Bacteria > Bacillati > Actinomycetota > Actinomycetes > Kitasatosporales > Streptomycetaceae > Streptomyces > Streptomyces longisporus. The sequence continues at coordinate 32,019 of NZ_BAAASG010000001.1, forward strand.
GCCCCGGTGACCTCAGCTCATGCGCAACGCCAGGAAGAAATCGAGCTTGTCCTCCAGGCGCGACAGGTCACGGCTCGTCAACTGCTCGATCCGCCCGACCCGGTAGCGCAGCGTGTTGACGTGCAGGTGCAGCCGGGTCGCGCAGCGCGTCCAGGAGCCGTCGCAGTCGAGGAACGCCTCCAGGGTGGGGATCAGCTCGGCGCGGTGCCGGCGGTCGTAGTCCCGCAGCGGATCCAGCAGCCGCGCGGTGAACGCCCGCCGCACGTCGTCCGGGACGAACGGCAGCAGCAGGACGTGCGAGGCCAGTTCCTGGTGGCCCGCCGCGCACACCCGCCCGGGCCGCGCCGCCGCCACCCGCCGGGCGTGCCGCGCCTCCTCCAGCGCTCCGCGCAGCCCCTCCGCCGAGTGCACGGCCGCGCTGACGCCCAGCGTGACCTGTCCGTCGCCGTCCAGACCGGCCGACAGCGGGTCGCGTACGGACTCCAGGAGCGCGTCCGCGAGGATGCCGGACTCCGAGCCGTCGTGCTCTGTGGAGACGGCCGGCAGCGGTACGAGGGCGATCGCCTCGTCGCCCGTGTGCGCCACGGCGATGCGGTCGGAGGGCTCCGGGCCCGTGGCGAGCGGGTCGACGAGGATCTCCTCCAGGAGCGACTGGGCGACCGGCCCCGCCTCGATGTCGCCGCCCTCCCACTCGACCCGGGCCACGACCACCTGCCAGTGCGGGGCGGCCCCGAGGCCCGGCAGCAGCACCGGCGCGGCCACCCGCAGCCGGGCGGCGATCTCGGCGGGCGCGGCACCCGTCTGCACCAGCTCCAGGACCTCCTGCGCAAGCCGTCTGCGCACCGTGCGCGCCGCATCCCGGCGGTCCCGCTCGACGGAGATCAGCTGGGTGACGCCCTGGAGCAGGTCCAGGCGCTCCGCGGGCCAGTCCCCGGCGTCCGCCTCGACGGCCAGCAGCCAGTCCGACAGGACCGTCTCGCGCACGTCCCGGGAGGCCTGTGCGGAGCGCCCGCCCCCGGCCGCCGTGCGGTGCCCCGAGCTGCGGATCGGGAAGAGGCTGTAGGTGGCCGCACCGAGCGTCACCCGGTGCGGTCCGCGCCGGCCCGTGCGGGCGGCGGCGAGATGCTCGGCGGCCAGCTCGGCGCAGGTGTCGGCGGGCAGCCCGGGTCCGGCGACCTTCGGGCCGGCGATCAGCCGTCCGGTGGGGGACAGCACCCAGGCCCGCAGGTCCAGGTCGGACCCGAGCAGGTCGAGGACCACGTCCGGGCCGCCGCCCGCCGGACCGGAGGTCATCATCCGCCGGTGCCGGTCCACGACCGCCGCGAGGTCCCCGGCGCGCTCCCCGGACACCTGCCGTACGACGTGCTCGGTGATCGTCGCGAACGCCACCGACTCGTGCACCGCGAACAGCGGCAGGCGGTGCCGGGCGCAGGCCACCACCAGGTCGTCCGGGATGTCCCCGAGCTCCGCCTCACCGGCGGCCAGCGCGACCACCCCGGCCTGCGCCAGGATCCGTACGAACGCCTCGGAGTCGTCGGCGTCGCGGCGCCAGGCCAGCCCCGTGAGGACCAGCTCCCCGCCCGAGAGGTAGCGGCTGGGATCCCTGAGGTCGGTGGTCATCACACCGCGCACGGTGCGATCCAGCTCGTCCTCGCCGCCGAGCAGCCGCAGGCCCAGCGCGTCGGTGTCCAGCAGTGCGCGCAGCCGCATTCTCGTCGCCGCCGTTCTTTGTCTCGAAATCTACGATGAGTTGTGAGGATGGTCGGTGGGAGGAGCCCGGCGACCGGTGCGCACGGCGCATCCTTTGATTGCCAGGCTGTTTCCTGCGTTTCTACAGGAAAACGAAGAGGTTACTGATGACCTCCGTTCATACGAATCTACAAGATGCCCGGCCTGGCCAGCCAACTCCTTCATGGTTTCCGTGACTGACCTGGGTGGAGCACCGCGCTGTGTACTGGCTCCACTCCGCGTAAACAGCACATGAACAAGCCGGGCCCGCCGCACCAGATCTGGCTTGATCCGTACGACTCACGAGACGAAGAAGAGAGCCGGTCATGGACTTCCTTCGCCCCGCCAGCTGGGAGGAGGCGCTCGCCGCCAAGGCTGAGCACCCCACCGCTGTGCCCATTGCGGGCGGCACCGATGTGATGGTCGAGATCAACTTCGACCACCGCCGGCCCGAGTACCTGCTCGACCTGAACCGCATCGGCGACCTCTACGAGTGGGAGGTCGGCCAGGACACCGTGCGGCTCGGTGCCTCCGTCCCGTACTCGAAGATCATGGAGAGCCTCCGCGCCGAGCTGCCGGGTCTCGCCCTCGCCTCGCACACCGTCGCCTCCCCGCAGATCCGCAACCGCGGCGGCGTCGGCGGCAACCTCGGCACCGCCTCCCCGGCCGGCGACGCCCACCCCGCGCTGCTCGCGGCGGGCGCCGAGGTCGAGGTCGAGTCGGTGCGCGGCACCAGGCTGATCCCCATCGACGAGTTCTACACCGGCGTGAAGCGCAACGCGCTCGCCGCCGACGAGCTCATCAAGAGCGTGCACATCAAGAAGGCCGACGGCCCGCAGCAGTACTCCAAGGTCGGCACGCGCAACGCGATGGTCATCGCCGTGTGCGCCTTCGGCCTGGCCCTGCACCCGTCGTCGCGCACCGTCCGTACCGGCATCGGCTCGGCGGCACCCACCCCCGTCCGGGCGAAGGCCGCGGAGGAGTTCCTGAACGCGGCGCTCGAAGAGGGCGGCTTCTGGGACAACGGAAAGATCATCACCCCGTCGGTCGCCAAGCAGTTCGCGGAGCTGTGCTCCGGCGCCTGCAACCCGATCGACGACGTCCGGGGCACGGCGAGCTACCGCCGGCACGCGGTGGGCGTCATGGCACGCCGCACGCTGACCTGGACCTGGGAGTCGTACCGCGGCGCCCGCCGCACCACTGAGGGAGCTGCGTAATGCGCGTCAACTTCACCGTCAACGGACGTCCGCAGGAAGCCGACGACGTCTGGGAGGGCGAGAGCCTGCTCTACGTCCTGCGCGAGCGCCTGGGGCTTCCCGGCTCCAAGAACGCCTGCGAGCAGGGCGAGTGCGGGTCCTGCACGGTCCGCCTGGACGGCGCGCCCGTGTGTGCCTGCCTGGTGGCCGCAGGTCAGGTCGAGGGCCGCGAGGTCGTCACCGTCGAGGGGCTGGCGGACTTCGCCAAGCAGCGTGCGGAGCACGGCGGTTGTGCGACCGGTGCCTGCGGTACGTCGTTGCAGGACGCCCAGACGTGGGCCGCGAAGGGCCAGGACTCGCAGACCGGCGAGGGCACCGAACTCTCCCCGATCCAGCAGGCGTTCATCGATGCCGGTGCCGTCCAGTGCGGCTTCTGCACCCCGGGTCTGCTGGTCGCCGCCGACGAGATGCTCGAGCGCAACCCGAACCCGAGCGACGCGGACATCCGCGAGGCCCTGTCGGGCAACCTGTGCCGCTGCACGGGCTACGAGAAGATCATGGACGCGGTCCGTCTGGCGGCCGCCCGGCAGGGAGAGGCGGTCTGACCGATGCCCACCAACGCTGCTCCCCTCGGCACTCCCACCAAGGTCACCCAGGGTTCGAAGACCAAGGGCGGCATCGGTGAGTCCACGCTCCGCCCGGACGGCACCCTCAAGGTCACCGGCGAGTTCGCGTACTCGTCCGACATGTGGCACGAGGACATGCTCTGGGGCCAGATCCTGCGCTCCACCGTCGCGCACGCCGAGATCGTCTCGATCGACACCAGCGAGGCGCTCAAGACCCCGGGCGTCTACGCCGTCATGACGTACGACGACCTGCCGACCGACGTGAGGAACTACGGCCTGGAGATCCAGGACACCCCGGTCCTCGCGCACGGCCGGGTACGCCACCACGGCGAGCCGGTCGCCATCGTCGCCGCCGACCACCCGGAGACCGCCCGCCGCGCCGCCGCCAAGATCAAGGTCGACTACCGCGAGCTCCCGGTCATCACCGACGAGGCCTCCGCGACCGCACCGGACGCGATCCTCATCCACGAGAACCGCGACGACCACCACATCGGCCACGTCCCGCACCCGAACATCGTCCACCGCCAGCCGATCGTGCGCGGCAACGCCGACGAGGCCGCCAAGAAGGCCGACTTCATCGTCCGCGGCGAGTACACCTTCGGCATGCAGGACCAGGCCTTCCTCGGCCCGGAGTCCGGTCTCGCGGTCCCCTCCGAGGACGGCGGCGTCGACCTCTACATCGCCACCCAGTGGCTCCACTCCGACCTGCGCCAGATCGCCCCGGTCCTGGGCCTGCCCGAGGACAAGGTCCGGATGACGCTCGCCGGCGTCGGCGGCGCCTTCGGCGGCCGCGAGGACCTGTCAATGCAGATCCACGCCTGTCTGCTCGCGCTGCGCACCGGCAAGCCCGTCAAGATCGTCTACAACCGCTTCGAGTCCTTCTTCGGGCACGTCCACCGCCACCCCGCCAAGCTCTACTACGAGCACGGGGCGACCAAGGACGGCAAGCTCACCCACATGAAGTGCCGGATCGTCCTGGACGGCGGCGCCTACGCCTCCGCCTCCCCGGCCGTCGTCGGCAACGCCTCCTCGCTCTCCGTCGGCCCGTACGTCATCGACGACGTCGACATCGAGGCCATCGCCCTCTACACCAACAACCCGCCCTGCGGCGCCATGCGCGGCTTCGGCGCGGTCCAGGCGTGCTTCGCCTACGAGGCGCAGATGGACAAGCTCGCCGACAAGGTGGGCATGGACCGGGTGGAGTTCCGTCAGCTCAACGCGATGGAGCAGGGCACGATCATGCCGACCGGGCAGCCGGTCGACTCCCCGGCCCCGGTCGCCGAACTGCTGCGCCGGGTCAAGGCGATGCCACTGCCGCCGGAGCGCCAGTGGGAGTCCAGCGAGGGCTCCGACGTACGACAGCTGCCCGGCGGTCTGTCCAACACCACCCACGGCGAAGGCGTCGTGCGCGGTGTCGGCTACGCGGTCGGCATCAAGAACGTCGGCTTCTCCGAGGGCTTCGACGACTACTCCACCGCCAAGGTCCGCATGGAGGTCGTCGGCGGTGAGCCCGTCGCCACCGTGCACACGGCCATGGCGGAGGTCGGCCAGGGCGGTGTCACCGTCCACGCGCAGATCGCCCGCACCGAGCTGGGCGTCGCGCAGGTGACCATCCACCCGGCGGACACACAGGTCGGTTCGGCCGGTTCGACGTCCGCCTCGCGGCAGACGTACGTCACCGGTGGCGCCGTCAAGAACTCCTGCGAGCTGGTGCGCGAGAAGGTCCTGGAGATCGGCCGGCGCAAGTTCGGCTCGTACCACCCGGCCTGGGCGACGGCGGAGCTGCTCCTGGAGGGCGGCAAGGTCGTCACCGACGGCGGCGAGGTCCTCGCCGACCTGGTGGACGTGCTCGAAGGCGAGGCCGTCGAGGTCGAGGCCGAGTGGCGGCACCGCCCGACCGAGCCCTTCGACCTGCGCACCGGCCAGGGCAACGGCCACGTCCAGTACTCCTTCGCCGCGCACCGCGCCGTCGTCGAGGTCGACACCGAACTCGGCCTGGTCAAGGTGATCGAGCTGGCCTGCGCGCAGGACGTCGGCAAGGCGCTCAACCCGCTGTCCGTCCTCGGCCAGATCCAGGGCGGCACCCTCCAGGGCATGGGCATCGCGGTGATGGAGGAGATCATCGTCGATCCCAAGACCGCGAAGGTCAGGAACCCGTCCTTCACGGACTATCTGCTGCCGACCATCCTCGACACCCCGATCATCCCGGTCGACGTGCTCGAACTCGCCGACGACCACGCCCCGTACGGGCTGCGGGGCATCGGCGAGGCACCCACCCTGTCCTCGACCCCGGCCGTCCTCGCGGCGATCCGGAACGCGACCGGGCTGGAGCTCAACCGCACGCCGGTACGTCCGGAGCACCTCACCGGAACGGCGTAGGCACCGTCTCTCCGGGCGGCGCCGGGAACGTCACACTTCGCCGCGCCGCCCGGAGTACTCAAGCACCGCACCGCTCGCGGCACTTGAAGCACCACAGCACCACCGTCAGTACCAGAGAGTTCGTTCGTCTCGGGCCGTCCCCCGGGTCGTGCGGCCGTAGCACCTTCCCAAATCCCGTATGCGCCGAAGGCAGCCGCGGGTGCCCCTGTGAACCTTGGGAGTAGGCCCACATGACCCAGCAGTCACTGGAGCCGTCGACCACCGCCGACGATGCGGGTGAAGGAACCCGTATCCCGGCCGGCAGGTCCTGGCTCGACCGGTACTTTCACATATCCAAGCGAGGATCCACCGTTGCGCGCGAGGTGCGCGGCGGCATCACCACCTTCATGGCGATGGCGTACATCCTCCTGCTCAACCCCCTGATCCTGTCCGGCAAGGACGTGGCGGGGGACACGCTCGGCCAGAAGGCCCTCATCACCGCGACCGCGTTCGCGGCGGCCTTCACCACGCTGCTGATGGGTTTCTTCGGCAAGGTGCCGCTCGCCCTCGCCGCCGGCCTCTCCGTCTCCGGTGTGCTCTCCTCGCAGGTCGCGCCCCACATGACCTGGCCGCAGGCCATGGGCATGTGCGTGATGTACGGCGTGGTCATCATGCTGCTGGTCGTCACCGGCCTGCGCGAGATGATCATGAACGCGATTCCGCTCGCGCTCAAGCACGCCATCACCATGGGCATCGGCCTGTTCGTCGCCCTGATCGGCCTGGTCAAGGCGGGCTTCGTGCACCAGGGCAAGGCGACCCCGGTGACGCTGGGCCCGACCGGTGAACTCGCGGGCTGGCCCGTCCTGTTGTTCGCCGCCACGCTCCTCGTCATCTTCATGCTCCAGGCGCGTGCCGTGCCCGGTGCGATCCTGATCGGCATCGTCGGCGGCACTGTGGTCGCCGTACTCCTCAACGCCCTGGGCGTCATCGACCCCAAGCAGTGGGCGAGCGGCGCTCCCGAACTGCACGGCAGCGCGGTGTCCATGCCGGACTTCTCGATCTTCGGGAAGGTGGAGTTCGGCGGCTGGGGCAGCGTCGGCGCGATGACGGTCGGCATGATCGTGTTCACGCTGGTGCTCGCCGGCTTCTTCGACGCGATGGCCACCATCATCGGCGTCGGCACCGAGGCCAAGCTGGCCGACGAGCAGGGCCGGATGCCGGGTCTGTCCAAGGCGCTGTTCATCGACGGCGCGGGCGGCGCGATCGGCGGCGTCGCGGGCGCTTCCGGCCAGACCGTGTTCGTCGAGTCCGCGACCGGCGTCGGCGAGGGCGCCCGTACGGGCCTGTCCTCCGTCGTCACCGGCCTGTTCTTCGCGGCCTGCCTCTTCTTCACCCCGCTGACGGCGATCGTCCCCGGCGAGGTCGCGGCCGCGGCCCTGGTGGTCATCGGCGCCATGATGATGATGAACGCCCGCCATGTGGACTGGGCCGACCGCGCCACCGCCATCCCGGTCTTCCTGACCGTCGTGATCATGCCGTTCACGTACTCCATCACGGCGGGTGTCGCGGCCGGAGTCATCTCCTACGTCGCCATCAAGCTCGCCCAGGGCAAGGTGCGGGAGATCGGTGCGTTCATGTGGGGCCTGACGGCCGTCTTCCTGGTGTACTTCGCCCTCAACCCGATCCAGAGCTGGATGGGCGTCCACTAGACGCCCTTGAACAGCCCTCACGCCAAACCCCGTTAGGAGACCGAGAGATGCTGGACATCGCCGAGGAGCTCAACCGGTGGGTCGAGCAGGGACGTGACTTCGCCGTGGCCACCGTGGTGGCCGTCGGCGGCAGCGCACCCCGCCAGCCGGGTGCCGCCCTCGCGGTGGACGCCGACGGCACGGCGATCGGCTCGGTCTCCGGCGGCTGTGTGGAGGGCGCCGTGTACGACCTGTGCCAGCAGGCGCTCGCGGACGGCGAAACCGTCCTGGAGCGCTTCGGGTACAGCGACGAGGACGCCTTCGCAGTCGGCCTGACCTGCGGCGGCATCATCGACATCCTCGTCACGCCGGTACGGGCCGGTGATCCCGCCCGCCCGGTGGTCGCGTCCGCGCTGGCCGCCGCCGCCCGTGGGGAGGCGGCGGCGGTGGCGCGGATCGTGTCGGGACCGGCCGAACTTCAGGGCAGGGCGCTCGTGGTGCGCCCCGACGGCTCCTACGAGGGCGGCTTCGGCGCCCACCCGGAACTGGACCGCACGGTGGTCGGGGAGGCGGCGGCCTTCCTGGACGCCGGGCGGACCGGCACCCTGGAGATCGGTGAGCAGGGCTCACGCTGCGGAGCCCCGCTCACGGTCCTGGTGGAGTCCTCCGTACCCCCGCCCCGGATGATCGTGTTCGGCGCGATCGACTTCGCGTCCGCGCTGGTGCGGATCGGCAAGTTCCTGAACTACCACGTGACGGTGTGCGACGCGCGCCCCGTCTTCGCGACGAGGGCCCGCTTCCCGGAGGCGGACGAGATCGTCGTCGAGTGGCCCCACAAGTACCTTGAACGGACGCCCGTGGACGCCCGCACCGTCCTTTGCGTCCTCACCCACGACGCCAAGTTCGACATCCCGCTGCTGCAGCTGGCGTTGCGCCTCCCGGTGGCCTACGTCGGCGCGATGGGCTCCCGCCGCACCCACCTCGACCGCAACGAACGCCTTCGCCGGGTCGGCGTCACCGAGCTGGAGCTGGCCCGTCTCCGCTCCCCGATCGGCCTGGACCTCGGTGCCCGTACCCCGGAGGAGACGGCCCTGTCCATCGCCTCCGAGATCGTCGCCAACCGGCGCGGCGGCAGCGGGGTCTCGCTCACCGGGGCACACACACCGATCCACCGCGACACGGCGTCCGTGCCGGCGCGGCGGATCGGATCGGTGGCCTGAGCGGCACGCGACGGCCTCAGTCCGCCCGGCGCACCGCGGGTTGGTCCGGCCAGCCGACGGCGTACGCCGGGTCGCCGCCGCGGCTGAGCCGTACGAAGCGCAGCAGTTCCCGCACGATGCCCGCGTTGCCCATGGCCCACCCCGTGCGGGGTTCGAGGGCGCTCGGAGTGGCCCGGTGCTCGACGTTGGACCAGCGCGTGCCGTCGCCGTCCCGGGTCGCCCGGGCGGCGAGGTCCGCGACGAGGACCTGGGCGAAGCCGGCGCCGTCGCCCTGCTCGGCCATCCGGTCCAGGGCCAGGGCGAGTACACCGGCCGTACCGCAGCAGCGGCCGTTGTTGTCCCAGAAGCCGGGGCGCAGCCGCTCGGGAATCCCGGAGCGGGTCACGGTGTGCCAGCACCGGTCGGCGAGGGACGCCCAGAGCGGGTCGGCGGTGACGTCCCGCAGCAGCCGGAAGACCTGGGCGTCGCCGGCCGGGCCGTGGCACCACCCGTAACTGATGCGCGGCACCACGTCGGGGCGGTACAGCGGGTCGGAGTGCGGGACGAGGAAGCCGTCCGGGCCGGCCTCGTCGCGGGACACGACGTTCGCGGCACCGGCCAGCGCCGCCTCCACGAAGTCCGCGCGGCCGGCCGCGCGGCCCACCCGGGCCAGTGCGGCGACGATGCCGAGGGCGCCGTGCGAGATGTGGTTCAGACGTGACTCCCGGTCCGGACGGTGCGCCCACTGCACACCCGCCGCGGTCTTCTCGGCCGTCCGCAGATACGGCTCAAGGGCGAGTACGGCCAACTCGGCATCGCCCAGTTCCCAGGCGCCGAGCCCGATCCCCGCGTTGCCGCCCATCAGCTCGAACAGCTCACCCCAGCGGGTCCCGTCGAAACGCGACCGCACCAGATGCAGGGCCCGGTCCACGGCGGCTTTGGCAGTGCTGTCGCCGAGCTCGTCGTGGACGGCGCTGAGCGCGAGGGCGATTCCGGTGCGGCCGAAGTACAGGGAGTCGTCGTCGATGTCGGTGACGGCCGCGGCCAGGCCGCGGGCCGCGCGCAGGGCGGTCTCGCCGTAGGAGTCGTCACCGAAGTGCCGACGCGCCTCCAGGAGGACCGGCACCACACCCGCCGTACCGCCGTAGAACGCCGGGTCGAGCTCGTCGTCCGAGGGGACGGACGTCCAGCCGAGGCCGCCGCCCTCCGTCTCCCGTGCCGCGGCGAGCAGCCACCGCAGGCCGTCCGCCGCGAGCTCCTCGACCTCGTCCACCATCACCGTGCCGTCAACTTCCTTCATGGCGCCCACTGTTGCAGGACCGGCACCGCCCGCCCAGACCGCACCGCAGGTCACCGGCTCAGCCGGCCGGTGCCCGCAGCACGAAGACGCGCAGTACGCCCGGATCCAGGTCGTACCAGTGCCCCCGGCTCCAGCCACATAGGAGCCCGCCGACCTCGGCCGCCGTCAGCCCGATGCGCCGGCGGTCCTCGGGCAGCCACTGAGCCAGCGATGTGGTCACCACCCACGCCCCGCCGGGCGCCAACAGTGCGCGCACGCGCTCGGCGGCCGCCTCCTTGTCCGCCATGAACGCGAAGACGAGCCGCATCGTCACCAGGTCGAAGGCCGCACGCGGCAGGCGCGCGGTCGCGTCCTCGAAGTCCAGCCGGGCGACCTCCAGCCGAGGCTCCAGGTCCGCGTACCGGTCCCGCGTCGCCGCCACCGCGGCATCGGCCCAGTCGACGGCGAGCGTGCGGTGGCCGAGGCCGGCGAGTGCGGCGGCGTACGTGCCCAGTCCGCAGCCGACGTCCAGGGCCCGGGCCCCGTGGTGCGGTCCCAGCGCCTCGCCGAGCAGGCGCATCTCGCGGGCGTCGGGGCGGTGGAAGCCGTTGCCCGCCGCGAAGTGCTGCTCCCAGTGACCGCGGTCGGCGGGCATCACGGCATCCTGAGAAGCCGGTTCGCGGCCCGCCCGAAGACGTACCGGGACGCCCGCAGCAGGAGCGGGTCGAAGAAGCCCGGCAGCAGCCGGACCCCGAGCTCCTCCCGCCAGATCACCCGGCTGCGACCCCCGGGACCCGGCCGCACCTCGATCTCCGCCCACCCCGTCACCACCCGGCCCCGCTTCTCCAGCCGGCACAGGCCGGGTGCGTCGTCCGTCGGCGGCTGCCACACCGTGACCTCCATCCGGTCGTCGAAGGCGAGCGGCCCGAGTCCCGAACGGGCCACGACGACCGTGCCCTCGCGCGTCGGCGGGGGAGTGGTCACCGTGACGCGGGTCAGCGGGACCACTTCGCCGTGCCGGGGCCACTCGGTCAGGCGCCGCCACGCCTCGTCGAGGGGGAGCGGTGCCGTGCGTTGGACGAGGAAGTTGACCACGTGCCGAATCGTAGGGAATCCGGGCTGCTCAGCGCGCCGTTCCTCCGCACGTCACGCACTTGGCCCAGCGGCGCGATCACCCCGCCCCCAGGGGCACCCCAGCCGGGCAGGCCGCCCGCGAAGGCCGGTCCGCGGTGTTCCGATCCGACCCGCAAAGACATCTGCCGAGCGGGGCAGCCCTCTACCGTACTCGCACACCCGTACGGCACGATGAGCCCGACCCCGTACCACCGTCGGCCGGGAGGGTGTCCCGTGGACCGTGAACTGCACGGCAGGCTCGACGAGTTGCAGCGCGACCCCTACCCGCACTACGAACGGGCGCGGCGCGCCGAGGGCCTGACCCATGTCGCCGAGCTCGACGCCTGGCTGGTCGCCCGGGACGCCGACGTACGGGAAGTCCTGCGCCGGCCCGAGGACTTCTCGTCCGCGAACGCGCTGACTCCCGACGTGCTGCCCGGGCCCGCCGCACTCGCCGTCCTCGGCGGCGGTTTCGGCGGGCGGCCCGTCGTCGTCACCGCCGACGGTGCGGACCACCAGCGGTTACGGGCGCCGATCGTCCGTGGGCTGTCACCGGCGCGCGTCGCGGCCGTACTGCCGTACGCCGCCGAGCGCGCGGCCGCCCTGGTGGACGGGTTCGTGAAGGACGGGCATGTCGAGCTGATGTCGGCGTACGCCGGGAAGCTTCCCGGCGAGGTCATCGGCCGCATCGTCGGCCTCGACCCCGCCGACGTGCCCGCCGTCGTGCACGGCGGCCATCGCGCCGAGGAGCTCCTGTTCCGCCCCCTGGCGGAGGACGAGCAGATCGCCGCGGCCGAGGATGTCGTGGCGATGCAGCACATCCTCGACCGGTACGCACGGGAGCGGCACGCCGCGCCCCGCGAGGACCTGTGCACGGAGCTCGTCACATCGGTCGTCGGCGAGGGCGAGCTCACCCTGGAACACCGGCACGAACTCGTCGCCCATCTCCAGAACCTGCTGCTCGCCGGGCATCTGACGACGACCGCGCTCATCGGCACGACCGTCCTGCACCTGCTTCGGCACCCCCGCCAGTGGGAGCTGCTGTGCGCCGAACCCGAGCGGATCCCGGCGGCCGTCGAGGAGGCCGCCCGCCATGACACGGCCTTGCAGGGGTTCCGCCGTACCACCACCGGCCCGGTCACCCTCGCCGGTACCGAACTCCCGTCCGGCGCCACGCTGTTCGTCGCCTTCGGCGCCGCCAACCGGGACCCCTCCCGGCATGCCCGCCCCGACGAGTTCGACATCACCCGCCCGCCGGAACGCCACCTCGCCTTCGGCCTCGGCGTGCACGGCTGCCCCGGATCCCAGCTGGCCCGCGAACAACTCCGCCTCACCCTGGCGGAGTTGACCCGCAGGCTGCCGGGACTGCGACTGGCCGACGACCGCCCGGTCACCATGCGGCCGACGATGATCCACCGGTCACCGGAGAGCCTGCACCTGACCTGGTGACGCGCGGCTGTGTCCGCTCAGCGTGTGACCGAGTCGGAGGGCGGCGGCAGCGGATCCAGCACCTGGTTGGTCAGATGCTGGTAGATGATCATGGTGCGGAAGCTCAGAATCTCACGGCGTTCGGTGAACCGGTCGAGCAGGAACGCATGCAGGTGCTCGATGTTCTGGGCCGTGACATGCACCAGGAAGTCGTCGCTGCCCGCCATCGTGTACACGGACAGGACCTCGGGCAGCCGGGACACCGACCGCTCGAACTCCGCCACCACCTCACGGCTCAGCGGCCGGACGGTCGCCGCCACCATCGCCTGCACACTCCGGTTCAGCGCCGGCAGCGCGACCTCGGCGTGATAGCCGCGGATCACGCCGCGCTGCCGCAGCAGCCGGATCCGCTCCAGACAGGTGGACGGCGCGATGCCGACCTTCTGTGCGATGGCCCGGTTGGGTTGCCGCGCATCCTCCTGCAACTGCCGCAGGATCGCCGTATCAAGTTCGTCCACGATCGCCTTCCCTCGTCTAATCCCGAATTTCGTTCGGGACCTCGTCCACGGCCCGGAACATCTCCCTAACCTCCGGGCCATGACGCAAACACTCGAGCACGAAGAGGTGGCGATCCGCCGCGGGCCCCGCTCGGGGCTGCCCCTGATCATCGCGGTCCACTCCCGGGCTCTGGGCCCCGCGGTCGGCGGCTGCCGCCTTCGCCGGTACGGGAGTTGGCGCGAGGGCCTCGCGGACGCGCTGCGCCTGTCCGAGGCGATGACCTTCAAGTGCGCAGCATCCGGACTGGACTTCGGCGGCGGCAAGAGCGTGATCGCCCTGGACGAGCACAGCGCACTCACCCCGGGGCTGCGCGCGGCCGCACTGGCCGACATGGGCGAGTTCATCGCCTCCTTCGAGGGCTCCTACCGCGCGGGCCCCGACGTGGGCACCACCCCCGAGGACATGGTGGTGCTGCGCCGCGCCTGCCCGTACGTGTTCTGCCTGCCCGAGGAGCACGGCGGCACGGGCACGTCCAGCACGCCCACGGCCACCGGAGTCCTCGCCGCCCTGCGCGCCGGCGCGGAGCACGTCCTCGGCTCCTCCTCGCTCACCGGCCGCACCGTCGTCGTCAGCGGCTTCGGCTCCGTCGGCAGCCGTATCGCCGCGGGCCTGGCGGCCGACGGCGCACGGGTGCTGGTCTCCGACGTGGACACGGCGAAACGGGAGACGGCCGTGGGCGCGGGCTTCGGCTGGCTGGAACCCCATGAGGTGCCCGGCACCCGGGCGGACGTGCTGGTGCCGGCCGCGGTCGGGGGCGTACTCGGCCCCGAGACGGTCGCACGGCTCGACGTACGTCTGGTGGTGGGCCCGGCGAACAACCAGCTCACCACCGACTCGACCGCCGACCTGCTGGCCAAACAGAACATCGTGTGGGTGCCGGACTTCGTCGCGAGCGCGGGCGGTGTCGTGTTCACCCTGGGCCGAGAATGCGACGGCTGCACCCAGGAAGAGGCCGTACGACGGGTACTGGGCATCGGCGACACCGTACGCCTGCTGCTCGACAGGTCACGCACGAACGGCACGACCCCGCTGCACGAAGCCAGGGCCCTGGCCGAACGCAGGCTGGGACCGCCCGCGACTGCATGACGGTCCCGTCGACTACCTTGATCGACGCCGACACCGACGTCGGCGTCGATCCGCCGTACCGACCGCCGAGGTGCGGGAAGCAGGAAGCAGGAACACCGTATGCCGCTCATCTGCCTCGTCCGCCACGGCCAGGCCTCCTTCGGCGCGCAGGACTACGACGCGCTGTCGGCCCTCGGCCGCGAACAGGGCACCGCCGTCGGCCGGGAACTGGCCCGCCGCGGCCTGCGCGACCCGCGGGTCGTCTCGGGCACGCTGACCCGGCAGCGCGACACCGCCCGGCTCCTCGCCGACGCGGCCGGTTTCGACAAGCCCTGGTCCGAGGATCCGCGCTGGAACGAGTACGACCACACCGCCCTGATGTCCCGCTACCCCCAGCACCCCGGGCCCGGCGACCGGGCGGACTCCCGCGCGGTGCAGGTGGTCCTCGACCACGCCCTGGGGCGGTGGATCGAGGACACCGCCGAGACCGGCCCCACCGGCTGGACGGCGTTCGCCGGCGGCGCGAGGGCGGCGCTGGCCGAGTTGACGACGACCCTCGGCCAGGGCCGAGACGCGGTCGTGGTCACCTCGGGCGGCGTCCTCGCCGCGCTCTGCGGCACCCTGCTGTCGCTGCCGCCCGCCTCGGTGGTCGCCCTGAACCGCGTCGTCGTGAACGCCTCCGTCACCACCCTCGTCGTGGGCGGCTCCGGGACCAGCCTCCTCACCTTCAACGACCACGCCCACTTCACCGGCGACGGCCGCCGACTGCTCACCTACCGCTGAACTCCGGCCTGCCGGGCGGTTGCTCAGTGACGCGCTGCGGTGCGATAGAGGTGGTCCAGCACCGAGATGGTCTTGGCCGCGCTGCCCAGCAGCATCGGCGTGGTGCGGTAGCGGCCGGCCACGACCACCGTGGGCATCTCGTTCACCTGGTAGCGCTCACGCAGTGCGGGGGCGGCCTTGACGGCGTCGTCGACCTCCTTGGACGTGTAGGCGTGCCGTACCGCCGCCACGTCGAGCCCCTGCCTGACCGCCCACCGCACGACGTTCCGCTCGGTGGTGAGGTCCTTGCCCTCGTCCCGTACGGCCTGGAAGACCGGGATGGCCTCCTTCTCCGCGAGGCCGAGCCGGTCCAGCGTGTAGAACAGGCGGGCATAGGCGACCATGTCGGGCTGGTCCTCCCAGGTGGCCGGGATCCGCACCACCTTCACCGGGGGGCTCTGCCGCGCCGCCCAGTCCTCCAGCGGCTTCTCGAGCTCGTAGGAGTGCGGGCAGTCGTACCAGAACAGCTCCGCGACCTCCCGCGCGGGCACACCGCTGACCGGGTGCTTGAGACGGAAGTACTCCGTCCCCTCCTTCGGCTCACCGGAGGCGGCACCGAGCAGGCAGGTCAGGACGGTCGACAGCGCGAACAAGCGCATGATCTTCTGCTTCATGGCGGACACCTTGGCGCTCTGCGTCTCGGCGTACGCCGCTGACACACGCAATGTCCCTCGTTCGGACCGCCCGAGTGCCCGGAACCGTCCTGGAAGAGCCTTGGAAGGGGAGAGCGTTGACCGCTGCCGTCGCAACAGGGGAGAGAGCCCGCCTCTGGTCGCACCCGGAACTCGGGCTGCACGCCTTCGTGGACGCCTCCGGCTCGGTCGGACTGGGCACCTCCGACCAGGACTGGGCCGCCCTCGTCCCGCTCGTCGAGGTCACCGCCACCGGCCACGGACGCCTGTGGTCGGGCGAGCGCTTCATCGAGACGGCCATCGGCGACCGCCTGGCCTACCGCGGCCACGAGACGGCAAAGGACGCACACCGCGAGCGTACGACGATCCGGCTGGCGGACCCGGTGACCGAACTGGCCGCCGACGTCGTCCTGGAGACCGTTGCGGGCGCCGCTTTCCTGCGGGCCCGGGTGCGCCTGGTCAACGAGGGCGGCGCACCGCTCCGGCTGGAGAGCGTGACCACCCTGACCCTCGGCGGCATCACCGACGCGGACGGCGGCCCCGAGGGACTGACCCTGCACTGGGCCGACAACGACTGGCTCGCCGAATGCCGCTGGCGCAAGGCCGCCTTCCGCGAGCAGGTCGTCCCGCTCAGCCGGTCCGCCCACGGACACGAGGGGCGCGGCTGCTTCGAGCGCTCCTCGCAGGGCAGTTGGTCCACGGGCCGCCATCTCCCCGTCGGCGCGCTCACCGACCGGGACGGTGGCGCCTGGCTGTGGCAGATCGAGTCCAGCGCGGGCTGGCGCTTCGAGACCGGCGAACGGGAAGGCGCGGCCTACGTCGCCCTGTTCGGCCCCGACGACGCCCACCACCAGTGGCACCACACCCTCGCGCCCGGCGAGGAGTTCCACACCGTGTCCGCCGCCCTCGTCCGGGTCGAGGAGGGCGGCCTCGACGCCGCCTTCGGCCGACTCACCGACCACCGCCGCGCTCTGCGCCGCGACCACCCCGACCACCGTGCACTCCCGGTGATCTACAACGACTACATGAACACCCTCATGGGCGACCCCACCACCGAGAAGCTCATGCCGCTCATCGAGGCGGCGGGAGCAGCCGGCGCCGAGGTCTTCGTCATCGACGCGGGGTGGTACGACGACGACGCCCAGGGCTGGTGGGACGCCGTCGGCGCATGGGAGCCCGCCCGGGGGCGCTTCCCCGGCGGCATCAAGGAGGTCCTGGACGCCGTCCGGGCCCACGGCATGACCCCGGGGCTGTGGCTGGAACCCGAAGTCGTCGGCGTGCGCAGCCCCTTGGCCCGCGCCCTGCCGCCCGAGGCGTTCTTCCGGCGCGGCGGCATCCGCGTCACCGAACACGGCCGGCACCACCTGGATCTGCGGCACCCCGCGGCCCGCGCCCATCTCGACGCGGTCGTGGACCGGCTGGCCGGCGCATGGGGCGTCGGCTACCTCAAGCTCGACTACAACATCAACATCGGCCCCGGTACGGAGAACGGCGCCGAGAGCCCGGGTGCCGGACTGCTGGGGCACCACCGCGCCCACCTCGACTGGATGGCCGCCGTCCTCGACCGGCACCCCGGCCTGGTCCTGGAGAACTGCGGCTCGGGCGGCCTGCGCATGGACTACGCCCAACTTGCCGTGGCCCAGCTGCAGTCCACCAGCGACCAGCAGGACCTGCTGCGCTACCCGCCCATCGCCGCCGCGGCCGCCACCGCCGTCACCCCCGAACAGGCCGCCGTCTGGGCCTACCCGCAGCCCCACCACACCCTCGACGAGATCGCCTTCACCCTCGCCGGGGCACTGCTCGGCCGGATCCACCTCTCCGGCTTCCTCGACCGTATGAACCCCGACCAGTTCGCCCTCGTACGCTCGGCGCTCGACGTCTACAAGGACATCCGGCCGGAGATCGCCGAGGCGCACCCCTTCTGGCCGCTCGGCCTGCCGGGCTGGGACGACGCCTGGATCGCCCAGGGGCTGCGCGGCCGGGAGTCCACGTTCGTCACGGTGTGGCGCAGGGGCCCCGCCGACGGCGCGAGCCGCGAGCTCACCATCGCGCACCTGCGCGGCGCACAGCTCCAGCCGTCCGTGCTCCACCCCGCCGCCTTCGACGGCACCGCGCGGTGGAACGCGGCGGAAGGAAAGCTCACCGTCTCGCTGCCCCGCCCCGACACGGCCGTCGTCCTCCGGCTCAGGTGAAGGCCGCCTCGGCGCTCGCGTGCCGGGCCTCGCGATGGGTGGCGATGTGCAGCTGGGCCCGCCCGTCGGAGGGCGTGCCGTCGGCGAGGAGGTGTTCGCCCGCGAACGCCGGACGGTGCAGCCGGTAGGACAGCGACCGCACCTGCCGCTTCGGGGCGTTCCTGCGGACCAGTTCCAGCATCAGCAGCGCCAGCAGCGGGCCGTGCACGACGAGGCCCGGAAAGCCCTCGACGTCACGGCAGTAAGGGGTGTCGTAGTGAATGCGGTGGGCGTTGGCGGTGAGCGCGCTGAACCGGAAGAGCAGCGTCTCGTCCGGCCGCAGCCGCAGCCGCCACGGCCCCTCCGCCTCCGGTACGGCGGAGTCGTCGGGCACGGCCGGGTGCCGGGGAGCGGCGCCCGCGCCCGACCTGTAGACGATGTCCTGCTCCTCGACCAGACAGATACGGCCGTGCTGCCGGAACTCCTGGCGTTCGGTGACGAACAGCAGCTCACCGCTGCGGCCCTGCTTCGGGGCGACCGCGGCCAGACTGCTGATCCGCTCGGCCGGTTCGCCGAGGCGCAGGGGTTCGCTGATCGTGCAACGGCCGCCGGCGAACATCCGCCGCCGGCTCGGTACGGGCGGCAGAAAGCGGGCGTCGCGCAGATGCCCGTCCGGGCCGAGGGACTGCTGGGGCGGCCAGTGCAGGAAGTACAGCCACTGCCACAGCGGAGGCAGCGGATCACCCGCTGCGGCGGCGGGTCCGGGCAGGTCCAGTACCGCCGACAGGGCCGCCGCGGGCCCGGCCGGCAGGGCGTCCCCGTCCGTGACCGGCTCGGGGTGCCAGGACTCGACGTAGGAGGCGAGGGAGGTGGGGGAGGAGGGCATGGGCTTGATTTCCTCAGGTCGGCAAGGCTGTCGGCAGGATTCCCGCAGGCGGCCGCAGAGGAACGGCCGTGGCCCGCAGTTCCCTCACGCAGGCGCGCACGACGGCGGATCCGGCCAGTTCGGCCGTGGTGACATAGCCGACCCGGCGCGTCGGACGCTCCGGGCCGAGATCGGCGATGCCGACCGTGTCCGGTGCTCCGGCCAGCGAGAGCGCGGGCATGATCGCCATTCCGTGGCCTGCGCTCACCAAGGAGAGCACCGCTCCGTCGTCCTCGGCCTCGACGGTCGCCTTCGGGATCCAGTCCTGTGCGGCCCACCAGTCGCGGGTGTACGAGCCGCAGTTCTCGGCCCAGTCGACCAACGGCAGCGAACGCGGGGTGGCGTGTCCCGCCGCGTGCACCAGGGAGTACGGCTCCTCGAAGAGCCCGCTCGCGACCAGACCCGGCGGCAGCGGCACCGAACCGCCCAGCGTGGCGATGGCGAGGTCGGCCTTCCCGTCGGCCACTTCACCCGCGGTGCCGCGCCCCACCTCGCGCACGATCCGCACCCGCGGCTCGATCCCGGGATGCCGGGCGCGCAGCCGCTCGAGGACCGGAGGCAGCAGATGCAGAGCCGCACTGCGGAAGGCCGCGATCCGCAGCGGCCCCTGCGCCGCGTCGGACCGGGCCGCACCGCGCGCCTCTGCGGTCAGGACGTCCAGCAGCCGCAGGATACGGCGGGCGTGCGCCACGGCCTTCTCTCCGGCGGGGGTGGGGCGGGCGCCGCTGCGGCCGCGGTCGAAGAGCACGGCACCGATCTTCCGCTCGCTGCCGCGCACCGAGTGGGAGACCGCCGACTGCGTCAGACCCAGTGCCCGGGCCGCCGCCGAGAAGCCACCGGTGTCCGCGACCGCCACCAGAACGCGCAGTTCGTGCGGGGCGAGATCGGAGTCGGTCGTGCGGGCCACGGGGCGCTCACCTCAACGTATGAGAACTGCTCATGGAACGGGCCGTCGCATGAGCCCAACCGGCTGCCCGCCGGACGCATTCCCGCCCTACGGTCCGCTCATGAACGAGACCGCGCTCACCGTGCACCAGACCGCCCGCCCGCACGGCTTCCCCACCGCCGAAGACTTCGCCTTCGTGGAGTCCGCGCTTCCCGAGCCCACCCCCGGCAGCGCGCTGGTGGAGAACCTCTACTGGTCCGTCGACCCCTATCACCGCGAGATGATGGACGAGGTGTCCGGCGGCTTCGCGCTTCACGCACCGCTGGAGGGCCGCACCATCGGGCGGGTCGTCGCCTCGCGCACGCCCCGGCTGGCCGAGGGCGAGATCGTGTTCCACCGGCAGGGCTGGCGCACCCACGCGGTGGTCACGCCGGAGGAGATCCGGCGGCTGCCCCGCTTCGACGGCGTGCCCCTGACGGCGTACCTGAGCATCCTCGGTGGCACCGGCCTGACCGCCTATGTGGGGCTGACCCGGATCGCCCGGCTGAAGGAGGGCGAGGACCTGTTCGTGTCGGCCGCGGCGGGCGGGGTCGGCACCGCGACCGGACGGTTCGCCCGCCTGCTCGGCGCCGGGCGGCTCGTGGGCAGCGCGGGCTCGACCGCGAAGGCCGATCACCTCACGCGGGAGGTCGGCTACGACGCCGTCTTCGACTACCACGACGGACCCGCCGCCGACCTGCTCGCCAAGGCCGCACCGGACGGCATCGACGTCTTCGTCGACAACGTCGGCGGCGAACAACTGGCCGCCGCCGTAGGGGCGTTGCGCGAGTTCGGGCGCATCGTCCGGATCGGCACGATCAGCCAGTACAACACCCCCGACGCGCCGCCACCGCGCTTCGACTACGCGCACCTGGTGGAGAAGAGCCTCCGTATGGAGGGGTTCCTGGTCAGCCACCACCGCGATCTGCAGGAGGAGTTGTACCAGTTCGCCGTACCGCATCTGCAGAGCGGCCGGCTCGCTCTGGACGAGACGGTGGTCGACGGGTTCGAGCACATCGTGGACGCGTTCCTGGGGATGCTACGGGGCCGGAACACCGGCAAGATCATCGTGCGGGCGGGTGCGGGTCCGGGGGACGGTGCCGTAGCGGCGGGTACGGTGCGCGTACTGTTCGATCGCCCGCCACAGGTCGCGGCGGTCCATGTCGGGCCAGCAGGTGTCGAGGAAGAGCAGTTCTGCGTAGGTGGCCTGCCAGGGCAGGAAGTTGGAGGTGCGCCGCTCGCCGCCCGAGCGCAGGAGCAGGTCGACGTCGGGTAGTTCGGGGACGTGCAGATAGCGGGCGAAGGCGTGCTCGGAGACCGCGGCCGGGTCGATTCTTCCGGCGGCGGCGTCGTGGGCGAGTTGCGCCGCGGCGGCGGTGATCTCGGCGCGGCCGCCGTAGTTCACACAGGCCGTGACGGTCAGCCCGCCGCAGTCGCGGGTCGTCTGCTCCGCCTCGACGAGGGTGTCGACGACATCTGCGGGCAGCCGGGACCGCTGTCCGGCCCAACGCAGGCGGACGTTCAGGGGGCGGCAGTCGTCCAGCAGCCGGCGCAGGAGCTGCGGGATCTCGTACATCAGTGAGTGCAGTTCGTCCGCTGGGCGTTTCCAGTTCTCGGTGGAGAACATGTACACGCTCAGGTAGTCGAGGCCGATTTCCAGGGCACCGTGAACGACGTCGATCAGAGCGTCGGCGCCGGCGCGGTGGCCGTCGGTTCGGGGCAGGCCGCGGGCGGTGGCCCAGCGGCCGTTGCCGTCCATCACGATCGCGACGTGGCGTGGCATCGCGCGGGTGGGCACCTCGGGCGGGCGGGCGCCGGACGGATGAGGCGCCGGAGCGGTGACCGGCTGTCGCCGGGCGGCAGTTGGTCTGCTCCCTTCGGCCGGGCCGAGGGCCGGGCCGGGCGGCAGTGGCGCGGAGGCGGTCGCCGAGCCCCTCACGACGGTGAAGGGGTACAGGCCGCAGGCCAGCGCGGCGCGTGCGCGGGCGGGCGGCAGCAGCCGCAGCCGGGCGAGCCGGGGCAGGGCGGGCCTGCGGTGCAGCAGCGCGACGGGATCGCGGGCGAGGGTGGCCAGCCGTAGCCGGTACAGGTCGCTGTAGGCGCCGAGCGCGAGGCCGACGGCCGGGTGCAGCACGGGAGGGACGGGGGTGCGGTCGAACCAGTTGCGGGCCCGGTCCGCCAGATCCCGCACCATGCGTTCGTAGGCCGGGGTGCCGCGCCGCTCCAGCAGGTCCGCGCGCCGCACGCCTGCTTCGTCCAAGGCCTCCTGGGGCAGCGGAACATGGCCACGGTCAAGGTCGTCGGCGAGGTCGACGAGCGCGTCGGTGAGGTAGACGGCGTCGACGGCCGTCTGCCAGGCCGCGGCCGTGCCGGGTACGGCGGCGGCCAGGGCTTCGGGTTCGGCGGGCAGGCCCGCGGCGCGCAGCAGCAACGAGCCGGTCCGCAGCGCGAGCGGGGTGTTGACGAGGCCGTTGTAGCGCCTCCATTCACCCCAGGTGGCGAAGTGCCGGCCGTGGACGTCCTGGCGCAGTTCCTCGAACAGGGTGTGCAGGAACTCCGGCGGCAGGTTCCAGGTCAGCATGGTGTCGATCAGGGCAAGCCGGACCGGGTCGGTGCCGGCGCCTTCCCGCAGGTCCGCGTCGAACGCCGCGATCCATGCCTCCAGCCGCTCGACCCGCCCCGCGCCGGCGGCAGCCCCATGGGTCTCGGTGCCGACCGTGTCGGCCAGGTCGTCGACGGCTCTTACGGCGCCGTACAGCGCCCAGACGGCGAGCCGTAGCGGCGGGGGCAACAACAGCGAGACGGCGTACTCGATCTCCCCGGTGGAGCGGGTGGCGCGCCGGCACATGTCGTACCCGTGGCGCAGAGCGGGATCGTGCACACCGCCGCGGCGGTAGACGGATCCCCAGCGGGCCCGCGGCACGGCGGAGGGGCTCATCTCACGCCTCCTCTTCCTCGGCGGCGGGCTGCTGCGGGACCCAGGCCAGGGCCAGAGCGCTGCCCACGGCGGTGAGCAGGAAGCCGAGCAGGAGACCGCCGAGGTTGGCGGCCATCAGGCTGACCAGGGACAGGACGGCGGACAGAACTCCGGCGAAGTAGCGCAGCGGCGGGTTCTGCCAGGTCGTCAGCCCGGCCACGGCGAACAACGCGCCCAGGGTCCACGACGCGGCGCCCGCGGTGCCGGTGAACCGCAGGAACCCCAGACCGCTCCAGGAGACGCAGATCATCTCCAGCCCGCCCAGAGTCAGCAACAGTCCGGCGGCGAACGGGCGGCCGCCCCGCCATTCCCGCCACTTCGACCATCGCTGAGTGACGACCGCGGCGGTCACCGGTGCCCCTCCCGCGCGCAGCCGCCCTCGCCCTGGTGGAGGTCGATGGTGACTCCACTGGCCGTGATCGTCCCCGCGGTGAAGGCCCGCGGCTCGGTGCTGACCTCGCGGCCGCTGACCTTGCGCGCGCCGACGCTGAACAGACCCGTGGACCGGGTCAGGGACACCTGCGGGGTGCTGAACTCGGCGCCGGAGACGGACACGGATCGCGCGGTGGCCTTGCCCGCCTCCACCGTCAGCCCCGTGGCGGAGGCCCGGTCGATGTGGACGACTGCCGTCACTGCTCCGACGAGGGGCAGTTGAGCGGTGGACGTGACGCAGGCGTCCTCCACCCGAGCCTGTTCCAGCCGGGTCGCCAGTGCCGGCAACAGCCCGCCACGGCCGGATCCCGAAGGGGAGGCCGTCAGGTCGGAGCCGGAGACCCGTGCAGCGTGCACGGTGACCGGTACCTGGCCCGCGAAGGCCACCGCTACGGCACCTTGTGCGCTGCCCGCCAGCAGGGCGGTGCCGCCGACGGACAAGGGCGCAAGGGCCAGGGCGAATCGGAGCTTGCTCGTGCGCCCCGTCATTCTGGTCGGACGATCGACATTTCTGATCACGTCCTGCCCCAACGACCATGGCGCGGCCAGGTGGCGCCCATCGGATTGATCGGACCATCACATGGGGTGCGGCTTCGTCTTCTTGTGACACCAGTTGGCTGCCTTCCTCCTTTCCCCAGGTGACGGACCGGGACCGGCATCGTTGGAGGGGCGTGCATGGAGGTAAGGGCAACTGGCGCCCGGTGCGCAGGCCGCGCAAGGAAGGCACCGTCAACGGTCCGTCACCGGTCGCTGTGGTCACCGGAGCCGCACGCGGGGTGGGGCGCGCCGTCGCCGGGCGGCTCGCCGGCGACGGCTACCGGCTCGTGCTCGGCGACGTCGACGGACACGGGCTGCACCGAGCCGCGGCCGAACTCGGCGGAGAACCTGTCCTGGTGGAGGGGGACATCGCCCGTGCGGAAGCCGCGGAGCAACTCGCCGGGGCCGCCGAGGCTCACTTCGGGCGGCTCGATGTGTGGGTGAACAACGCCGGGATCGTGCCCCTGGGGCGGCTGGACGATCAGGAAGCCGGTCTGCTGGCCTATGCCTGCCAGGTCAACCTCACCGGAACCGTGCAGGGTTGCCGCGCCGCCGCGCTGCGGATGCACCCCCAGGGGGGCGGGCACATCGTGAACATCGCCAGCGTGCTCGCCGTCAAGCCACTGCCCGGCTTCGCGGCCTACAGCGCGACCAAGGCCGGCGTGCTGGCCCTCTCCCGGAGTCTGCACCGCGAACTGCGCGTCGACGGCATCCACGTCACCGCAGTCCTGCCGTACATGGTGCACACCGCTGCCGCCGCCGGTATCCGCCCCCGCGTTCTGCCCGCGCTCCGGCCCCAGCAGGTGGCCGACGCGGTCGCCGGCGTCCTTCAACGGCCCCGCCCGCAGGTGTTCGTACCGCGCGCGGCACGGCTGCTGTCGCTCACCGCCCTGCTGCCCCAGTGGGCCGACGGCATGATCGACGCGCTGCTGGGCACGGATGCCATCGCCCGGGACGCGGACGCCGCCCTTCGCGGACCGTACGAGACCGAACTCCGAGACTGGGGGTCGACATGATCCGCTGGGGCTTCCGTGAGACTTGCGGACAGCAGGTGTCCGCAAGCAGGGCTAGCGTGCGGGGCATGACGAAGACGACAGCGACGGCTCCCGTGCTCGGTACCCGCGCGCTCAACCGCGCGACCCTCGAACGGCAGCTGCTCCTGCGCCGGTCCCCGCTCTCCGCCAAGGCCGCCGTCGAGCATCTCCTCGGTCTCCAGGCGCAGAACGTCAAGCCGCCGTACTACGCGCTGGCCGCCCGCCTCGACGGCTTCACCCCCGAGGAGCTGTCCGGGCTGCTGGCGGACCGCGAGGTCGTCCGTATCGTCACCATGCGCTCGACCATCCACACCCACACCGCCGCCGACGCCCTCACCCTGCGTCCGCTCGTCCAGCCGGCCCGCGACCGTGAACTCACCAACTTCCGCAAGGGCCTTGTGGGCGTGGACCTCGACCGGCTCGCCGCCCTCGCCCGCGACCTCGTCGAGGCCGAGCCGCGCACCATGAAGCAACTGCGCGAGGCCCTGCAGACCGAGTGGCCGGATGCCGACCCCCAGGCCCTCGCCATCGCAGCCCGCTGTAAACTCCCCCTCGTCCAGGTCACCCCACGTGGCCTGTGGGGCAAAAGCGGCCAGGTCGCCCTGACCACAGCGGAACACTGGCTGGGCGCCCCCACCGCCCGCACGATGCCCCCGGCCACCACTTCATCGGCCGCGACTCCGCCGCGCGCGGCAGCACGGGGCGCGGCCTCGTCGGCCCCCACCGCCCCGCCGTCGGAGGCACCGCCCGCCGAAACCGCCCAGTCCCCCGACGCCACCGTCCTGCGTTATCTCGCCGCCTTCGGGCCCGCATCCGTCAAGGACATGCAGACCTGGGCCGGGCTGACCCGGTTGCGTGAGGCCTTCGAGCGGCTTCGGTCGCAGCTCGTCACATTCCGGGACGAGAGTGGCGTCGAGCTCTTCGATCTGCCGGAGGCGCCGCGGCCCGACGCGGAGACTCCGGCGCCGCCCCGTTTCCTCCCCGAGTTCGACAACCTGCTCCTCTCCCATGCCGACCGCACCCGGGTCGTCCCGGCCGAGTACTGGGGGCGCAGCTGGGTGGGCAATCAGGCCTACTGCACCTTCCTCGTCGACGGCTTCCTGGCGGGGGTGTGGAGGCTGGAGGAGGGCGCGCTCGTCATCGAGCCGTTCGGCACACTCGGCAAGGCCCAGCGCGCGGAACTCGAGGAAGAAGCGGTGCGGATGCTCGACACCATGCATCCGGGAACGTCGTACGACATCCGGTTCGGGACCGTGATGCCGTAGGCCTCAGCCCGCCCGGCCCCTCTAGAGTCGAGCCCATGGAACTGCGGCAGCTCACCTATTTCGTGACCGTCGCCGAGGAACTGCACTTCGGGCGGGCGGCCGAACGGCTGCACATCGTGCAGTCCGCGGTGAGCATGCAGATACAGCGCCTGGAGCGGGAGCTGGGCGCCGAGTTGTTCGACCGGACGCCGCGCAGGGTGCGGCTCACGGCGGCGGGGGAGCGGCTGCTGCCCGAGGCGCGGGAGGTGCTGGCGGCGGCCGACCGGGCGCGTGCCGCCGTCGCCCCGCCGCCCGGCCTGCGGATCGGCACCAGTACGGGCCTGGGCACGCATCTCGACCGTGTGCTCACCGCGTTCGCGCGCCGCGCGCCGGACGTGCCCGTCGAACTGTTCTCGCTGCCGGTGGCCGAACGCCTGGCCCGGGTCGCGGGCGGCCAGTTGGACGCCGCTTTCGTACGGGCCGTCGAACCGGTGCCCGGCGTACGCGTGCTGCCCCTGTGGCCCGACCCGTTGGTGGCCGCCCTCCCCGCCACCCACCCCCTGGCCGGCCGCGCGGAGATCGGCATCGAGGAACTGGCCGAGGTCCCGCTCGCCCTCACCGAGCGCCGCAACAACCCCGCCCTGGTCGACCTGGTCGTCGGCGCCTGTCACGAGGCCGGGTTCGAGCCGCGGCCCGGTCCGGCGAGCGGCTCCCTCCAGGACACCCTCGCCACCATCGGCAGCCGCCCGCTGTGGACCGTCGTGTACGCCTCCCACGCGCGCGTGCTGCACAGCCCCCGCGTCGCCTTCGTACCGTTCCGCGCGCCCGGCCTCGCCCTGTCCACGGGCCTCGCCGTGCCCCTCAGCGACCCGCCCCCGCACCTGGACACCCTGCTGCTGGCCTGCGGCGATCACGAGAACTGATCGCTGCGGTCGCGGTCTGATTCTTGGTCGCGGGCGCCCGACGCGATGGACTGTACTCACCGAAAGGGACCGCAGCAGGCCCCAACAGGCAGCGTATTCAAGGGAGTTCAGCCATGCCGATCGTCACCGTCCAGCAGGGTCCCCGCGACACCGAGCTCAAGCGGGACCTCGTCAAGCGCATCACCGACGCCTTCGTGGACGCCTACCGGATCCCGGCCGAGACCGTTCAGGTGTGGATCCACGAGGTGCCGGCGGACAGCTGGGGCGCGGCGGGCAGGCTCACCGCCGACAAGTAGCGCCACCCGCGCGACGGGCAGGGCATGGAAAGGGGGCGCTGCGAGCTGCTCGTGGTAGCCCGCAACGCCCCCTTGTCTCTCACCTGAGGGGTGCTCAGGAGATCTTCTGGAGCACTCGTCCTACGAGTTGACCTGCTCGGTCACCAGGCTGGAGAAGGTGGTCAGCCGGGTGTAGACACCCGGGTACCCCGCCTCCGCGCAGCCGTTGCCCCAAGAAGTGATCCCTGCCAGGACGCCCCCGATGAGCAGGGGACCGCCGCTGTCGCCCTGGCAGGTGTCTACGCCGCCGGATGTGTATCCGGCGCAAACCATGTCGGTCTGCACGAAGTCAGAACCGTAGGAGCTCTTGCAGCCGGCGTCGGCCACGATCGGCACGGTCGCGGTCCGCAGCTGGTTGGAGGAGCTGCCGTTCTCCGAGGTGGTGCCCCATCCGAGGATGCGGGCGGTGGTGCCGGCCGCGTACACCGACGTGTCCGAGGACGAGACGTAGGAGGCTGTCGTGTACGGCATCGACGTCGACAGCGTCAGTACGGCCACGTCGTCGCCGTTGGTGGCGTCGGTGTAGTCCGGGTTGATCCAGATCTTGCTGACCTTGCTGACCGTGCCGTTGGTGCCGTTCAGATAGGTGCGGCCGCCGACGACTCTGACGTTGCCGGCGCTCTCTCCGACCATGCAGTGAGCGGCGGTGATCACCTTGGTGGCGGAGACGAGGGTGCCGCCGCAGAACTGGTTCTGCGAGGCGTCGGTGATCTGCATGACGAACGGGTAGGCCGTGGTCGTGGTCGTGGTGCCGCCCACGATGGGCTGGGGCGCGGCTGCCGCGGAAGACGCGCCGAGCAGTGCGGTGGCGGCCGCTGCAGCGGCCGCCGTGACTACCGCGGCGGTCTTCCTGGCACGGTTGGACCCGAACATGAGTCTCCTCAGTGGGGGTTGCCGGTGGGGGTCGCGCGGGTGTGGGGGGTTGAGCACGGGGGCCGCGGGACCGACCCCCGTATGCCCGGGCGAGCGGCACGTCCTCAAGCTAGGACGCGGAACCCCCGGCTCCCAATGAGGGAACCCCCTAGGGGGTTGTGTAAGGGAAAACCCTCGGTCGGGTTCAGTTAACCTGGCGCGCCGTCACTTCGCTCGCCGTGCCGCCGCCAAACGGACGATATCCACGCGCGAGCGGATCCCCAGCTTGCGGTAGACCCGGGTCAGTGTCGCCTCGACCGTCTTCACGCTGATGAACAGCCGCGCGGCGATCTCCCGGTTGGTCGCGCCCTCCATGACGAGCGCGGCGACCTGGCGTTCCATCGCGGCGAGCCCTTCCAGGCCCTCCGACGCGGCGGTGGGGGCGATCGGTTCCACCGGGCTCGCCACGGCCGCCGCCTCCACCTGACGCACCCACGGCAGCGCCCGGCAACGGCGGAACAGCCGGGCCGCCTCGTCGTACGACGCGCGGCCCGTCCGGCCGGGACGCAGCGACGCCAGCGCGAACGCGGCGCGTGCCTCCTCCAGGCCGTAGCCCAGCTTGGCGAGCCGGTTCTGCGCCGACGTCAGCTGGGCGAGCGCTGCCTCGTGCTCGCCGCGTGCGGCCCGTACCAGTGCCTCGGCCCGGTCCAGCACGGCCAGCACGCCCTCGCGCCCGAGCCGCACGGCGTGTTCGCGCGCCACGTCGAGGAGTTGCTGCGCCTCCTCGGTCTCGCCGGTGCGGACGAGGGCCTCGGCGAGGTCGCCGTGCCAGCGGCCGCGCGCGGGGTCGGTGATGCCCAGCCCGTTCTCCAGGTCCCGTACCCGGCGCAGCGAGCGGACCGCGCCCTCGGCGTCCCCGGCGACCAGCTGGGCGTGCCCGAGCGCGGTCAGCCCCCGGGAGATGTACATCTGGTCGCCGGCCCGCTCGGCCAGCTCCACCGCCTCCCGGCCCAGCGTCAGCGCCCGCTCCACGTCCCCGCCGGAGGCCTCGGCGAGGGAGGCGAGCACGGCGGAGGACATCTCGCCGATCCCCGAGTCACGGGCCAGCCGCATGCTCTCCCGGGCCAGGTCGAGGGCCCGGCCGCAGTGCCCGGAGCGCAGTTCGGTCTCGGCGAGCAGACGCACGAAGTGCACCTCGCTCTCGACCATGCCGCGCCGGCGCGCCTCGCGCAGCAGCGCGTTGACGGTGGAGCGGGCCTCGGGCAGCTGGTCGCTCATGATCAGCCAGCGGTAGCGGGTCGCGCCCGCCCCGTTGTGGTGGCAGGCCACGTCGGGGAGCTGAGGTTCCTTCAGCGCGCGTTTGATGGTCGCGGGGGCGTCCGGGTGACCCATCAGGGTCTCGGTCGTCGCCTGGAAGGCCAGTGCGAGGAGTTCGGTGCGCCGGTCGCCGGCCCGGGCGGCGAGCTCGGCGGCGTGCGCGGCCTCCTCCCGGCCGATGGCGAAGTCGCCCTCCACGACCAGTCCGCGCCAGGCCAGCTGGTAGTGGACCTGGGCCAGCAGCCCCGGGTCGTCGCCGGCGTCGGCCAGGGCCTGCGGGTAGACGGTGTCGACCTCGCCGAGGGCC
Source organism: Streptomyces longisporus (assembly GCF_039532765.1). Lineage (NCBI taxonomy): Bacteria > Bacillati > Actinomycetota > Actinomycetes > Kitasatosporales > Streptomycetaceae > Streptomyces > Streptomyces longisporus. The sequence goes on from NZ_BAAASG010000001.1 coordinate 61,690, forward strand.
TGCCCGGCGGCTTCGATGACCACCATCCAGGCCCTTACCCTGTCCGCGGGCTCGGCGGCCCGGGTCAGCACGTCGCGGGCGATGTCCCGGGCGAGGTCCACCTCGCCGGCGGTGATCGCGTCCTCGGCCGCCTCCAGCCGGCGCTCGTCCGGGCCCGGCTCGCCGTCGGCCGGGGTGTGCCGGGCGGCGAGCAGTCCGAGCGAGGCGGCGACCGAGGGTGCCCCGCGGTCCCGGGCCGTGGCGGCGGCCTCGGCGAGCCGGGCAGCCGCCTCCGGGTCGGTGCCGGTGGTCGCGAGGGCGAGGTGGCGGGCCCGCTCGATGGGGTCGGAGGCCGCCGTGGACAGCGCGGCGTGCGCGGCCCGCCGGTCCTGCGCGGGCGCCTCCGCGTACAGCGCGGCCGAGATCAGCGGATGCGCAAAGCGTACGGCGGGGCCCTCCGGCTCGGTGGCCAGCAGCCCCAGTTCGGCCGCCTGCGCGGTCTCGGCCTCGGCGTTCTCCCGGCCGGCGTCGTGCAGCAGGGCGAGGGTGGGGCGGGCCCCGACGCTGGCCACCAGCAGGGTGCGGCGGGCCTCGACGGAGAGCATGTCGAGCCGGTTCAGGACGAGGGCGCGCAGCGAGGTGGGCACCGGCAGCGGCTCACCGGGCCGCGGCGGGGTCGGGCTCTCGGCCAGGGCGCGGCCCAGTTCGAGGGCGAAGAACGGGTTGCCGCCGCTGGTGCGGTGGATGTCCCGGACGGTGGACCGCGGCAGGCCCGTGTAGCCGCGGTGGTCGAGCAGCGCGGACACCTGGGCGCGGGAGAGCCCGCCGAGCCGCACGGCCAGGGTGTCGGGCGGGGAGGCGCTCAGGTGGCGGTCGTACTCCTGGCCCTCGGTGCGGACCGCGCACAGCAGTTGCACCGGGGTGTCGCCGAGGCGGCGGGCGGCGAAGCCGAGGAGTTCCGCGCTCGCCGGGTCCAGCCACTGCAGATCGTCCGCGACGACGAGGACGGGGCCCTGCGCGGCGAGCGCGCGCAGCGCCGACAGGACGGCCAGGCGCAGGGCGAGGCCGTCGCGCTGGAGGGTGGACTCGCCGCGGCCGGTGAGCGCCGACTCCAGTGCCGTGCGCTGCGCGGCGGGCAGCTTGTCGTACACCTGGTCCACGACCAGGCCGAGCAGGTCGGCGAGGGCCAGGAAGGGGAGGTGGGATTCGGACTCGGTCGCCGAGCAGCGCAGCACGGTGCGGGCGGCTGTCCCGTATTCGGATGCCAATGCCCGCAGAGCGGTCGACTTTCCTATTCCGGCGGGGCCGTGGAGCAGCACGCTGCCGCCCCGCGCGAGCTGCTCGCGCGCAGCGCTGAGCAGCTCGTCCCGGCCGATGACCAGGTCGGGGTGGCGTCTGGCAGGCTCCCTCAAGTCCCCTCGCACGGTCACCGCTCCCCTCCGAGTGTCGTGTTCGGGCCAAATTCTAGGCAATCTCTCTTTGAAATTCGGACGGACGCCGTGGTGAGGGATATAACAACGGTCGGGCATGGAGAAATTCAAGGCTCCGGTGAACGAATAGGGCGCTACGGCAGCAGCCCCGCCCGGCGCGCCGCGGCCACCGCCTCCCCCCGCGTGTGAGCGCCCAGTTTGCGCATCGCCGACCGCAGGTATCCCTTGACCGTCTCGGCACGCAGCCCGAGCCGCTCGGCGGCCACCGCGTTGGTGGCCCCCGCCGCCACACAGGCCAGTACGTCCAGCTCGCGGGGGGCCAGATCGACCCCGTGAGCCTGCCTCTTCGGGGTCAGCAGCCCGCACACGCCGAGCAGCTCCGCCCGCAGCGCCGGGTCGGCGATCCGCGGTGCCAGCGCGCGCAGGGCCGCGTGGGCCTCCCGCACCTGCTCCCAGGCGGCACCCGCCGCCGGGCCCCGCTCCGGCTCGCCGCGGGCGGCCGCCGCCAGCAGTCCCCGCGCCTCGTCCCCCACGGCCAGCGCCTGCTCCACGTCCCGCGCCGCCTCCATCGCCGCACCCAGCGTCCGGTCCCCGAGCGGCTGCGCCGTGCGCAGGGCGCCGTAGAGCACCCCCCGTACCCGGCGCCGTACGACGACCGGCACCGCGAGGATCGAATGCAGCCCCTCGGTGGCGACCGGGATGTCGTACTCGTGGCTGATCTGCCGCGAGGAGGAGTAGTCCGTCACCGCGCACGGCCGGGCGAGCGCGACCGCCCGGCCGCCCAGGCCGTTGCCCGAGGTCACCGGCAGTCCGCTCAGCGCGGGTGTCTCGGTGCCGCTGAGTTCGCTGATGCGCATGTGCCGGCGCCCCGGCTCCACCAGGCCGCCGAAGGCGACCGGCAGCCCGGTCGTGCGCCGCAGCCGTACCAGCGCACTGCGTATCTCGACCGCCCCGGCCGTGTCTGCTGTCACCTGCTTGCCCTCTCCCTGCAGCGCACACCCCCGTTCGGGGGTAGTGAGACCTGCATCACGGATTACACGATGGCAGAGAGCCGCCCGGCAATGGTCCGGTGATGAGGAGGAACGAGGAATGACGACGGCGACGGAGCTCTTCCGCAGTGCGCGGGACTTCCTGCTGGAGCACCGCGAGGACTACGCGAGGGCGTACGAGGGTTTCAGCTGGCCCCGGCCCGAGCGTTTCAACTGGGCGCTCGACTGGTTCGACGTCATCGCCGACGGCAACGACCGGACCGCCCTGCACATCGTCGAGGAGGACGGGAGCGAGGTCCGGGTCTCGTTCGCGGAGATGTCCGACCGCTCCGACCGGGTGGCGAACTGGCTGCGCGAGCGCGGGGTGCGCGCCGAGGACCGGATCCTCGTCATGCTCGGGAACCAGGCCGAGCTGTGGGAGACGGCCCTCGCCGCGATGAAGCTGCGCGCCGTGGTCATCCCGGCCACCCCGCTGCTCGGCCCCGCCGACCTGCGCGACCGTGTCGAGCGGGGGCGAGTGAAGCACGTGATCGTACGGGCCGAGGACACCCCCAAGTTCGACGACGTCCCCGGCGCCTACACCCGCATCTGTGTCGGTGGTCTGCCGGAGGAGGGCTGGGAGCCGTACGAGGACGCGTACGCCCTCGCCTCCGCCGACTTCCTCCCCGACGGCCCCACGCTCGCGGACGACCCGCTCATGCTGTACTTCACCTCCGGCACCACCGCCCGGCCCAAGCTGGTCGAGCACACCCACACCTCGTACCCGATCGGCCACCTGGCGACGATGTACTGGGTCGGCCTCAAGCCGGGTGACGTGCACCTGAACATCTCCTCGCCCGGCTGGGCCAAGCACGCCTGGTCGAACCTGTTCGCCCCCTGGAACGCGGAGGCGACCGTCTTCATCCACAACTACACCCGCTTCGACGCGGCCCGGCTGATGGCCGAGATGGACCGGGCCAGGGTGACCACCTTCTGCGCCCCGCCCACCGTGTGGCGGATGCTCATCCAGGCCGACCTGACCCAGCTGCGCACCCCGCCGCGCGAGGTCGTGGCGGCGGGCGAGCCCCTGAACCCCGAGGTCATCGAGCAGGTCCGGCGGGCATGGGGCGTCACCATCCGGGACGGCTTCGGGCAGACCGAGACGGCCGTGCAGGTCGCCAACAGCCCCGGCCAGGAACTCAAGACCGGCTCGATGGGGCGGCCCAGCCCGGGCTACAAGGTCGAGCTCCTGGACCCGGTGACGGGCGCCCCCGGAGCCGCCGAGGGCGAGATCGCCCTCGACCTGTCGACCCGGCCCGTCGGCCTGATGACCGGCTACCACGGCGACCCGGACCGCACGGCGGAGGCGATGGCCGGCGGCTACTACCGCACCGGCGACATCGGCTCCCGCGACGCCGACGGCTACATCACCTACGTGGGCCGCGCCGACGACGTCTTCAAGGCCTCCGACTACAAGATCAGCCCCTTCGAGCTGGAGAGCGCGCTCCTCGAGCACGAGGCGGTGGCCGAGGCGGCCGTCGTGCCCGCCCCGGACGAGCTGCGCCTCGCCGTCCCCAAGGCGTACGTCGTCCTCGCCGAGGGCTGGCAGCCGGGCCCCGACACCGCGAAGGTGCTGTTCGAGCACTCCCGCGAGGTCCTCGCCCCGTACAAGCGCATCCGCCGCCTGGAGTTCGCGCCGCTGCCCAAGACCGTCTCCGGCAAGATCCGCCGGATCGAGCTGCGCGAGGCGACCGCCGCGGGCTCGGCCGACGAGTACCGCGAGGAGGACTTCCGGTGACCGCACTGTCGTACACGCACGGGACGAGCCCCACCGCCCTGCTCGGGGACACCATCGGCGCCAACCTTGACCGGGCCGTGGCCACCTGGCCGGATCGCGAGGCACTGGTCGACGTGCCGTCCGGGCGGCGCTGGACGTACGCCCAATTCAGTGCGGACGTCGAGGAGCTGGCGCGGGCGCTGGTGGCGAGCGGGGTCGCCAAGGGTGACCGGGTGGGCATCTGGGCGGTCAACTGTGCCGAGTGGGTGCTGGTCCAGTACGCCACCGCCCGGATCGGCGCGATCATGGTGAACATCAATCCGGCCTACCGCACCCATGAGGTCGAGTACGTCCTCAAGCAGGCCGGGATCTCCCTGCTCTTCGCCTCCCTCAGCCACAAGACGAGCGACTACCGGGCGATGGTCGAGGAGGTGCGGGGCCGCTGCCCCGAGCTGCGGGAGGTCGTGTACATCGGCGACCCGAGCTGGCAGGCCCTGCTCGGCCGCGGGACCGCCGAGGCCTCGTACGAGGAGCTGTCCTGCGACGACCCCATCAACATCCAGTACACCTCGGGCACGACCGGCTTCCCCAAGGGGGCCACCCTCTCCCACCACAACATCCTCAACAACGGCTACTTCGTGGGTGAGTTGATCGCCTACACCGAGCAGGACCGGATCTGCATCCCGGTGCCCTTCTACCACTGCTTCGGCATGGTGATGGGCAACCTCGCGGCCACCTCGCACGGCGCGTGCATGGTCATCCCGGCCCCGTCCTTCGACCCCAGGGCCACCCTCGAAGCCGTCCAGCAGGAGCGCTGCACCTCCCTGTACGGGGTCCCGACCATGTTCATCGCGGAGCTGAACCTCCCCGACTTCGCGGACTACGACCTCTCCACCCTCCGCACCGGCATCATGGCGGGCTCGCCCTGCCCGGTCGAGGTGATGAAGCGGGTGGTCGCCGAGATGCACATGGAGGAGGTCTCCATCTGCTACGGCATGACGGAGACGTCCCCGGTCTCCCTGCAGACCCGTCGGGACGACGATCTGGAGCACCGCACCGGAACGGTCGGCCGGGTCCTGCCGCACATCGAGGTGAAGGTCGTCGATCCGGCCACCGGAGTGACCCAACCGCGCGGTGTCCCGGGCGAGTTGTGCACGCGCGGCTACAGCGTGATGCTCGGCTACTGGAACGAGCCCGAGAAGACCGCCGAGGCCGTCGACCCCGGCCGCTGGATGCACACCGGCGACCTGGCGGTGATGCGCGAGGACGGCTACGTCGAGATCGTCGGCCGCATCAAGGACATGATCATCCGGGGCGGCGAGAACATCTACCCGCGCGAGATCGAGGAGTTCCTCTACGGCCACCCGAAGGTCGCGGACGTCCAGGTCGTGGGCGTACCACACGAGCGCTACGGCGAGGAGGTCCTCGCCTGCGTCATCCCGCGCGACCCGGCCGACCCGCCGACCCTTCAGGACGTGCGCGCCTTCTGCGAGGGCCGGCTGGCCCACTACAAGGTGCCCAGCCGGCTGCAGATCCTGGAGGCCTTCCCGATGACGGTCTCGGGGAAGGTGCGGAAGGTGGAACTGCGGGAGAAGTACGCCCTGTAGCCGGGCGGCCGGCATCAGACAGCCGGCATCAGACGGCCGGCTGAAGCAGCACGCAGCATCGCCCGTCCCGGGGGGCGGGACAGGCCTCGTAGCCGGTCTCGCCCCCCGGGCCGCGCAGCAGATGGAGGTTCATCCCGCACACCGTCTCCGTGTGCTCACGGGCCAGCGCGTGGAAGGGGCAGCTGGCATCGTGGCCGGTGTCGTCGTGGCCCTGGTCCCGTGCTTCGGCGGGTGGCTGGTGGCCGGCCGGCTGGCGGGCATCATCGTCGACCTGCTCACCGTCCCGGGCCACTACGACCTCGCGCTGCGGTACCGCGCCGAGCGGGAGCAGTGAACGCGCGGTTACGTGAACGCGTTCGAGCGGGGGTGTCCACGGCGCCCCCGCTCCTCGCGTGCGGGACTACCGCACCCCGGTGGCGTCCAGCTCGTCGGCGAGGCTGTTGACCGGCTGCGGGGTGCCCGTGAGGTCGAGCACGAACAGGGGGACGCCGAGGGTGTCCGCGCGGGTGCGGGCGTCGGTGGCGTAGCCGGCCAGGGAGAAGTAGACGCCGGCCGCCGACTCCGTCATGGCGGTCAGCCACAGGCACTCCACGTCCCGCAGCGAGGCCGGGCGCACGGTCGGGTCGACCTGGGCCAGCAGGCCGCGCGCGGCGATGCCGATGCCGGACGGGGGCCGCTGGTCGGCCCGGCGGATGTCCCGGTAGCCGAGCCAGCGCAGATACACGGCGGCGGCCGTCACCGCGTCCCGGGCGGTGCGGATGGTGACGGGCTGGAAGGGCCGGCGGCGCTTCGCCGGAGCGGGGGCGGCCTCGGCGCCCGCCTGCGCCGTGGCGGTCTGTCCGGCCAGCGGGATCCGCAGCACCGTCCCGCACGGACAGCCCAGCTCCGGGCGCGGCCACTGGTCCCGGCGGCCGCAGGAGCCGCACGGCAGCGTGACCCAGTCCTCCGCCCAGGTCCGATGGGTGACGGCCGTCGCCGTCCCCCGCGGGTCCAGCCGCGGTGCGACCGGCGCCCCGCACGTACACGGATACGACGGCGCCGCATACAGGTGCGCGCGCCCGCAGGCCGGACAGCGCACCGAGACGCTCTCTGACATGGCCCACATCGTCCTCCAGCGGGCCCCCGCTTGTCCGTCTCTTGACGGCCTTCCTCCGCCCACTTACATTGCTTCCAGATAGTAGAAAACAGTTTCCGCAATGTGGAAACTGTCGATGGAAGCCGATTACGGAAGAGCTCACCGCGGGGCGCGACGGGAGGGCTGGTCCGACAGCCGAAGCAGGAGTACTCGATGGCACGTATGACCGCTGCCCGCGCGGCAGTTGAGATCCTCAAGCGCGAGGGCGTCACCAACGCGTTCGGTGTGCCCGGCGCGGCGATCAACCCGTTCTACGCGGCGCTCAAGGCCTCCGGTGGCATCGACCACACCCTCGCCCGCCATGTCGAGGGCGCCTCGCACATGGCCGAGGGCTACACCCGCACCCACGCGGGCAACATCGGTGTCTGCATCGGCACGTCGGGGCCCGCCGGGACCGACATGATCACCGGCCTGTACTCGGCGATCGGGGACTCCATCCCGATCCTGTGCATCACGGGCCAGGCGCCGACCGCGGTGATCCACAAAGAGGACTTCCAGGCCGTCGACATCGCCTCGATCGCCAAGCCGGTCGCGAAAATGGCGGTCACCGTGCTTGAGGCCGCACAGGTTCCCGGCGTCTTCCAGCAGGCCTTCCACCTGATGCGCTCCGCCCGTCCCGGCCCGGTCCTCATCGACCTGCCGATCGACGTGCAGCTCACCGAGATCGAGTTCGACCCGGAGACCTACGAGCCGCTCCCGGTCTACAAGCCGGCCGCGAGCCGCGCCCAGATCGAGAAGGCGATCGGGCTGCTGAACGAGTCCGAGCGGCCGCTGATCGTCGCCGGCGGCGGTGTCATCAACGCCGACGCGGCCGAACTCCTCGTGGAATTCGCCGAGTTGACGGGTACTCCGGTCGTCCCGACCCTGATGGGCTGGGGTGTCCTGCCCGACGACCACGAGCTGAACGCCGGCATGGTGGGCCTGCAGACCTCGCACCGCTACGGCAACGCGACCTTCCTGGAGTCCGACTTCGTCCTCGGCATCGGCAACCGCTGGGCCAACCGCCACACCGGCAAGCTCGACGTCTACACGGCCGGCCGGACGTTCGTCCACGTCGACGTCGAGCCCACCCAGATCGGCAGGATCTTCGCCCCGGACTACGGCATCGCCTCCGACGCGAAGGCGGCCCTGGAGCTCTTCGTCGAGGTGGCAAGGGAGCTGAAGGCGGCCGGCAGGCTGCCCGACCGCTCCGCGTGGGCGGCCTCGGCACAGGAGAAGAAGGCGACTCTCCAGCGCCGTACGCACTTCGACGACATCCCGATCAAGCCGCAGCGCGTCTACGAGGAGATGAACAAGGCGTTCGGACCCGAGACCCGGTACGTCTCCACGATCGGCCTCTCTCAGATCGCCGGCGCCCAGATGCTGCACGTCTTCAAGCCGCGCCACTGGATCAACTGCGGCCAGGCGGGACCCCTCGGCTGGACCATCCCGGCCGCGCTGGGCGTCGCCAAGGCGGACCCGGAGGCGCAGGTCGTCGCGCTGTCCGGCGACTACGACTTCCAGTTCATGATCGAGGAGCTGGCGGTCGGCGCGCAGCACAGGATCCCCTACGTCCATGTCCTGGTGAACAACTCCTACCTGGGCCTGATCCGGCAGGCGCAGCGGGCGTTCGACATCGACTTCCAGGTCAAGCTGGAGTTCGAGAACATCAACTCGCCCGAGCTCGGCGTCTACGGCGTCGACCACGTCAAGGTCGCCGAGGGCCTGGGCTGCAAGGCGATCCGGGTGACCGACCCGAACGAGCTGGGTGCGGCCCTGGAGCAGGCCAAGAAGCTCGCCGCCGAGTTCCAGGTGCCGGTCGTCGTCGAGGCGATCCTGGAGCGCGTCACCAACATCGCCATGTCGACCACCAACGACATCAGCAACGTCATGGAGTTCGAGGAGCTCGCGACGGAGCCGGGGCACGCCCCGACGTCGATCAGGACGCTGAAGGTCTGAGCCGGCCGACAGCTGAGGGGCGGTCCAACCTGCCGGTTGGACCGCCCCTTTCGCGTGCCCGGCTCCCAGGAGCCGGCCCCCGTTTCCCCCGTGAGATCCCCCGTTTCCCCCGTGCGCTCTCCCGGTTCCCCCGTCATGGAGCCCGCCGCCCCCGTGTCGGCGGGCCCCATGTGACGTGAATATGCCCGCCGGTGGGTCCGGCTGAAGCCTCTTGAACCATGTTCAGAGCTGGATTTGAGGTTTGCGTAGACGTCCTACGTTGCGGGGCGTAGGCGTACGCATGCGCTCACGGCCCCTCGTGGTGTTCCGACAGCCCCGGCCAGTCGTCCGGGCCGCCGCCCTGCCACTCGATGAGGTCGCTCTCCTCGACGTCCGTGACGTACAGGTCGGCCAGGCGCAGGATCTCGCTGACGTCGTCGACGTGGGTGGCGATCCCCAGCGTCTCGTCGCCCTCCGTGACCCGCCGGGAGCCGTCCAGGGCCGGCGAGTGCACCACGATGTGCGGATGCTCCGTTGGATGTGCCATGCCTTCAGCGTCCTGCGGGCCGCGCCGATCCGCACCCCCACGAACGCCGAAAGGCGCCGGATGCGGGACCGTCCGCATCCGGCGCCGCTCGGCCGGTGAGGTCTTCGGTTGTGGCCGTCCGGCGGTGCGAGGCTGGGCGCGACAGAACGTTCGCGCCGCCGGACGGAGTCTGTGGATTGTGGCTGGGACCGCGGCGGGTGCGACGGAGCCGCGACACCGCCTCCCTCAGGTCGAAGAAGCAGTGCCCGGACCTTCACCACCGCACTGGCTCGCACGCCGCCGCGGTCCTTGCCTCGCCCGCCACCGCCGGCCGGCCACCCCTCATCCGGGCCGTCCGGCGGTCGCGGGCCGCCTGTGGTCAGTCCTCGCGCAGGGCGCGGACCGCCTCCTCCACGCGCCGGCCGTACTCCGGGTCGGCGGCGTGGAAGTGGGCCAGGTTCTTTTCGATCACGTCGTCGCGGGAGACCTGGGAGAGGCCGCCGGCGATGTTGGCGATCAGACGGGACTTCTCGTCCGCCGACATCAGGCGGTACAGCTCGCCCGCCTGGAAGAAGTCGTCGTCCTTGGTGTGCAGCGGGGCCTCGTGGGTGCCGGTGTGGCCGGTCACCGCCAGTGGGGCGGACAGGGGGCGGCCGGTCTCCACTGGGCCGTCGTAGGAGTTCGGCTCGTAGTTCTTCGCGCCGCGGCCCTGGCCGTTGACCGCCATGAAGCCGTCGCGGCCGTAGTTCTGCGCGCTCGTCGCCTTCGGGGCGTTCACCGCGAGCAGGGTGTGGTTGACGCCCAGGCGGTAGCGGTGGGCGTCCGCGTAGGCGAACAGGCGGCCCTGGAGCATCTTGTCCGGCGAGGGACCGATGCCCGGGACGAAGTTGTTCGGGGAGAACGCGGCCTGCTCGACCTCGGCGAAGACGTTGTCCGGGTTGCGGTCCAGGACCAGGCGGCCCACGCGCTGCAGCGGGTAGTCCTTGTGCGGCCACACCTTGGTGAGGTCGAAGGGGTTGAAGCGGTAGTCCGCCGCCTCGGCCGCCGGCATGATCTGCACGTAGAGGGTCCAGGAGGGGTTCACCCCGCGCTCGATGGCCTGCAGCAGGTCCGTCTGGTGCGAGTTCGGGTCCTTGCCCGCGATCTCGGCGGCCTGCTCGGAGGACAGCGAGCGGACGCCCTGGTTGGTCTTGAAGTGGTATTTGACGAAGAACGCCTCGCCGTCGGCGTTCGTCCACTGGTAGGTGTGCGAGCCGTAGCCGTTCATGTGGCGGTACGAGGCCGGGATGCCGCGGTCGCCCATCAGCCAGGTCACCTGGTGCGTGGCCTCGGGGGAGTGCGCCCAGAAGTCCCAGACGTTGTCCGGCTCCTGACGGCCCGTGAACGGATCGCGCTTCTGCGAGTGGATGAAGTCCGGGAACTTGATCGGGTCCTTGATGAAGAACACCGGGGTGTTGTTCCCCACGAGGTCGTAATTGCCCTCTTCGGTATAGAACTTGACCGCGAAACCGCGCGGGTCGCGGACCGCGTCCGCACCGCCCAGCGAGTCGGCCACCGTCGAGAAGCGCAGGAAGACCTCGGTGCGCTTGCCGACCGTGCTCAGGAAGTCGGCGTACGTGAACCCGGTGACGTCGTCCGTCACCTCGAAGTAGCCGTAGGCGCCCGAGCCGCGGGCGTGCACCACGCGCTCCGGGATGCGCTCGCGGTTGAAGCGCGCCAGCTTCTCCAGGAGGTGCTGGTCCTGGAGCAGGAGCGGACCGCCGATGCCGGCGGAGGCGGAATGCTGGTTGTCTGCGACCGGGGCGCCGGACTCCGTAGTGAGAGTTCTCGTCGTGAGCACGCGCTTCGACATCGTGGACCTTCCGTGCGGGTGTCAGCGGAAACTTGTTTCCGCTTTGTGGAGCCTAAGAGTGGGCGGGTCGAGCGTCAACAGTTTGTTGAAGTTGATTCCGGGTCGCGGCGCCGCCTGGGCGCGACAGGACAGATGTCAGCGGCGCCGCGACCCGGAAGTCTCAGAGCTGAGCGCCCGAGAGGCGCTCGACCGCCCGCAGCAGGGCCGAGTGGTCCAGGCCGCCGTCGCCCTGCGCACGCAGGCTGGCGACCAGCTGGGCGACCACGGCACCGACGGGCAGGGCGGCGCCGACGTTGCGGGCGGCGTCGGTGACGATGCCCATGTCCTTGTGGTGCAGGTCGATACGGAAGCCCGGCTTGAAGTCGCGGGTGAGGAAGTTGTCCTTCTTCCGCGTCAGCACGGTCGAGCCCGCCAGGCCGCCGTTGAGGACGTCCAGGGCCGCCTTGAGGTCCACGCCGGACTTCTCCAGGAAGACCACGGCCTCGGCGCACGCCTGGATGTTCACGGCCACGATCAGCTGGTTGGCGGCCTTCACGGTCTGACCCGAGCCGTGCGGACCGCACAGCACGATGGTCTTGCCGAGCGCCTGCAGGATCGGCTTGGCCAGGTCGAAGTCGGCCTGCTCGCCGCCGACCATGATCGACAGTACGGCCTCGATGGCGCCGGCCTCACCGCCGGACACCGGCGCGTCCAGCACCCGGATGCCCCTGTCCGCGGCGGCCTTCGCCAGGTCCACGGAGGTCTGCGGCGTGATGGACGACATGTCGATCAGCAGCGCGCCGGAGCGCGCGTTCTCCAGGATGCCGTCGGGGCCGTAGGAAATGGCCTCGACCTGCGGCGACGCGGGCACCATCGTGATGATCACGTCGGCGTCGCGCACGGCCTCGGCGATGGACCCGGCCACGGTGCCGCCGGCGGCCGCGAGGCGGTCCAGCTTGTCCTGCTCCAGGGTGAAGCCGGTGACGTCGTAACCCGCCTTGATCAGGTTCTCGGACATGGGGGAGCCCATGATGCCGAGGCCGATCCAGGCGATCTTGGGGAGGGTGCTCATGATTGGGGGTACCTCTCTGAACTGCGGTGCTACGTATGTCAATTGAGGCCGTTGAGGCCGAAAGCGGGGCCCGGGGGCGGCCAGCCCCCCGGCCGGCGGCGCCGTCACCGAGCGGCGCGGTACTCCACCGGCAGCCAGTCGAAGGCCTCCGCACTGGGCCGGTCACCCGGCTTGTACTCCAGCCCGACCCACCCCTCGTAACCAGACTTCGTGAGCTGGTCGAGAAGCTCCTCCAGCGGGAGCGAGCCCGTTCCCGGTGCCCCGCGGCCCGGGTTGTCCGCGATCTGCACATGGCCGGTCCTGGCGGCATACTGCTCGATCACCGAGGGGAGGTCCTCGCCGTTCATGGACAGGTGGTACAGGTCCATGAGGAACTTCGCGTTGCCGAGCCCCGTCGCGGCGTTGACCTTGTCGACGATGCCGATGCCGGCCGGTGCGGACACCAGCGGGTACAGCGGCGACTCGGGCTGGTTGAGCGTCTCGATCAGCAGGATCGCGCCGATCCGGTCGGCGGCGCGGGCCGCGAGGACCAGGTTCTCCAGGGCGAGCGCGTCCTGCTCGGCCGGGTCCACGCCCTCGACGCGGTTGCCGTACAGCGCGTTGAGCGCCTTGGTGCCGAGCGACCGGGCGAATTCCGCGGCCACCTCGATGTTGGCGCGGAACTTCTCCGACTCCTCGCCGGGGATCGACAGGGCGCCGCGGTCGGGGCCGGGCAGCTGTCCGGCGTAGAAGTTCAGGCCCGTGAGCTGCACGCCCGCGTCCTCGATCGCCTTCTTCAGGGCGTCGAGCTCGGACTGCTGGGGGGCGGGGGAGTCGACCCAGGGCCACCACAGCTCGACCGCGGTGAAGCCCGCGGCGGCGGCGGCCGCGGGGCGCTCCAGGAGCGGGAGTTCCGTGAAGAGGATCGACAGGTTGACGTTGAAGCGCTGCTCTGCAAATCCCATGGGGGTCGGCGCTCCCTTCCGTGGCGACTGTGGCTACTTCGCTATTCCGGATAGCGGAAGTTGATTTCTGCTTAATGGAAGACTGCCTGTGGACAGGGAGGACTGTCAAGAGCGCCCGGCGTAGCGCGGACAAAAAGGGCCCCCGCGCGAAAGGCGCGGGGGCACGGTGAAGCGGCTGATCACAGGGCGTCGACGGCGCTCACCTTCCAGCCCTCGGCGGTGCGGCTCATCGTCATCCGCACCCGGTTGAGGTCCAGCCGGGAGCCGGAGACCTGGGTGCTCTGCGTGACCTGGTTGACGAAGAGCAGGACCGTGACCTTGTCCGGCGAGGCCGAGGCGACGGAGGCGGCGGGGACGGTCGCCTTCACCACCCCGTGGTACTTCAGCGCCGTCGGCCCGACCACCGTCGTCGTGGTCTTCCCGTACTGCTCCTTGAAGTGCCCGGTCAGCAGCGTGCGGGCCCGGGCGAAGTCCCGGTCCAGATGCCGGTAGTCGTACGACAGCACGACCGGCGCCGCCTTCTTCGCGGCCGCAAGGGCCTGCGACCGTGCGCTCTCCGCCTGCCGTCCCTGCGCGTACTGCCACCCGAGCAGCGAGGCGGCGACGAGAGCCGCGACCAGCAGGACGCCGAGCCCCGCGGGGAGCAGCCTTGGCCGGGAGCGGGGCGGCGGAGCGCTTCCCTCCGGTTCCGCGAGGGCGTCCGGGTCCTGTTCCAGCGGATCCGGCGAGGGCTCCGGCGGGTCGTCCCAGCTGTCCGGGGCCGGCGGCTCGGGCCGTTGCAGGTACTCCACCCGCTTGGCGCGCTTGGCCGCCGCACGGGCGGCCGCGCTCATCGTGCGGCTCCGGGTGGTCGGGTTCGCCATGGTCGTACTCCTCACTGGGGGCCCGTCAGCCCACGAACTCGACGTCGGAGGTCAGCCAGCGCCCGTCCCGGTACACCAGGTCGAGCTGCAGCCGGTAGGTGCGCGCCTGACCCTGGGGGACGGCGGTGTTGGTGACCTTGCTGTCGGCGACCACCAGGACGCGGCCCGAGTGGGCGTCGGAGCGGACGATGCCGGCGTCCAGGACCTGCCCCTCGGACACCGACCTGTTCTCGGTGACGAGCTTGGTCAGCTGCGCCGTCTGCGCGGTGAACTGCTTCTTGAAGTCACCGGTGGCGCCCTTGAGGACGTTCGCGCTGTCCCGGTCGTAGTGCCGGTAGTCGAGCGAGGTGAAGTTCAGCGCGGACTGACGTGCAGCGGCCAGGAGGTCCTGGCGCCGCTGTTCCGTCTCGTGCCGGTCGTGCAGGGCGAAGCCCAGCCAGCCGGCGACCGCGGCGGTGAGGACGGTCGCCGCGACCAGCCCCACCGTCAGGACCCTGTTCATGCCATCGGGCCGACGAGCAGCCATTGCCACGACTCCTTTCCGAACACCGTCTGCTGGCCGCCCGTCGAGCCGATCTCGACGGGCCTTCCGTCCGGACCGGTCGCGCTGCCGGTGTCCGGGTCGTACGGGGTGATGTACGCCGCCTGGTTCGCGCCGCCGTAGGACGTGCCGGGGGCGTTCTGCGCACCCCGCACCGACGTCTTGCCACCGCGCGGGGCGGTGCAGTGCGCGCCGGTGTTGGCCGCACGGGTGCTGGTGTCCGAGGGGTCGCGCCAGGTGGTGCCGTATCCCTGGGTGCACGGCGGCGGATCATTGGCGTTCACCACCAGCCCGAAGTGGGTGGTGCCGTCGCCCGGGACGACCGTGTAGCTGCCCGCGACCAGCGCCGGGAAGGTGACGAGGGCCTGCTCCACGCCGGGGAGGTGCGCCCGGGTGACCTGGCCGCCGCTGATCAGGTTGGCCAGCAGGACCGAAAGGGAGGGGCCGGTCGACCTCAGCAGCGAGTCGACCTGCTGCGCGGCCGGTGTCGCATTGCCGATCACCTTGCGCAGATCCCCGTCGCTCGACTTCAACTGCGCGCTGAGCGCCGCCAGATCGTGCGCGAACGACTTGATGGAGGAGCCCTGGTCGGCCTGTGTCTTGAGGACCTTCCGCGAGTTCTCGATCAGCGAGATCGTCTGGGGCAGGGACTGGGACGCCGACTCCACGAGCGCGTTGCCCGAGTCCACCAGGCGGCTCAGGTTCGGGCCCGTGCCGTCGAAGGCCTTGCCCAGCTCGTCGACGGTGACCCGCAGATCGTTCTTGCCGACCGAGTTCACCAGCCGGTCGAGGCTGAGGACCAGGTCCGTCGTGGGCAGCGGCACGCGTGTGCTGCCGCGCGGGATGGCGCTTCCGTCGAGCAGGTACGGGCCGTGGGAGGTGCGCGGCTGCAGATCGACGTACTGCTCGCCCACCGCCGACCGGTCCGCCACCACGGCGAGGGTGTCCGCCGGGATGCGCGGCGTCCCGTCCTTGATGTCGAGGGCGACCGACACGCCCCCGGAGCCGCTCAGCCGCAGCGCGCCGACCTTGCCCACGGGCACCCCGCGGTAGGTGACCTCCGCGCCGGGGAAGATGCCTCCGGAGTCGGCGAAGTCGGCCTGCACGGTGTAGCCGCGGCCCAGGACGTCGTCCACCAGGCCGGTGTACCGGGCGCCGACATAGGACACCCCGACCGCGGTGACGGCGGCGAAGGCCACCAGCTGGGCCTTGACCGTACGAGTGATCACGGCTGGACCCCTTTCAGCATCAGCTCGGCCAGCGCGAGGTCGATGCCCTCGGGCGGCTTCGCTCCGGTGGTGTAGCTGCTCGTGCACACCGGCGGGCACAGCGGCCCGCCGCCGCCCGAGGGTGACGACGGCACGGAGGGCGACGACGGCAGGCTGGGTGTGCTGGGCAGCGGTACCGGCGTCGGGACGCTCGGCAGGTGCGGGAGGCCCGGTGCGGTGGAGCCGCCCGGCGTCGGCGAACTGCCGCTGCCATGGCGGGAGTTGCCGCCTGCCAGATTCCCGTACAGGTCCGCCAGATCGAGGTCCGCGGTGATGTGCAGGTTGACGTAGTCGCCCTTGACGGCGTCCATGGCATTGCGCGGAAACGGGTACGTGGTCAGCAGCTCGAGGGAGTTGGGCAGGTCGTTGCCCGACTTGTTGAGCTGCTGCAGGATCGGCCGGAGCTCCTTGAGGTTCGCGACCGTGTCGTCGTGCGAGGCATTGACCACCTTGGTGCCCGCCGTGCCGAGCTTCGACAGGGCGGTGAGCATCTTCGTCAGGTTGCGCCGCTGGTCGGCGAGGACCTTCAGGGCGGGCGGCATCGTGTCGACGGCCTCGGCGATGGTCTTCTTCTCCTTGCCCAGCCGCCCCGCGAGCCGGTCGACGGCCTTGATCGCGCGGATGATGTCGGCCTTCTGCTTGTCGAGTCCGCCGACGAACGTGTTCAGCTCCTTCAGCAGTGATCTGACCCGGTTCTCCCGGCCGTCCAGGGCCTTGTTCAGCTCCACGGTGATCGTCTTCAGCTGGGCGACACCACCGCCGTTGAGCAGGGCCGACAGCGCGGAGAGCACCTCCTCGACCTCCGGGTTGCGGCCGCTGCGGGAGAGCGGGATGCGGTCGCCGTCGCGGAGCCGGCCCACGGGGGCGGTGCCGGTCGGGGCGGCGAGCGCCACGTACTTCTCGCCGAGCAGGCTGGTCTGCCGCAGCTCGGCGACCGCGTTCGCGGGCAGCTTCACCGAGTCGGCGACCCGCAGCCGTACACGCGCGTGCCAGCCGTCCAGCTCCACCTTCTCCACCGCGCCCACGGTGACGTCGTCGACCTTCACCGCCGACTGCGGCACCAGGTCGAGGACGTCACGGAAGTCGACGGTGACGTGGTAGGCGTGTCCGTCGTCGGCGGCACCGCCGGGCAGCGGGACGTCGTACCAGCCGTTGAACTCGCAGCCGGACAGCAGCAGCGAACCGGCCGCCGCCCAGGCGAGCGCCCCGGCCCTGCGTCGTGTGCTCATGCGCTCGCCCCCAGGATCCCGCCGAGCGTCTTGTCGACCGTGCCGGTCACCGCGGTGCCCTGCGTGGGCAGTTCGGGCAGCGAGTCGAAGAGCTTCTTCAGCTGTTTGCAGTCGGGGTTCCGGCCGCCCGCGTCGCCGGTCGTGCGCAGGATCGAGCACAGCAGCGAGGCCGGGTCCTGCGCCTGCTGGGCGTTGTTGCGGGTGTCGAGGGTGCCGGAGGACGGGTTGTAGGCGTTGTTGAGGTTCGACATGCCCGTGGGCGCGACCCGCAACAGCTCGTCCAGGGCGGCCCGTTGGGTGACGAGCACCTTGGTCACCTTGCTGAGGCCCTTCACGTCCGAGGTCAGCGACTTCTTGTTGTTCTTCACGAACGCGGA
Organism: Streptomyces longisporus; assembly: GCF_039532765.1. NCBI lineage: Bacteria > Bacillati > Actinomycetota > Actinomycetes > Kitasatosporales > Streptomycetaceae > Streptomyces > Streptomyces longisporus. The sequence continues at coordinate 79,154 of NZ_BAAASG010000001.1, forward strand.
CACGTCGCCGAGCGCCGTGCCGAGGTTCGTCAGTGCGTCCGCGAGGTCCTGACGCTCGCCCGAGAGCTGCTGCGCCACGTCGGCGAGGCTGGTGTCGAAGGACCGCACGCTCTTGTCGTCGGCCGCCAGCGCCGCCGTGAACACCTGGAGGTTCCGCACCGTCCCGAACAGGTCCTTGCGCCCGTCGGACAGAGTGGTCACCGCCTGCGACAGGTCCTGGACGGTCCGGTTGAGGTTCGCGCCCTGTCCGTCGAGGTTGTCCGCGCTCACCCCGAGCAGCCGGGAGAGGGAGCCGTCCTTGTTGGCGCCCTTGGGGCCCAGCGCCTCGGCCGTGGTGTGCAGGCTGTCGAAGATCCGGTCCAGTTCCACGGGTACGGCGGTGCGGTCCTCGGGGATGACGGCACCGCTGTGCATGACCGGGCCCTTCCGGTACACCGGCAGGAGCTGCACATAACGGTCGCTGACCACCGAGGAGTTGATGATCGCGGCCTGGGCGTCGGCGGGGACCTTGCGCCCGTGGTCGAACTCCAGCTCCACCCGCACCCGCTCACCCTCGGGCGTGATCTTCTCGACCTCGCCGATACGGACACCGAGGACGCGGACGTCCGAGCCGGGGTAGATGCCGACCGTGCGCGGGAAGTACGCGGTGATGCGCACCGGCTCGGGCCGCGGCCACAGCACATAGGTGAGGGCGGCGACCAGGGCGAGTGCGGTGAGCACCGCCAGGCGTCTCGTCAGGCGCTTCACGGGGTGCCTCCCGTCCGGGGTGTCACCGGAGCGGCGACGAGGTTCTGGACGTAGGAGTCGAACCAACGGCCGTTGCCCAGGGCGTTGGTGAAGACCCGCACATACGGCGCGAGCAGCTGCACGCTGCGGTCGAGGCTTGCCTGGTTGCGTTCGAGCATCTGCACCACACGCTTCAGGCCCTCGAGCGCGGGCCCGATCTCCTTCTCGTTGTCCTGGACCAGTCCGGAGAGCTGGATGCCGAGCGCGGCCGAGGTCTTCAGCAGCTTGTGGATCGCCTCCCGTCGCCTGCTGATCTCCCGGAACAGCTGGTCGCCGTCCTTGACCAGGGCGGTGAAGTCCTTGGAGCGGTCGGCGAGCACACCGGTCGTGCCGTTCGCGTGGTCGAGGAGCTCGCCGAGGGCCTGGTCGCGGGAGGCGACCGTACGGGAGATCTCCGACAGGCCCTTGATGGACGCGCGCACCTCGGCGGGCGAGTCCTGGAAGGTGGCGGAGATGGTGTCCAGGGCCTTCGCCAGCCGCCCGGTGTCGACCTTCTCCGTGGTGGTGGTCAGGTCGCTGAAGGCCTGCACGACGTCGTACGCCGGCACAGTGCGCCTGAGCGGGATCTCGCTGCCCGCCGACAACTGGCCCGGCCCCTCGGGCTGCAGCGCGAGGTACTTCGCGCCGAGGATCGTCTTGATCCGGATCGACGCGCCGGTGTCGGTGCCGAAGTGCGGATCGCCCTTGACCTTGAAGGTGACCTTGACGTGGTCGCCGTCCAGGTCGACGGCCTCGACCTTGCCGACCTTCACCCCGGCGATCCGCACCTCGTCCCCGGGCTTGAGCCCGCCCGCCTCCGAGAAGGCCGCGCTGTAGGTGGTGCCGCCGCCGATGAAGGGCAGGCTGTCGGCGTTGAACGCGGCCACGGTCAGCAGTGCCAGGACGGTGAGACCGACAGCCCCGATGACCACGGGGTTCCGCTCGCGGAACGGGATCAGGCGTGGCCGCCGTATCCGTATGCGCGGCAGCTTGGGCGGGTCGATGCGCACCTTCATCATGGGCTGCGGGCGCGGTGCCGCCGGGCGCGGCTGCGGCTTCGGCTTCGGGCGCCGTAGGCGGGGCGGCTCGATGCGCACCTTCATCAGCGGTTCCGGCCCCCGCGCCCGCGGCGCACGCCGGGGCAGCCGTGGCCTCGGCAGCTTCGGCGGGTCGATGCGGACCTTCACCAGGGGCTCCGGGCGGTTCCTGCGGGTCATGAGCCGCACCTCGCCCTCGCCACGTGCAGATCGGGGGTGAGCGCCTGCTTCGTCTTCGGCAGCACGATCCGGCCGTCGAAGTCGCAGAGGTAGAAGTTGAACCAGGAGCCGTAGGACGCGGTCCCCGTCAGTGCGTTGAGCTTGTTCGGCAGCCGCTGCAGGACGCCCTCCACGGTCTTCTCGTTGTCGTTCAGCGTGCCGGTGAGATCGGTCAGCTGGGCGATGTCGTCCTTCAGCGGCGGCCGCGCGTCCGTCAGCAGCCCCGAGGTGGCGTCGGTCAGATCACCGATGTTCACCAGTGACTCACCGATGGGACCCCGGTCCGCGGACAGCCCGGAGATCACCCGCCGCAGCTGAAGGAGCAGTTCGGAGAAGCGGGAGCCGCGCTCGTCCAGCGTCTTCAGCACGGCGTTGAGGTTGTCGACCACCGAGCCGATCAGCTTGTCCCGCCCCGCGAGGGTCGTGGTGAGGGAAGCGGTGTGCGCCAGCAGGCTGTTGACGGTGCCGCCCTCGCCCTGGAGCGTCTTGATGATCTCGGTGGCGAGCTGGTTGACGTCGGACGGGCTGAGCGCTGCGAACAGCGGCTTGAAGCCGTTGAGCAGGGCGTTGAGGTCCAGCGCGGGCTGGGTCCGCTGCAGCGGGATGGTGCCGCCGGGCTTCAGCGGGGTGCCGTCGCCCGCGCCCTCGGTGAGGGCGACGTACCGCTGCCCGACCAGGTTGCGGTAGCGGATGACGGCGTGGGTGCTGGTGAGCAGCGGCCGGTCGGCGCCGACGGTGAAGGTGATCTCCGCCAGCGTACGGTCCTTGATCCGGATGCCCTGGACCTGCCCGACCCGCACTCCGGCGACCCGGATGTCGTCGCCCTTCTCCAGGCCGGTGACATCGCTGAAGACGGCACGGTAGGTGCGGTCGGGAGTGAAGGAGAGGTTCACGATGGTGGCGGCGAGCAGGGCCGTCGCCACGATCGTCACCAGTGCGAAGAGGCTGAACTTGATGAGGGGAGCGGCGGTCTGCCGCGCTGCAGAGGTCCTCATACGACGCTCACCGCCGTCCCGCGCGCCATCGGCCCGAACAGCAGCGTCGCGACCGGCGGCACCTCGTCGGCGGGCACCCCCAGCACGGGCGAGACCAGCGAGCCGACCGCCCGCTGTTCGGCCCGGGTGGCGGAGACACCGAGCGGACCGGACGGACCGCCGCTGCGGGAACCGTCGTTGAGGTGGAACCCCGGTGCGGGCACGGCAGGATGCGGCAGATCACGGCAGTTCGGACCGGACCGGTCGGCGTAGCGCGGCTCCTCGCCGGGCCGGTACGCCCCCTGCTGCCGTACGACCTCGAGCGTGATGTGCATCTTGCCGCCCCGGAACGCCTGCTCGGAGGCCTGCTCCTCGTGGACCAGGCCCGCGAGGAGGCACGGGTACTCGGGGGAGTAGCGGGCGAAGAGTTCGAGGGTCGGGCGGGAGACCTGCCCCAGGGTGATCAACCGGTCGCCGTTCTCGTCGAGGAAGTCCTGTGCGGTGCCGGCGGCGCCGGCCGTCGTGGTGAGGGCCGACGCGAGCCGGTCCCGTTCCGCGACCAGGGTGCGGCTGGTGGTCACGGTGTTGCGGAGGATCTCCATCAGGTCCGGCGCCGCGTCGCCGTACACCTGGGCGACATCGGCCAGCCGGGCGAAGTCCTCGGTGAGGGACGGCAGATGGGGATTGAGGCGGTGCAGATAGTCCTCCACGCGCGTGAGGTTGTCGCCGATCCGGTCGCCGCGGCCTTCCAGGGCGGTGGCGAACGCGGAGAGCGTGGCGTTGAGCTTGCCGGGCTGCACGGTCCGCAGCAGCGGCAGCAGGTCGTTCATCACCTGCTGCAGCTCGATGCCGACCCGGGTGCGGTCCTGCGTGATCACGTCACCGGCGCGGATGGGCCGGGCCGAGGAACGGGCGGGCGCGACCAGGTCGACGTACTTCTCGCCGAAGAGCGTCTTGGGCAGCAGCCGGGCCCGCACGTCGGAGGGGATGTCGGCGGCGTACTCCGGCTTGAGCGCGATGTCGAGCGTCGCCTTCTGTCCGTCGGCGTGCACCGAGCGCACCTCGCCGACCAGCAGGCCGCGCAGTTTGACGTCGGCGCGCGGGTCGAGCTGGTTGCCGAGGCTGTCGGCCTCCAGCCTGATCCGTACGACCGGCGTGAACGCCTGCCGGTACACGGCGACGGACAACGACAGCAACAGGGCGAGCACGGCGAGGAACACCACGCCGTACAACCGCAGTCTCCACACCCTCATACGGTTCACCCCGCAATCCGCACGGTCGTGTTGGCGCCCCAGATGGCCAACGAAAGGAAGAAGTCGAGGACGTTGATCGCCACGATCGAGGTCCGCACCGCACGGCCCACCGCGACGCCGACGCCTGCCGGGCCGCCGCTCGCGTAGTAGCCGTAGAAGCAGTGCACGAGGATGATCAGGACGGCGAAGACCAGCACCTTCCCGAAGGACCACAGCACGTCGACCGGTGGCAGGTACTGGGAGAAGTAGTGGTCGTAGGTGCCCGCCGACTGGCCGTAGTAGCCGGTGGTGATCGTGCGGGCGGCGAAGTAGGAGGACAGCAGCCCGATCACGTACAGCGGGATCACCGCGACGAACCCGGCGATCATCCGTGTGGTCACCAGGAACGGCAGCGAGGGCACGCCCATGACCTCCAGGGCGTCGGTCTCCTCGCTGATCCGCATCGCGCCGAGCTGGGCGGTGAAGCCCGCACCGACGGTCGCGGACAGCGCGAGCCCGGCGACCAGCGGGGCGATCTCACGGGTGTTGAAGTACGCCGAGAGGAACGCCACGAAGTTGGAGGTGCCGAGCTGGTTGAGCGCCGCATACCCCTGGAGGCCCACCTCGGTGCCGGTGAAGAAGGACAGAAAGGCGATCACGCCGACCGTGCCGCCGACGACGGCGAGGGCGCCACGGCCGAAGCTCACCTCGGCCAGCAGCCGCAGGATCTCCTTCTTGTAGCGGCGCACGGTACGGCCCGTCCACGCCAACGACCGTCCGTAGAAGGAGAGTTGACGGCCGAGCTCCTCCAGACTTCTCAACACTGCCATGTCTGTGCCTCAGCCCCTCTGCGGGACGACCTGGAAGTACACCGCGGTCATCACGAAGTTCGTCACGAACAGCAACATGAAGGTGATCACCACCGACTGGTTCACGGCGTCGCCCACACCCTTCGGGCCGCCCTTCGCGGTCAGTCCCTTGTAGGAGGCGACGATCGCCGCGATCGCCCCGAAGACCAGCGCCTTGATCTCGGCCGCCCACAGATCGGAGAGCTGGGCGAGGGTGGTGAAGGAGGCGAGGTAGGCGCCCGGGGTGCCGTTCTGCAGGACGACGTTGAAGAAGTAGCCGCCGGCGACGCCGACCACCGACACCAGACCGTTGAGCAGCACCGCCACCACCATCGAGGCCAGCACCCGGGGTACGACGAGGCGGTGGATGGGATCGATGCCGAGGACCTGCATGGCGTCGATCTCCTCGCGGATCTTCCGGGCCCCGAGGTCCGCGCAGATGGCGGTGCCGCCGGCGCCCGCGATCAGCAGCGCGGTGACGATCGGCGAGGCCTCGCGCAGCACGGCGAGGACGGAGGCGGCCCCGGAGAAGGACTGGGCGCCCAGCTGCCTCGTCAGGCTGCCGATCTGCAGGGCGATGACCGCCCCGAAGGGGATGGACACGAGGGCGGTGGGCAGGATGGTCACGCTGGCGACGAACCAGGCCTGCTGGATGAACTCCCTTGCCTGGAACGGCCGTCGGGGCATCGTCCGGACGACGTCCAGCGCCATCGCGAACAGGTTCCCCGACTGCCGCAGCGCTCCGGTCGGCGACAGTCTCATGCGTCAGCCACCGCCTTCCGGCGCCGCAGTTCCGCCTCCCGCCGGGCGATCGCCTCCCAGCGCGGCGGCCGGGTGATGCCCGGCCCCGGCAGCAGGCGGGGAGTCAGAGCCTGGCTGCCGGGTGTCTGTGCGGTCTCGCTGCCGCTCAGCGCGGCCAGCTCCTGCTCGACCTGGGCGGCGTCCTTCTCCTCCGCCATGCCGATCGGGCCCTGCATCCGCCCGTTCAGGAACTGCCTCACGACCGGCTCGTCACTGGTCAGCAGCTCCTCCCGCGGCCCGAACATGACCAGCTCGCGGCGGAACAGCAGCCCGATGTTGTCCGGGACCTGGCGGGCGGAGGCGATGTCGTGCGTGACGATCAGGAAGGTCGCGTCGATCTGGGCGTTGAGGTCGACGATGAGCTGGTTGAGATAGGCGACGCGGACGGGGTCGAGCCCGGAGTCGGGCTCGTCGAAGAGGATGATCTCGGGGTCGAGGACCAGCGCCCGGGCCAGCCCCGCCCGCTTGCGCATGCCGCCGGATATCTCCCCGGGCAGCTTCGCCTCCGAGCCGATGAGCCCGACCATGTCCATCTTCTCCAGCACGATGCGCCGGATCTCGCTCTCGGACTTACGGGTGTGCTCGCGCAGCGGGAACGCGATGTTGTCGTAGAGGTTCATCGAGCCGAACAGCGCGCCGTCCTGGAACAGCACACCGAACAGCTTCCGCACCTCGTACAGCTCGTGCTCGCGCAGCCGTGTGATGTCCCGCCCCGCGATCTTCACACTGCCCCGCTCCGGCTTCAGCAGCCCGACGAGCGTCTTGAGGAACACCGACTTGCCGGTCCCTGAGGGGCCGAGCATGACGGACACCTCCCCGGCGGGCAGCGTCAGCGAGACGTCCTGCCAGATGACCTGGTGACCGAAGGACTTGGTCAGCCCTTCCACACAGATCTCGACACCCATCCGGTCCACCTCTCGGCCCGTGGAGCAGCTCCGACATCTGCTCTACGGGGAGGGGCGGGGGGTCCGTCGCGGGGAGGCGGATTTTTTTCGGAGGGGGTGCGGGGTGCCTGCGGCGGCCCGGCGGGGCGGGCGTGGTCGGCAGGCCCGAGGCGCTCGGGGGCTGGGGGGGAGGACTGCGGGTGTTACGGCAGGTGGGGCGGTGGCCCTGTCGTGTCGTGCTGTGGGCGTCGGCATGGGCGCCCCGCGCGGGACCTGCGCCCACCCGTGCCGCCCCGGCGGCACGACTGCCCCCAGCTACGGCGGCACGGTGGGCGATGGCGGAGCGACTGGCCGCAGCTACGGCGGCACGGGCGGCGTCGGCCGCGCGACTGCCCGCAGTTGAGTCGGCAGGGACGGCACCGGGGCGCGGCTTCCCGCAGTCAGGTCGGCTCCGGCGGTGCGACTCGCGTTTACGGCAGCCCGGTCGGCGTCGGTGCGGGGAGTGAGACCGGCGCGGACGGGGTGGCGGGAGCCTTCGGGAGGCTGGGCAGCGTCGTCGCCGGTGTGGGGACGGTCGGCAGGGCCGACAGGGCGGGGGCGCTCGGCAGGTTCGGGACCTCGGGGACTGCCGGAACCGGGGAGAGTGAAGCCTTGGGGAGAGGCGGGACCGACAGGGGGAGCAGGGAGCCCTTGTGGGTGCCGGTCGACGGTTTCGAGGCCGCCGTCGACAGTTCGCGGGCCTTCGCGGTGGGCGTGCGGCCGGCGCTCGCGGGGCGTACCGTCTCGGCGGCCTTCCCGGGGGCGGGGGACGCCCCCGGCGGGGGAGTCGTGGCCGGGTGGCCGCCGTCCAGGGCGTACGGCAGGACGAAGCCCGCCACCACCAGCGTGGCCGCCGTCGACGCGGCCGCCACCGCCTGCGCCTTGCCGCCCGCCCGCAGCCGCCCCCGCCCGAACAGGAACAACACGAACCCGAGCGTCCCGGCCAGGGAGGCGCGCAGCGTCCGCCGGGCCCGGGCCAGCAGCGACTCGACGGTCCGGTAGCTGAGCCCCATCCGCACCGCGACCTGGCTCACGTCCAGGTCCTCGGACTTCAGCCGCAGCGCCTCCGCCTGCCGCGCGGGCAGCTCACCGCTGCGCACCGCCAGCCACTTGGCCTCCGCCCGGTCGCACACGGCCTCCTCCACCGGCACCGGGCCTGGCGCGATCAGCGTCGGGCTGGTGCGGACCTCGGCCTCCCGGTTGACCTGCCGGTACCGGTCGACGCACAACCGCATGGTCACCGTCGTCAGCCACGCCCCGAGCCGCTCGTCGTCCAGATCCGGCCGCTCGGCAGCCCGCAGCATCGCCTCGTGCACCGCGTCCTCGGCGTCCTCCTGGCTCATCGACCTGCGCCGGGCCACCCTGAGCAGCTGCTCACGGTGGCTCCACATGCGCCGCCAACGCTCTTCGGCAGCTCTTGCCTCCGCAGGCATCTCCGTCGCCATGAGGGCCCCTTTGCGCTCACCCCACCGGGCGTCTCGTCCCAGCCCGGCGGATGGCGACATTACCGCCCGGTAGCGGCGGTTGTGGAGGGGGGAGCGGGCATCGAGTCCGCGCCGTTACTGGTCAGCCGCCGGTCAGCGGGAGGCCGCTGGGCAGCAGTTTGTCGGTCGGCAGGGCGATGGAGGGGCTGGTGGCAGGGGCGAGGGGTTCGGGTGAAGTACCGGCCGTCGGACCGGAGTTGGACGGGGGTGAGGACGCCGGTGCGGAGGGGGTGGTGCTCGGCCGAGGGGACGGCTTCGGCGTCGGTTTCGGGGTCGCGGTCGGTTTCGCGGGGTGCGAGGGTCCGGGACGCGTCGAGGGCCGTACCGACGAGGCCGTGGAGCCGTCCGGCACCACCGTGTGCCCCTGCAGGAAGTACGCGTACCAGGCCTTCACCGTGCGCAGATAGTCCTCCGAGTGGTTGTAGCCGAGGATCGCCCGGTCCAGCCCCGCCGGCTCGGACAGGTCCCCGCCGGCCGCGCACAGATACCGCCCGGCAGCGAGCGCCGCGTCGAAGACGTTGTTCGGGTCGGCCCGCCCGTCGCCGTTGCCGTCCGCTCCCCACTGGGCCCAGGTGGACGGAATGAACTGCATCGGGCCCACCGCACGGTCGTACACCGCGTCCCCGTCGTACGCACCACCGTCCGTGTCCGGTACGACGGCGAAGGCACCGCCGTCCAGGCGCGGGCCCAGGATCGGCGTCACGGTCGTGCCGTCCGCTCTCACCCGGCCGCCGTCCGCCTGCCCCGACTCCACCTGCCCGATCGCGGCCAGCAGCTGCCAGCGCAGCCCGCAGCCGGGCGCGGTACGCGCGAGCTCCGCCTCGGCACGGCGGTACGCGGCGAAGACCGTCGCGGGAACCGCGCCGCCCGTGACCGCCGGTGCCCCGCCCCCGAGGCCCACGTGCTCCCGCGCGAGCGGGGGAAGCTCCGTGCGGTACGGGGCGTCGCCCGACACGCTCGGCCCGTGCTCCCCGGGCCGCGCCATCGGCGCCTGTGCCCGTGCCGGGATCGCCCCCGGCGCCTGCGAGGCGGTCAGCGCCGCCATCGCCGCCGCTGCCACCGCCGTACCCCTGACCCGTCTTACCCTGCGCCCTGTCACCTTGCGGTCCCTCCCTGCGAACTCCTGTCACCTGCTCTACGGGGGAGGACGGCACGTCCGTCGCGGCGTGCCTACCCTGAAGGTGTGGCCCGGTCCAACGACGAGGTCGCCGCGCTCCTCCAGGAGTACGCGGATCTGATCTCGATCACGGGAGGAGACGCGTTCAAGGCACGCGTCTACGAGAAGGCTGCCCGGTCGGTCGGCGGCCACCACGCCGATGTCGCCACGCTCGACCTCAAGGGCCTCCAGCAGATCCCGAACGTCGGCAGGTCGATCGCGCAGAAGGTGCTGGAGTACTTCGACCACGGCAGCGTCTCGGCCGTCGAGGAGCTGCGCGCGAAGATCCCCGCCGGGGTGCGCCGGCTGACCGCCATCCCCACGCTCGGCCCGAAGAAGGCACTGACGGTCTACGAGGAGCTGGGCATCTCCTCGGTCGAGGAACTGGCCGACGCCATCCACGAGGAGCGGCTGCGCGACCTCAAGGGCTTCGGGCCGAAGACGGAGGAGAACATCCTCCACGGCATCTCGCTGCTGCAGTCCTCCGGCGGCCGCGTCCACATCGACCTGGCCATGGGCCTCGCCGACGACATCGTCGCCGAGCTGTCCGCCGTGCCCGGCTGCCTGCGCTGCGGCTACGCGGGCTCACTGCGCCGGATGCGCGAGACGATCGGCGACATCGACATCCTCGCGGCGGCCACGGAACCCGCCCCGATCATGCGGGCGTTCACCGAGCTGCCGTACGTCACCGAGGTGATCGGCACCGGCGAGAAGAAGACGTCCGTGCGCACCAGCAAGGGCCTCAACGTCGATCTGCGGGTCGTTCCGCCGGACTCCTGGGGCGCGGCACTGCAGTACTTCACCGGCTCCAAGGCGCACAACATCCGCACCCGCGAACTGGCCGTGCACCAGAAGCTGAAGCTCTCCGAGTACGGGCTCTTCGACGTCGAGAGCGGCAAGAAGATCGTCTCCGAGACCGAGGAAGAGGTGTACGCCCGGCTAGGGCTGCCCTGGATCCCGCCGACGCTGCGCGAGGACCGCGGGGAGATCGAGGACGGGCTGCACGGCGAACTGCCCGACCTGGTGACGGAGGCGGACCTCCGCGGCGATCTGCATTCGCACACCGACCTCACCGACGGCCTCGCCCCGCTGGAGGAGATGGTGGAGGCCGCCGCGGCGCGGGGCTGGACCTACTACGCGATCACCGACCACGGCCCGGACATGGCCATGCAGCGCATGACCGACGAGCGGATGCTGGCCCAGCGCGAGCGGGTGCGCGAGCTCGACGGGACGTACGCCACCCGGGGCAGGCGCGGCGGTCTGCGGCTGCTGCACGGCGTCGAGCTGAACATCGGCCCGGACGGCGAGGTGGACTGGCCCGGGGAGTTCCTCGCCGGCTTCGACCTGTGCGTGGCCTCCGTGCACTCGCACTTCACCCAGGGGCGCGAGGCCCTGACCCGGCGGATCGTACGGGCCTGCGAGAACCCGTACGTCAACATCATCGGCCACCCCACCACCCGCATCATCGGCAAGCGGCCCGGCATCGACGCCGATCTCGACGCGATCTTCGCCGCCTGCGCCCGCACCGGCACGGCCCTGGAGATCAACGCCCACCCGGACCGGCTCGACCTGCGCGACGAGGACATCCTGCGGGCCGGGCGGCACGGCGTGAAGTTCGCCGTCGACAGCGACGCCCACGCCGTCCCCCACCTGGCGAACATGCGCTACGGCATCGGCACCGCCCAGCGCGGCCGGCTCACCCGGGACGACGTGATCAACACCTGGCCCGAGCGCCGGCTGCGGGGCTTCCTGCGGAAGGGCCGGCAGACGGAGCGGTGACGGGGGAAGGTCAAACGGGCGTCAATTCCCAGTGCTTTATGGGGCGTTGGGTCGTCACGCATTGACATGACCATGTAAGCAGAGCAATGTGTCGACGTCGTTCAGCACGTCCAGCACGATGTTCGGTTCGGCCGGGCTCCCGCCCGCCCCTCATGGTGCGGACGTGTACAAGGCATGCCGGACGTGCCCCTTCTCGGAAAGGGAACGGATCATGTCCCTGGCGTCCTTGCTCCACCGCCTGGCGAGACCCGGCCTGGTGACGGTGGCCCTCGCGGCGGGCGCGCTGGCCCTGTCGACGACCTCCGCCGCCGCGGCCCCGGCCCTCACCCCGATCAGCGCCGATCCCTACACCAACTCCACCAGCCAGCACGCCACCGAGGTCGAGCCGGACACCTTCTCCTACGGCTCCACGATCGTCTCCGCCTTCCAGGTCGGCCGGTTCACCGACGGCGGCGGCTCGAACGTCGGCTTCGCCACCTCCAAGGACGGGGGCACCACCTGGACCAAGGGCTTCCTGCCGGGGATCACCACCCAGGCGGGCGGCACCTTCCAGCGGGTCAGCGACGCGTCGGTGACCTACGACGCCAAGCACGGCGTCTGGCTGATCTCCAGCATCCCCATCACCTCGTCCGTCTCCGTGCCCGAGGTGTTCACAAGTCGCTCCACCGACGGCGGCCTGACCTGGAGCAACCCCGTGGTCACCGCGACCGGTTCGAGCCTCGACAAGAACTGGATCGTCTGCGACAACACCGCCGGCAGTGCCTTCTACGGCAACTGCTACACCGAGTACGACAACAACGGCGCCGGCGACCGCATCAAGATGACCACCTCCAGCGACGGCGGCCTCACCTGGGGCGCCTCGAAGAACACCGGCAACAACGCCACCGGCCTGGGCGGCCAGCCCGTCGTGCAGCCCAACGGCACCGTGGTCGTCCCGATCGCCAACGCCTCGGAGACCGCGATCCGGGCCTTCAGCTCCACCAACGGCGGCAGCTCCTGGTCCAGCACCACCACCGTGGCCACCGTCAGCTCCTTCACCGTGGGAGGCGGTCTGCGCAGCGGCCCGCTGCCCTCCGCCGAGATCGACGCCTCCGGGAAGGTGTACGTCGTCTGGCAGGACTGCCGCTTCCGCGCGAGCGGGGGCTCCTGCACCTCCAACGACATCGTGATGGCGACCACGACCAACGGCACGACCTGGTCCTCGGTGACCCGGGTCCCGATCGACGCGACGACCAGTGCCGTCGACCACTTCATCCCCGGCCTCGCGGTCGACCCGGCCACCTCGGGCTCCACCGCGCACCTCGCGCTGACGTACTACTACCACCCGGTCGCCGACTGCACCGCCTCCACCTGCCAGTTGGACGTCGGCTACGTCTCCTCCACCGACGGCGGCAGCACCTGGACGGCGCCCACTCAGCTGGCCGGTCCGATGAGCCACTCCTGGCTGGCGAGCACCACCCAGGGCACCATGGTCGGCGACTACATCTCGACGTCCTTCTCCGGCTCCACGGCCCACCCCGTCTTCGCCGTGGCCACCGTACCCAGCGGCTCGGTCTTCAACGAGGCGATGTACACGCCCGCCTCGGGCCTCGCCGCGGCCGCCGGCACCGCCTCCGCCACGACCGCCACGGCACGTGACAACCTCTTCTCCGCCCGACTGGCCGCGATCGCCTACGCGCAGTGGCTGGCCAACGGCGGCACCGAGGGCGGCGAGGACAGCCCCTGAACGACCCGTGGGTGACAGGTTCTGGTCAAGGCTTGTCCAAAAAGCAGATGTCTTCCATCGCCCGTGATCGGGTCTCCTGCGACGGCTGTACGACCACCCGTTCGGGAGGATCTGGTGTCAGCACCAACCCGTAAGAGACGATGGTTCACGATCTGTGCCATCACCGCATCCGCCGCACTCGTCGCGACACCCGCAGGCGCCGCGTCCGGCAGGACGAAGGCTCCGTTCGGCGCCCGCACACTCGCTCAACTGGCCGCCGAGCGCACGCAGTCGGTCGGCACCATGAGCCCGCGGCTGAAGGGGGAGGACGGCGACGGAGGCAACGAGGCGGACGAGATAGCCGAGGGCGCGGACCAGTACGCCGAGGCCCGCACCTCACCCGGCATCGTCGCCCCCGGCGCCTACGGCGCCGCCTGGACGAGCCTGACCAACCTGCCGAGCACCGGAGGCAGTTGGCGCAACATCACCGACCTGCCGTACAACTCCGACGACTCGCGCTACCGCGACATCGACTCCAACTCCAGTGGCGGCTCGGGCAATGTCACCGGCCGCATGGCCGCGCTCGCCGCCGATGACGACGGGTATGTGTACGCGGGCAGCGCGGGCGGCGGCGTCTGGCGGTCCAAGCGGGGCGGCGGGAACTGGAAGCCCATCAGCGACAAGCTGCCCTCGCAGTCCACCGGGGCGCTCGCGCTGGACGGCGGCGGGCGGCTGTGGCTGGGCACCGGCGAGGCGACCACCAACGCGGACGCGTACCTCGGCAGCGGCGTCTACGTCCTGTCCCAACCGCACCACGGCACCTTCTCCGCCCGCAGCCGGGTCGGCGGCGACGAGCTGGAGTCCACCACCATCCACGAGCTGCGCTTCGGCGGCGGCAAGGTGTGGGCGGCGACCAGCGCGGGCGTGTGGAGCCACTCCACGAAGACCCTGAAGGGCGCCTGGAAGCTGGAGTACGCGCCCAACCCCGACTACCTCCCCGGTGGTCCGAAGGCGAGCGACCCGTCGGCCGCGTACAAGAACATCGCCAACGACGTCGCGATCGACCCCAAGGACCCGTCCAAGGTGATCCTGGCGGTCGGCTGGCGCAGCGGTGACGACTACAACGGCTTCTTCACCAAGGACGCGAGCGGCGCCTGGACGCGGATCACCAGCGGCTTCGGCGATCTGCCCACCGACGCGGGCAACGTCGGCAACGTCACCTTCGCCCGCTCCGCCGACGGCTCCCGCTACTACGCCATCGACGAGTCCCCTCAGCAGCTGAACACCAACCCGGACAGCGGCCTGGAGGGCATCTACAGTGCCGCCTCGCCGTTCGGCCCCTGGACGAAGATCGCCGACTACAAGGGTCTGGCCGCCGACGGCTCCGCGCTGACCACCAGCGGCTACATGCCCGGCGTACAGGCCTGGTACAACCAGTTCCTGACCGTGGACCCGAGCGACCCCAAGCACGTCTACGCGGGGCTGGAGGAGGTCTACGAGACCAAGGACGGCGGCAGCACCTGGTCGACCGTGGGCCCGTACTGGAACTTCACCTTCTCCTGCTGGAGCATCGACCCTGCCAAGCAGACCGGTGACTGCAACCAGACCACCCACTCCGACCAGCACGGCGTCGCGATCGGCAGCTACCACGGCAAGAGCTTCGTGTACGTCGGCAACGACGGCGGCGTCTACCGGCGCCCGGTCGACGGCTCCCAGGACGCCTCCGGCCACGCCACCGACTGGACCTCCCTCAACGACGGCACCATCGACACCCTCCAGTACTACTCGGTGGGCATCGGCAAGGACCTGACCTACGGCGGCGTCTCGGTCACCGGCGGTCTCCAGGACAACGGCCAGTCCGTGCTGCGCAGCAACGACAAGGTGATGGGCTCCGACTTCGGCGGCGACGGCGGCGACACCCTCACCGACCCCGCCAACGGCTGCAACATCGCCGAGGAGTACGTCTACCTCGCGATCCAGGTGACCCAGAACTGCGCCGTGAACGACGGCAGTTGGACCACCGATGCCACCAAGGCCACCTCGTACAACGTCGCCCCGGCCGACAACGCCACCAGCGAGGCCCGCTTCATCGCCCCGCTCGCGACCGACCTGAAGAGCTCTTCGACGTGGATCGCGGGCGGCCGGCACATCTGGGTGCAGACCCATGGCTACGCCATCCGCAGCGGCAAGGAGTGGACGAGCGTCTACGACCTCGGCGCCGGCCGCACCGCGACCGCCGTGGCGGCATCGGGCGGCAAGGTGTACGCGGCCTGGTGCGGACCCTGCAACAACCAGGGCTTCGCGCGTGGCATCTCCGTCGGCAACGCGGACGGCACCGGCTGGCACGACATCACCCTGCCCGCCGACGGGACCGTACCGAACCGCTACCTCAGCGGCTTCGCCATCGACCCGAAGAACGCCGACCACGTCTTCCTCGCCGTCAACGGCTTCTCCCGGCACTGGACGGAGGGCCCCGGAGCCGGCGTCGGCCATGTCTTCGAGTCCACCGACGGCGGCACCACCTGGAAGGACATCTCCGCGAACCTGCCCGACGTGCCGACCAACTCCGCGATCGTCACACCGAACGGCGGCCTCGCCGTCGCCACCGACCTGGGCGTCGTCTACCGCGCCCCGGGCCACACCAAGTGGCAGCGCGTCGGAGACCTCCCGGCCGTCGCCGTGCTCCAGCTGAAGCTGGGCCCCGACGGCAGCACCCTGTACGCGGCCACCCACGGCCGCGGCATCTACACGATCAAGGTGCGCGACTGCGCCTGACGCATCACCGCATGGCGAAAGGGGTGCCCCCGGCTTCTGGGGGCACCCCTCCCGCGCTCCGCAGTGAATTTGTCGGCCAGTGGTGGTGCTCTGGGGGCACTGACCTGCCCGAACGCGGACAGGCGCGTCTGCTGGTCGGGCTACACCTGGCCAAGCACTACTTGCCGGTGACGCGGTGGAAGGTCCACCGCTGGTTGGAGCCGCCGGTGTCGCGGTACTGGATCAGTGCGGCGCCGTCGGCCGTGCTGCCCCCGCTGACGTCGAGCACCTTGCCGCTGTTGCGGTTGACCAGGATGAACTGGCCACCGGCCTGTGCGCGCAGCTGCCACTGCTGGCTCGTGCGGCCGTCGGCGGGCATCTGCACGACCCGCGCACCGTCCGCCAGTGAGGACCCCGCCACGTCGAGGACCTTGCCGCTGTTGACGCAGGTGATGGTGTGGTAGCCGTCCGCGGTGGACTGGAAGGTCCACTGCTGGTTCGGTCTGCCGTTGTCGGGCCACTGGATCACGTAGGCGCCGTCCGCGGTCGAGGCGCCGGAGACGTCGGCGACCTTGCCGCTGCGCATGCTGACGCACGTGTAGGTCCGGGTGGGAGCGACGGTGTACTGCACCGAGTCCACGTCGACGTAGCCGGTGTTGTTCGGGTTGTAGGTGTAGAGACCCACCCGGTCGCCGCGGTAGCCGCCCCAGGTGAGATGGTAGGTGCCGCCGAACGAGGTGAACGCGCTGCCGTCGAGGCTGTAGGAGAACCGGCTCACTCCGTCGACGTCCCAGGTGGTGCGCAGCCACACGGCGTCCTGCGTGACGGCCGGGCCGTAGGTCAGGGTGCCGCCGGCGTTGTGAGCGATCGTGGTGGTGGTGCCGGAGCGTCGGACACCCAGTCCGGCGTAGGTGGCCGCGTAGTGGCACAGTCCGGCGTGCTGGCCGTCGGCGAGGCCGGCCAGTTCGAGGCGGACGGTCACCGTCGCGCCGCCCGCGGTGCGCAGCACCCGCTGGGTGAGGGTGTTGCCGACCTTGGTCAGGTTGTCGGCCGCCAGCGGGGCGAACGCCTTCAGCCGCAGGTAGCCGGGGCGTTCGGTGAGCGACCAGTGGTCCGCGCGCGGCTGGTAGTACCACTCCCACTGCGGCTTGAGGCGGGTGTCGGTGAACAGGTCGCTGGTCACCACGGGGGGCAGTGCGTCGAGGGGCAGGCCGGGTGTGCCGCCGGCGGGTACCTGGCCGGTCCACACCATGGTGCCGATGCCGTCCGCGCCCACCTGGCCCAGGATCGGCCAGCCGTCCACCCAGGTCACCGGCAGCAGGGACAGCGGCCTCCCCTCCCAGTCGCCGTGGCCGTGGTGGGTCACGAAGTACCAGGTGCCGTCCGGAGCCTGAACCAGCCCTCCCTGGTTGGGCTCGCGGTCCACCGCGGCGTTGACGTGCTCCAGTTGCCGGGTCTCGTACGGGCCGTAGAGGCTGGAGCCGCGGTTCATCATCAGCACTCGGCCCTCGGACTTCACCTCGCTGTACAGGTGGTAGTACAAGCTGTTGATCTTGTACAGCTTGTTGGCCTCGCTGCCCGGCGACTGGTGGATGACCGTGGGCGAGCCGACCAGCGACTTGCCGTCCTCGGACAGTTTGAAGAGGTTTATCTTGTAGCCGTCCGCGTAGTGCGTGGTGACCAGGTAGCCCTGTCCGTCGTCGTCCCAGAAGGGGCACGGGTCGTCCCAGCCGGAGGTCCGCCACACCGCCGTCAGCGGATCCCACGGCCCGCTCGGCGAGGGGGCCGACGTCATGAAGAAACCCTCGTCGGGGGTGTTGAAGTACACCCAGTACCGCCCCGCGTGGAAGCGGATGGCCCCGGCCCACACTCCGCGGCCGAAGCGGTTCATCCGGTCCCAGTTCAACAAGGGGCCGATGTTGGTGAGATCGTCGACCGCGCCGCCCAGCGTCCGCCAGTTGACCAGGTCCGTCGAGTGCAGAACGGCCACGCCGGGCGAGTACCCGAACGTGCTGGTGATGCCGTAGTAGTCGGCGCCGACCCGGATGCAGTCCCAGTCGCTGAAGTCGCCAGGGAGGACGGGGTTGACGTAGGTGCCGTCACCCTGGTCCCCCCACTTCCCGGCCGACAGTGCGGCTGCCTCCGCCGTGCTCGCCGGCAGCAGGCCCGGCAGCAGGAGCGCCCCGGCGCCGACCGCGGTGAGCCGGCCGAGCTGTCGTCTGGTGATGTCCACGAATGTCCGTCCTTGCCCCAGGAGTCATCACGGGTAGGGGAGGGGTTGTGCGCGAGCACGCGGTTGGTGGAGGCCGGCAGGGGATGGTGCCGGCCCGCGTCGTCAGTCCACGTTCACCGCCTGCCACAGCTGGCTGTCGGCGTTCGTGTCCGTCGTCTGCACGAGCTGGGCGCCTGCTGATGTCGAGGAGCCCGACACCGCGAGCAGCAGGCCACTGTTCACGTTCTTGATCTTGTAGTAGCCGTTTCCGGCAGCGGTCAGTTTCCAGTGCTGGCTGTCAGCGTTGTCGTCGGCCTGCTGGATGACGGTCGCGCCGTCCGCGGTGGATGCGCTGGTGACGTCCATCAGCAGGCCGCTGTTCTGGTTGACGATCTCGTAGCTGCCGTCACCCAACGCGACGAACCGCCAGTCCTGGTTCTGCGCTCCGGTGTCGTTCCATTGGATGACGTTCGCCCCGGCGGAGGTCGATCCGCCCGAGACGTCGGCCGCCTTGCCGCTGCTCTTGTTGAGGACCTTGTAGAACGCGTTCTTTGCGGGGAACGGGATGGAGGCGAACGCGTCCAGCGCGCAGACGGTGTTGGAGGAGGCGGCGTTCTTCGTTCCGTCGCAGACGACCTTGATGGTGTGCGAACCCGCCGGGAGATCCGTCTTCTCGAACAGCGGCACCTGTTTCGTCACCGTCGGGGCGTAGGCGTCGATGCCCGACTGCGCCAGGGTGCCGTCGATGTAGACGTCGACCTTGCCCATGTTCGGCTGCTTCATGCCGAGATACCGGACGCCCGAGCCGGTGAACGAGTACTGGACGTAGTCGCCGGACCTGTTGGTGTACCTCTCGGATCCGTCGAAGTCCTTGGAGTCGTTCCAGTTCGACCAGGCGGAGGAGTAGGTCGGACCCGAAGCCTTGTCGTCGACGTAGGCCCATCGCTGCCGTACGAGGGACTTCGAGGCGGCGGACGCGTTCCCCTGGGCGTCCACGACGTAGAGGCGGTAGTCGCCGACCGTCGGCGGGACACTGATGGTCGTCGCCGTGCCGGTCGCCTTGGTCATGGTGGGGCCGGCGGCGAACGTCGTCGTACCCGAGGGAGCCAGCCAGAGCGTCTTGGTCGCGTCGCCGAGGCTGCGGACGGGGATGGACGACACGCCCTTGCCGGTGAACGTGCTCGCGGGCAGAACGTAGTCCTGATCACCCAGGTTGCTCCGGGGGACGAGGTCCTTGTAGGCGTCCTCCAGACCGGAGTTCACGGCGATGCTGTACGCCTGCGACGGCCACACGTCGTCCGAGTACGCGTGCACGTCCTGGATGGTGCTGTTCGGGACGCTCTTGCTGGCGATCTTGTTGACGGTGCCGTAGGTGTTCGTGATGGTCAAGTCGTGCTGGCGGCCCCAGGTACCGGAGTTGATGGTGTAGGCCACGTTCGGGTCGACGTCGAGCACGTTGTCGTGGAAGTCGAGGTAGGCGGACCCCTCATCGGGGTGCAGTCCGTACTTGCGGCCGGCCGGGACGCCCTGGACGTAGTTGTTGCTGATCACGGTGCCCGGCTGGCTCCCCAGGTCGTAGATGGGAGCGGAGTCGCCAAGCACCTGCATCGTGTCGACGATCTGGTTGTGGCTGACGGTGTTGTTCTTCGCCGTGGTGGTCGGTGTCCCGGGATTGATGGAGTTCGCCGAACCGTCGAAGTTCCACCATCCCCAGCCGAGGGTGATGCCCGCCCACGGGGACTTCTCGATCCGGTTGTGCTGCACGGACAGCGTGTCGGTGAAGTACGCCGACACGGGGCTGGACCCCTGGAACAACACCGCACTGTCGTAGAGGTAGTTGTCCGTGATCGAGATGTTCTTGCAGACTCCCTCGACGTTCACCGGGTACTTCTCGTGGTTGGTCGAGGTGTAGTCCCCGACGTACACGTGCTGCGGGTGCCCCACGGTGATGGCCGATCCGGCTGTGTCGTTCGTGACGTTGCCGGTCAACTGCGAGTCCGTCACGTCGTTGACCAGGCTGATGCCGTCCGCGCCGGTGTGCTGAACCGTATTGCGCTGCAGGACGATCCCGTCGGCGTTCTCGATCTGGATGGCCCCCGGCGGCAGGTCGACGTTGCGGTAGGTGTACGCGTGGAAGTTCTGCTTCGCGTACACGGTCGAGCTCGCGTTGCCCTGTTGTCCCTGGCGGAAGGCGGAGCCGGCGACGTTGACCAGGTTCCAGTCGCTGTGCTCGACCGTGAGCCCGGAGAACGTGATGTTCCGCGCGTGGTCGGTCGTGGAGGTACCGGCGATCTTGATGAGCGTGGACACGTTGTTCGGCGCGAAGACCTGCGCCGACGCCATGTTCTCGGAGCCGGACCTGTAGTAGTAGAGCGTGTGGCTCGTCTTGTCGAAGTAGAACTCGCCGGGCTGATCCAGGAATTCGTACGCGTTCATGAAGGTGTGGCTGCCGCTGCCGGCCTTGAAGTTGCCGTTCGGCGGTGCCTGGGCGATGGCCGCGCCCGGCTCCTGGAACAGGGCCACCCGACTGGCGCCGTCCGAGCTCGTGGTGATCTGGCGGACGCCCACGATGGCCGTGGTCCAGGTCGTCGCCGACTCGATCTCCACGTCGTCCTGGTTGGAGGCGACGGCGGGAAGGTCGGAGAGGCTGTACTTGGCCCCGTCGCACTGCGAACCCGACTCCCACGCCCAGGAAGCCTGGCCGGCCGTAACGGCGTAGGACCCGTAGCACCCGGCCGAGTTGATCGTCTTGGAGGCCATCTTGGCGCGCTTGCCGTTGACATAGAGCGAGCGGAGCTTGATGTTGCGGTTCAGCGTGGCCTTCCAGATGTTCCCGCTGTGCTGAGTCCAGCCGGTCACCTGAACGCCCCCGTCCAGCACCGGCTTCTCGCCCGGGTAGGCGGCGTACACGACATGGTGGCCGTTCGTTCCGGAGTCGGCCGACGTGAAGTCGATGGTGCTGCTCACCGGGTAGTCACCGCCACGGAGATAGACGGTGATGTCTCCGGTCATGTCGCTGTTGACCGTGCGCACCACGTCGCGTGCGTGCTGCAGGCTCTTGAACGGCGCCGTGATCGTCCCGGCGTTGGCGTCGTCGCCGTCGGGGGCGACGTAGTAGGTCGCCCGGGTCACGGCCGTGGCCGTGGTCGGCGTCGTGAGGGAAGTCAGCAGCGCAGCCGAGCACGCCATGCCAATCACTGCTGACAGCCTGCGGACGCTCGGCAAAGCGTTCATGTGGCGGCTCCGGGTTCCGTTGGTTTGCAGAGGCCCGAGTAGGGCGGGGGGAAGTCGGATGAGACGGCTACATCGATATCAACGAGGCAAGAAATTAGCCGCCTCATCAAGGGAGTCGTCAAGGGTGCGTACGGCACTTCTTTGATGGACTCAGGGCGATGGGCTTAGCTTATGCGCTATTTTGCCCGGCAAAGTTAGTGTATGGGCTTGAAAGTACAAGGCTTGCATTTGTGATCTTGATTAGCATGAGTACGACTTATCAACTGCCGCCTTCGGTCGGCAAGGACTCAACTCCCCGGTTCCTGGCTATTGCCCGTGGCGGGTCGTCGCCGTAGCCTCCTCCCAGGCCATAGATCCGATGTCTCGTTGGTCAACTTCCCCTTTTCCGTTGTGCACTCCAGCTGTCAGCGCAAGGCCGTCAAGGGACATCGGATCTCTTTTCATCCCTCCCGGAGGCAATTGCGGGCCCCGGGCGGCAGGCGGTCGCCGCCCTGTGGCGATGGGGTCCGCAGCCCTGGGTGTCCTCACACCTCCTCGAAGGAGCATCAATGCCGTTGTTCCGTCCCAGAGCCGCCGGCCTCTCCGGCGTGCTCGGCACGCTGGCAGGGCTCATATGCACCGCGATCGCCGTGCCCAGCCCGGCGTACGCCGCCACGCCGACCGTGCTGTACGCGTCGCCGTCCGGGTCCGGCAGCACCTGCTCACTGAGCGCGCCGTGCAGCCTGGACGGCGCCAAGCGCAAAGTGGCGGGCCTCGCCCCTGGCATGGCCGCCGACATCGAGGTCTATCTGCGCGGCGGCACCTACCGCCTGTCCCAGGCGTTCGCTCTGGGCGCGTCCGACTCCGGGCGCAACGGCTTCAAGGTGGTCTACGCCGCCTACCCGGGTGAGAAGCCCGTCCTCAGCGGGGCGACGAAGGTCAGCGGGTTCTCCCTGTTCGACAGCGGCAAGAACATCTACCGCGCCGCCGTGCCGGCCGGCACGCAGAGCCGGCAGCTGTTCGTCGACGGAGTACGCGCCCAGCGCGCACGCGGTCCGCTGAACCCCTCGGGTTTCACCCTCTCCGGGGCCGGCTTCACCACCAGCGACTCCTCCTACACGTCGTTCACCAACGCCTCCTCCGTGGAGATCGTGAACAACAACGCCTGGAAGCAGATGCGTTGCCCGCTCGCGAGCATCACCGTGCCCAGTGGCGGCGGGTCCAGCCTCAACGTCGACCCGGCCTGCTTCAAGAACAACAACACCTCGGTGCCCAACCGGGGCTTCCCCTTCAACGGCGCCGGACTGCCGAAGCTGAGCTCCATCACCTATGTGGAGAACGCCTACCAACTGCTCGACGCCCCGGGCGAGTTCTACCTCGACAGCTCGGCGGGCTTCCTGTACTACAAGCCGCGCGGCGGTGAGGACCTCGGCACCGCCGACGTGGAACTGCCCACCACCGAGACGCTGCTGAACGTCAGCGGCTCGCCGGGCCACCTCGCCCCGGTCAACGACACGGACCCGGCCATCACCTACACCGGCTCCTGGAGCTCCTCCAGCGGGCGCAACCTGGGTGACCTCTACAACGACGTGCACGCCACCACGACCAACGGCGACTCGCTGAGCTACACCTTCACCGGTACCGGGATCGACGTGCTCTCGGAGACCAACAGCGACGAGGGCGGCATCGACGTCTACATCGACGGCACCAAGGTCCAGAGCGTGTCCGCCTCCGGCTCATCGCGGCTCGCCCAGCAGGTCGTCGCCTCCGTCAGCGGCCTCGCCAAGGGCCGGCACACCATCAAGCTGGTCAAGACCGGCGGGACGAACATGATCCTGGACGGCTTCACCGTGGTGCCGGACGCGATCACGCCCGCGCACGACATCACCTTCCAGGGCCTGACCTTCGCCTACACCACCTGGACGCTGCCCTCCACGGCCGGCTACATCGACAACCAGGCCGGCGTGCTGTGGGACCCCGGCAACCACAACGCCCCCATTCGCATCCCCGCCGCCGTCCAGGTCCACCGCGGATCCGGCATCACCTTCACCGGCGACGAGATCACCCACACCGGCGGCACCGGCATCGACCTCGCCGACGGCACCCAGGACTCCACGATCACCGGGAACCTCATCCACGACACCTCCGGTGGCGGCGTCTCCGTGGGCGAGGTGGACGACTACTACCTCACCGACACCCACCGCATGACCACCGGCGACACCGTCTCCCAGAACGGGATCTCCGACGTCGGCCGGGACTACTCCGACGCCGTCGGCATCTGGGCCGGCTACACGCGCGACCTCACCATCTCGCACAACGACATCGGCCACACCCCCTACTCCGGCATGTCACTCGGCTGGGGTTGGGGCTACGCCTCACCGTGCTCCATGCAGTCCGCCCAGGGCCTGCGCACCTGCCAGCACGGCACCATCTACGCCGGCGGCAACCAGATCCTGGACAACCACGTGCACGACGTGATGAACATCCTCTATGACGGCGGCCCCATCTACACCAACGGCGGCCAGGGCAACGGGGACGGCTCCACCACGTCGATGCTCGCGGGCAACCTCGTCGAGGTGGGCAACCACACCAACAACAGGCTGTACCAGGACGAGGGCAGCTCCTACTGGAACACCCACGACAACGTCACCCGCATCGGCGGCGGCAACTGGATCGGCATGTGGACGCCGACCATCCACGACATCAACATCCACGACAACTACTCCGACACCACCAACTACAAGAACAGCGGCACCAACATCACCTTCAACCAGGCCACGATCGTCTCCGGCGGCGCCTGGCCCTCCGCCGCCCGGGCCGTCATCGCCGCCGCCGGCCCCGACGCGGCCCATCAGCCGCTGACCGGCAGGATCGACGACGACGACACCGCCATCTCCTACACCGGCAGCTGGACGGCGAACGGCAACCGCGGCGCGGGCGACTACGAGGACGCCGTGCACGCCACGGGGACCAACGGTGACACCGCCTCGCTGACGTTCACCGGCACCGGCGTCTCGGTCATCGGCGAGAAGAACACCGACCAGGGACAGGTCGAGGTCTTCATCGACGGAACCTCCAAGGGCCTGGTCGACACCAGCGCCACCACCCGCCGGGCCCAGGTGGTCATCTACAGCACCAGCGGACTGACCGCGGGCAGCCACACCGTGCAGTTCGTCAAGCGCAGCGGCACCTGGGCGACCCTGGACGGCTTCGAGGTCACCGGCGTCCACAACGACACCGACTCCTCCCTCGCCTACACCGGCGCCTCCTGGCGCTACTACGCCAACCGAGGTCTCGGCGACTACAAGGACGACGTCCACGCCACCACGGCCAACGGCGACTCGGCCACCGTCACCTTCACCGGCACCGGGATCAGCCTCGTCACCGAGACCAACTCCGACGAGGGCACCATCGCGGTCTCCCTCGACGGCGCCTCCCGGGGCACCGTCGACGCATCCTCCGCGAGGCGCCAGGCCCAGCAGACCGTGTACTCCGTCAGTGACCTGCCCCTCGGGCGCCACACCCTCACCCTCACCAAGACAGGAGGCACCTATCTGGTGATCGACCGGTTCGACGTGCGATGACCACGCGGCGGCCACCGGGCGCCGTCTGTGCCCGGTGTCCCCGCCGGAGGTTGATGCCAGGACTCGAACCTGCGCGCACGGCCCCGTAGGGAGCGCGCACGGCATCCCCTTGCCCGGTCGGTTAGGGTCGCCTCGTGGCGGACGAACCGGCTCCGTCGCGTGAACTTGACCGGCCTGCGGTGGATCGCGACTGTGGTGCACCCTTCACTGTGCCCTCGGTGTGCCCTGATGTGCCCTCTCGGTGGGTGGTCGGGGGCAAAAGTGCAGGTCAGAAGGCTGTGTGGGGGTACTGTGCGATTGAGAGTGGAGTTCACGACCGAGCCCTTCGATCTCGACGAGGCGCCCGCGCACGCGGTGGTCGCCCGCCAGGTCATCGAGGCGGCCGAGCTGGACGAGGTGGACGTCGGCCCGTTCGGCAACACGGCGGAGGGCGCCGCCGACGCCGTGCTGAGTGCCGTGGACGCGCTGCTCCGCCAGACGCTCCAGGCCGGTGCCACCCGGGTCTCGCTGCAGGTCAACGTGGTCGGCGCGGCCGGGGAGGGCGCCGAGTGACCGGCACCGGGGACGAGCCGTTCATCACGGCCGTGAAACCACTGGTCGACGCCATGGGCGGCGAGCTGCTCCCGCCCGACGAGGCCGGCCCCGACGACGTCGTGCTCGCCTGGGAGGGCGCCGACGTGGTCGCCGTACGCCTGCCCCAGCTCGCCGACTCCCTCGACCACATCCTCGCCGCCATGGAGCGCAAGCAGGGCAAGCCCCTGGCCGACCTGGACCGCAAGGCCAAGCAGGAGGTCGTACGGATACTCGAGGCGCGCGGCGCCTTCTCCGTACGGCACGGCGTGGAGACCGTCGCGGGCGCCCTCGGCGTCAGCCGGTTCACGGTCTACAACTATCTGAACCGTGAGAAGGAGGGCTGAGGGGCCCTCCCGGGGTCGCCGTCCGGTCAGGTTTGTTACCCCGAATTTTCAACAAAGTGTTGACGCGGCGTCGCGCGGGGGCGTTAGCTAACGGCAGCCCGTTCAGCACGAAGGCCGTTCTCGCGGCCACGGAGGCACCCGTGACGTCGACTTCCACGCCCCCGGGCCTGGCCCGGTTCAACGTACTGGAGGAGCACGCGGCCTTCGCCGCCCTCCACGAGGCGTGTGCCTCCACCACCTGGGCACGGCGGCTGCTCGCCGCCCGCCCGTACGCCACCGCGGAGGACCTCTTCGCCGCCAGCGACGCCGCCATGGCCGAGCTGAGCGCCGAGGACCTGGCCGAGGCGATGGCCGGGCACCCGCCGATCGGCCGCCCCAAGCCGGGGGACCCCACCTCGGCCCGGGAACAGCGCGGCATGGCCGGCGCCTCCGAGGAACTGAAGTCGGAGATGCTCGAACTGAACC
Organism: Streptomyces longisporus; assembly: GCF_039532765.1. Taxonomy (NCBI): domain Bacteria; kingdom Bacillati; phylum Actinomycetota; class Actinomycetes; order Kitasatosporales; family Streptomycetaceae; genus Streptomyces; species Streptomyces longisporus. The sequence goes on from NZ_BAAASG010000001.1 coordinate 105,222, forward strand.
TGGCCTACCAGGACAGGTTCGGCCATGTCTTCCTCATCTGCGCCACCGGCCGCACCGGCGAGCAGATGCGGGACGCGGTCAAGGAGCGGATCGGCAACTCGCCGGAGCAGGAGCGGGAGATCGTCCGCACCGAGCTGGGCAAGATCAACCGCATCCGACTGGCCCGACTCGTCGAAGAGGAAGCCTGACACCATGAGCACCAGCACCACCGCCTCCGTGTCCACGCACATCCTGGACACCAGCGTCGGCCGCCCCGCCGAGGGCGTCGCCATCGAGCTCTCCGCCCGTAGCGGCAGGGAAGCCGCGTGGCAGGCGCTCGGCGGTTCCGCGACCGACGCGGACGGCCGGTGCAAGGACCTGCCGGCGCTGCCGGAAGGGACGACCCACGTACGGCTCGACTTCGCAGTGGAGCCGTACTTCGAGAAGAAGCAAGCCGATGCGCAGCAGGACGCCCCCGCGAATCGGGACAGCGGTGCCGTGTTCTTCCCCGAGGTGGCGATCACCTTCGCCGTGAAGCCCGGGGAGCACTACCACGTACCGCTGCTGCTCAACCCGTTCGGCTACTCCGTTTACCGAGGGAGCTAGCAGACACATGCCCACGATCCTGGGACAGAACCAGTACGGCAAGGCCGAGAACCGAGTCGTAAAGATCACGCGGGACGGCGCCACCCACCACATCAAGGACCTGAACGTGTCCGTCGCGCTGAGCGGCGACATGGACGAGGTCCACTACTCCGGCTCCAACGCCAACGTGCTGCCGACCGACACCACCAAGAACACGGTGTTCGCGTTCGCCAAGGAGCACGGCATCGAGTCGGCCGAGCAGTTCGGCATCCACCTGGCCAGGCACTTCGTGACCAGCCAGGAGCCGATCAAGACGGCCCGGATCCGTATCGAGGAGTACGCCTGGGAGCGGATCGCCGCCTCCGACGCGAACTCCCAGTTCATCGGCGCGGACGAGGTCAAGCACTCCTTCGTGCGCAAGGGCCAGGAGACCCGGCTGACCCAGATCACCTACGACGGCTCGTCGTGGGAGGTCGTCTCCGGTCTCAAGGACCTGACGGTGATGAACTCGACGAACTCCGAGTTCTGGGGCTACGTCAAGGACAAGTACACGACGCTGCAGGAGGCGTACGACCGCATTCTGGCCACGTCGGTCTCGGCCCGCTGGCGGTTCAACTGGACCGACGACGAGCAGCGGATGCCCAACTGGGAGAAGTCCTACGAGCAGACGAAGAAGCACATGCTCCAGGCCTTCGCCGAGACGTACTCGCTCTCCCTGCAGCAGACCCTGTACCAAATGGGTTCGCGCATCATCAACAACCGCAGCGAGATCGACGAGGTCCGCTTCTCGCTGCCGAACAAGCACCACTTCCTCGTCGATCTGGAGCCCTTCGGCCTGAAGAACGACAACGAGGTGTACTTCGCCGCCGACCGCCCCTACGGCCTGATCGAGGCGACGATCCTGCGGGACGGCTGCGAGCCGAAGATCCCGGTGGACCTCACCAACCTCTGAGCACCTTCCGGGCAGCTCGATATTCGGCACCCGTGACCGGGGAACCCGCCTCCCCGCGTCCCCGGTCACGGCACTCAAAACTCCTAGGGTCCTGCCGTGCCCTCTCCACAAAAGTCCACTGAGCGAAAAGGACGAATCATGGCAGCAGCCCAGCGCATCGTCATCGAGAACTGTTCGATCGCAACGGTCGACGCCGACGACACCGAGTACGCCAACGGGTACGTCGTCATCGCCGGCAACCGCATCGAGGCGCTCGGCGCGGGCAGAGCCCCCGAGGGCCTGGAGAACGTCGTACGCCGTATCGACGCATCCGGTCACCTGGTGACCCCCGGCCTGGTCAACACCCACCACCACTTCTACCAGTGGATCACCCGGGGCCTGGCCACCGACCACAACCTGTTCAACTGGCTGGTCGCGCTGTATCCCACCTGGGCGCGCATCGACGAGCCGATGGTGTACTCGGCCGCCCAGGGATCCCTCGCGATGATGGCCCGCGGTGGCGTGACCACCGCCATGGACCACCACTACGTCTTCCCGAAGGACTCCGGCGACCTGTCCGGCGCCATCATCCGCGCCGCCCGCGAGACGGGCGTCCGCTTCACCCTCGCCCGCGGCTCCATGGACCGCAGCGAGAAGGACGGCGGCCTGCCCCCGGACTTCGCCGTCGAGACCCTCGAAGGCGCCCTCGCCGCGACCGAGGCGACCGTCAAGGAGCACCACGACGCCTCCTTCGACGCGATGACCCAGGTGGCCGTAGCGCCCTGCTCGCCCTTCTCGGTCTCCACCGAACTCCTGCGTGAGGGCGCCCAGTTGGCCCGCCGTCTCGGGGTGCGTCTGCACACCCACGGCTCGGAGACCGTCGAGGAGGAACAGTTCTGCAAGGAGCTGTTCGGCATGGGCCCGACCGACTACTTCGAGTCCACCGGCTGGCTCGGCGAGGACGTGTGGATGGCGCACTGCGTCCACATGAACGACTCCGACATCGCCGCCTTCGGCCGTACCAAGACCGGTGTCGCCCACTGCCCGTCCTCCAACGCCCGCCTCGCGGCCGGCATCGCGCGGGTCCCCGACATGCTGGCGGCCGGCGTCCCGGTCGGCCTCGGCGTCGACGGTACGGCGTCCAACGAGTCCGGCGAACTGCACACCGAGCTGCGCAACGCCCTGCTCATCAACCGCCTCGGCGCCCACCGCGAAGCCGCCCTCAACGCCCGCCAGGCGCTGCGCCTCGGCACCTACGGCGGCGCCCAGGTCCTCGGCCGCAGCGCCGAGATCGGCTCCCTGGAGCCCGGCAAGCTCGCCGACCTGGTGCTGTGGAAGCTGGACACCCTCGCCCACGCCTCCATCGCCGACCCGGTCACCGCGCTGGTCTTCGGCGCGGCCGCCCCGGTCACCGCCTCCTTCGTGAACGGCCGGCAGATCGTCGAGGCGGGCCGCCTGCTGCACATCGACGAGGACGCCATCGCCCGCTCCACGCGGGCCGAGGCCCGGCGCCTGGCGCAGATCGCCGCGCAGGGCTGAGCGGTCGAAGATCTCCGGTCGAGGGGGACGGCCCTCGACCGGTAGCCGTGGACCCCAGCGGTTCCATGGCGGCCGTCTCCGGGGCGCGCATGGACGTGCGTGCCCCGGAACGGTCACCGTCACCTTCCTTCCAGGCGGTCCCTCCCCCACTCTCGAATTCGCTCGAGCGGGAGGTACCCCCATGACCGCGCACCACCTCCAAGAAACCCACGTCAGAGCCGACGTGTTAGCTGACCCGGAGGAACCGCCGTGACCGCCCACCCCGTCGACGAAAAACTCCCCGCACTCAAAATGGCCACCACCGGCCTGCAGCACGTGGCCGCCATGTACGCGGGGGTCGTCGCCCCGCCCCTGATCGTCGGCGCGGCCATCGGCCTGACCGGCAGCGAACTCACCTTCCTCACCGGCGCCTGCCTCTTCACCGCGGGCCTCGCCACCTTCCTGCAGACCCTCGGCATCTGGAAGATCGGCGCCCGGCTGCCCTTCGTCAACGGCGTCACCTTCGCGGGCGTCGCCCCCATGACCGCGGTGGTCGCCTCCACCAAGGACAAGTCCGACGCCCTGCCGATCATCTTCGGCGCGGTCATCGTCGCCGGGCTGCTCGGCTTCATCGCCGCCCCGTTCTTCAGCAAGGCGGTCCGCTTCTTCCCGCCGGTCGTCACCGGCACCGTCATCACCCTCATAGGCGTGTCCCTGCTGCCGGTCGCCTTCGGCTGGGCACAGGGACCCAACCCCACCGCCGGCGACTACGGCTCCACGACCAACCTCGGCCTGGCGGCCGCAACGCTCCTGATCGTGCTGGTGCTTCGCCGCTTCACCCGCGGCTTCGTCAAACAGATCGCCGTGCTGCTCGGCCTGATCGCCGGCACCCTGCTCGCGATCCCCTTCGGCGCCACGGACTTCGGGCCGGTCACGGACGCGGCCGTCATCGGCTTCCCCACGCCGTTCCACTTCGGGGCGCCCCGCTTCCAGCTCGCGGCGATCCTCTCGCTGTGCGTGGTGATGGTGGTCTCGATGACCGAATCCACCGCGGACATGCTGGCGCTCGGCGAGATCGTCGAACGCCCGGCGGACGAGAAGACCATCGCCGCGGGCCTGAGCGCCGACACCCTCGGCTCGGCGCTGAGCCCCCTGTTCAACGGCTTCATGTGCAGCGCCTTCGCCCAGAACATCGGCCTGGTCGCGATGACGAGGATCCGCAGCCGCTACGTCGCCGCCACCGGCGGTGGTTTCCTGGTCCTGATGGGCCTGTGCCCGATGGCCGCCTCACTCATCGCCGTCGTACCGCGCCCGGTGCTCGGCGGCGCGGGCGTGGTCCTGTTCGGCTCGGTCGCGGCCAGCGGTATCCAGACCCTCGTCAAGGCCGGTCTGGACAAGGACAACAACGTCCTGATCGTCGCCGTGTCGCTGGCCGTCGGCATGATCCCGATCACCGCGCCGGACTTCTACCACGCCTTCCCGCAGACCGCGAAGATCGTCCTCGACTCGGGCATCTCCACGGGCTGTGTGGCGGCGGTCCTGCTGAACCTGGTCTTCAACCACCTCGGCAGGAGCCGGGACGAGCAGGACGTCACCCACCCCATGGAGGCCGGCGAGCAGATCGCCGCCGCCCACTGAACCGTCGGTGCGGGGCACGGTAATGGCCGTGCCCCCACCGGCGATGGGGCAGTCTGTCTCCCATGAATGAGTCCGGTCGCGTCGAGGCCTTCAGCGACGGCGTGTTCGCCATCGCCATCACCCTGCTCATCCTGGAGATCAAGGTTCCCGCGGTCGGTGAGCACGGCGGTCTGTGGCACGCGCTGGGCGCGCAGTGGCCCTCGTACGCCGCCTATGTGGTGAGCTTCCTGGTCATCGGCATCATGTGGATCAACCACCACCAGCTGTTCAGCTACGTCGCCCGCGTCGACCGGACGCTGATGTTCCTGAACCTGCTGGTGCTGATGGTGGTGGCCGCGGTGCCGTGGCCGACCGCGATGCTCGCGGAGTATCTGCGCGAGGACACGGCCTCGCATGTGGCGGCGGCCGTCTACAGCCTGGTCATGGTCCTGATGGCGCTCACCTTCCAGGCCCTGTGGTGGCATCTGACCCGCACCGGCCACCTCTTCGACTCCCGTGTCGACGTACCGGCGGCGCGGGCGACCCGCGCACGCTTCGCGCTGGGCTCCCTGGCCTACCCGGTGACGGTGGGCCTCGCCTTCGTCTCAGCCCCGCTGACCCTGGCGGCCCACGGTCTGATCGCCCTGTACTACGCGTTCAATCAGGTGCCGGTGCCGACGCGTGAGGCCCCGGCCAGTTCATGAGGTTGGCCAGCAGCTCGGCCTGCTCGATCGCGTCATCCAGCGCATGGTGAGTATGGCGACGCCGGGACAGCAGATGGCGCGGCATCGTGCCCTTGGCGACCGCGCGCAGCGGCAGCCCCGCCTTCGTCGCGTACAGCGTCTTCATGTCGAGGCAGCCCGAGTGCCCGAACGGGCTCGCAGCGGTGAAGCGGATCAGGTACCAGTACAGGAACGTCCAGTCGTACGAGGCCGGGTAGCCGCACATCACGGGCTGCGCGCCCGCGCTCACCTCGCGCACCCAGTCGCTGAACTCACCCAGTGCGACGGCGGGTTCGGCGCCCTCGCTCTGCAGGCGCTCCCGGTCGAGCCCGCTCACCGCGAGCGCCTCCGGGACGAACTCCTCGCTGATCGGGCGAAGTTCGCGGTAGAAGGTCTGCCGCTGCGGGTCGGCGGCCGTGAACCCGTCGGCATCCTGTGTCCCGGCGACCGACGCGCCGAAGCTCAGCATCGAGTACGGGCCGGGGATGGGGCCGTCGGCCTCGATGTCGAGGGAGATGTAGCGGCTGGGTCTGATACGTCGTGCGGCCATGAGGGTGGAGCATCGCAGGCGGGCAGGGGTGCCCGCATCCGATTTCAGCCCCGGCGGATCGCCTGGCAGGGCGTCGCGACCGGCAGGCGGCCGGTGAAGTACGAGCGGGGCGGTACGCCCATCAGGGTGCGGAAGTCGGTCGTCATGTGGGACTGGTCGTAGTAACCGATGGCGGCCGCCAGTTCGGCCCACGGGCAGGTGCCGGCGAAGTCCAGTACCGTGCGCACCCGGTTGATACGGGCGTAGTGCTTGGGGGAGAGGCCGACGCCCTCGGCGAACAGGTTGCGCAACTGCCGCTCGCTGACCGCGAGTTCGCGCGCCACGTCACCCACCGGGGCAGGGGTGCGACCGGTGCGGACCGTCATCGCGTCGACGCCGGCGCGCACCAGCTCGGTGCGGGAGCGGTCCGCGGCGTCCGCGAGCCACTCGGGGAGCACCTCTGCGAGGTGGGCCAGGGCCTCCTCGGGCTCCAACCGGCGCAGGAAATCGTCCAGTTGGCGGGCCGGCAAAGTCGCAAGCTCCTCCAACCGCACCGCACGGCCGACGAGGTCGACGGCCGGGATGCCGAGCAGGGGGCGGACGGTTCCCGGCGCGAGCCGCAGCTCCACACAGGAGGCACGGCGCTTGCCTCGGTGGTAAGAGGCGCGGACCCGCGGGCCGACGACCATGGTGGTTCGGATGCCGTGTTCCCCGGTGCGCACGACCACCTTGGTGGTGGCCTCCGGGAGGTGGACGAAGGGCTCCGTCGGCACGTCGCCGACCGTCACGGATCCGATGCCCGCGATCCACGGGCGCAGCACCTCGGGCGTGGGCAGGACCTCTCGGGACACGATGTTGGTCACCCCTCCACCGTAAGCGCGCCGCACGGCCGCCCGGGCTCCGCAACCGTGCCGGAATTTCCAAGAGTTCGGGGCCGCGCGCGGCCCACCGTGATGGACATGATCCTTGTGACGGGTGCCACGGGCACCATCGGCAGTGACGTCGTACGACAGCTCGCGGCACGCGGCGAGAAGGTCCGTGCCCTGACCCGGGAGCCTGCGCGGGCGCGGGTGCCGTCCGGCGTGGAGACCGCGCCGGGCCACCACCGCGACCGTGCCTCGGTCGAGGCCGCGATGGCGGGTGCGGAAGCCGCCTTCCTGGTGGGGGTGTTCGGGCCGGACGACGCCGAGCACGACCGCGGGCTGGTCGAGGCGGCGCGGGCCGCGGGCGTACGGCGCATCGTGAAGCTCTCCTCGATCGGCACCGGCGACCCCGAGCTGGGAGTGTTCGCGACCTGGCACATGCCCGGCGAGCAGGCAGCACGGGACAGCGGCCTGCAGTGGACGGTCCTGCGCCCCTCCTCCTTCGCCTCCAACACCCTGACCTGGGCCGCGGCCGTCCGCGAGGGCACCCCCGCGCCGAACATGATGGGCGACGGCAGGCAGGGCGTCGTCGACCCGCGGGACGTCGCCGAGATCGCCGTGGCCGCACTGCTCGACCCCGGCCACGCTGGACGCACGTACACCCTGACGGGTCCCGAGACCCTCAGCGCCCGCGAGCAGGCCGCCGTCCTCGGCGAGGTCCTCGGCCGTCCGGTGCCCCTCCACGACTTCTCGCCCGCCGAACGCCGCGAACAGTTCCTCGCGGCCGGCCTGGGCGAGACGTACGCCGACAGCCTCATGGCCGCCGCCCGCTTCATCGAGGACGGCGGCAACGACGTCGTCACCGAGGACGTACGGCAGGTCCTGGGGCGGCGGGCGCGGACCTACCGGGAGTGGGCCGAGGACCACAAGGGGGCGTTCGGGGAGGTCTGAGACGAGGGGGCGTCACAGCCCGAACAGGGCCGGGTCCGTGGAGAGTTCCTTGAAGAACTCCCGCGGGTTCGGGAGCAGCCGACGCTGCTTCAGGTCCATCAGGCCGACGACCGCGGTGACCTCCGCCGCCACCGTGCCGTCGGCCTTCCGTATCGTCTGCTCGATGTGGAAGGTCTTGCCGCCGCCCCACTCGAAGGCGCAGGTCACCTCGACCTCGTCGCCGGCGACCAGCTCACGCCTGAAGCGCAGGGTGGTCTCCAGGGCCGCCGGGCCCACGCCCTTGGCCACCAGGGTCGCCTGGGTCATACCGGCCGCATGCAGTAACGACCAGCGGGCGTGCTCCGCGTAGTTCAGGTACACGGCCTGGTTGAGGTGCCCCAGCACATCGGTCTCGTACCCGCGCACGGTCACCGGGACGGAAAACGGTTCGGTCACTGCTCCCTCTCCTCGTACAGCTCGCAGTACAGCTCGTACTGATGGACGATGCGACCGACCGATCTTGGCATGCCTCGCTATGCCCGGCGGGGTGAGGCCAGCAGATAACGCGCCCTGGACCGTGGGTCGTTGTGCTCGCCGACCTGCCAGCCCGCCTCCTCCAGCGTGGCCGCGCAGGCCCGCAGCGCGGCCGGATCCGGCTCGTGCACGGCGACCGCCTCCGGCTGCGGTGTCGCCCTCACCCGGTAGCCGACCAGGTCAGCACCCGCCGGACGGTGGCCGGCCGCCTCCAGGGCGAGCGCCGCGGCCTGCACCAGGTGCGCGCGCTCCCAGCCGCACGGCCGGTCCAGGGCCCCGTCCGGATTGGTCATCCGCCGCAGCTCCAGCAAGCCCTGCCAGGCGCTGCGCACCTCGCGCCCGCGGGCCGGACCGGCCTGCGGCGGCTCCTCCTCACCGCCGACGCGCGCGGCGAAGACACCGCTGTCGGCGGTCGCCTCGGTCTCGGGCGCAGGCGTCCCCGGCTCCCCGGCCTCCCGTATGCGATGCCCGGCCGGCGTCAGGAAGTGGTCGTGCGGCGGCCGCGGGTGCCGGAAGGCGAACCCCCACTTCACCAGCGCCGCCAGCTGCGCCTCCGTACCCCTCAGCCGCCCCGTCACCGGATCGGCGGCATCGATCACACGCCGCTGAGCGGCGGTCGGTGGTCGTGTCACGGCATGCTCCTTCCCGTCGCCGGGCCCCCTGTCCCACCTCCTGAGAGGCTACGAGGAGGGTCTGACAACGGCCGGTGACCGGCGCTCACGCCCCGGGCCGCACGTTCCATCCGGCGATCACCGGCCGCCCGTGCTCCGTCCCCAGCCGGCACACCGTCCCCGTGGCCAGGCGGCATCGATCACACGCCGCTGAGCGGCGGTCGGTGGTCGTGTCACGGCATGCTCCTTCCCGTCGCCGGGCCCCCTGTCCCACCTCCTGAGAGGCTACGAGGAGGGTCTGACAACGGTCGGTGACGGGCGCTCACGCCCCGGGCCGCAGGTTCCATCCGGCGATCACCGGCCGCCCGTGCTCCGTCCCCAGCCGGCACACCGTCCCCGTGGCCAGCTGGAACAGGGCACCGCCCGACGGCGGCAGCCCCAGCCGCCGGGCCGTGAACACCCGCAGGAAGTGGCCGTGCGCCACCAGGACCACACAGCCCTCGATGTCGGCGAGTGCCGCGTCCACCTTGGCCAGCATGCGGTCCGCGCGTTCGCCCACCTGCTCGGGGGTCTCTCCGGGGTGGTCCGGCGGGCCCGGCTCCACCCCGTCCCGGAACAGGAACCAGTCCGGCCGGGTGCGCTGGATCTCGACGGTGGTGATCCCCTCGTAGCCGCCGTAGTCCCACTCCCGCAGATCCGGGTCGACCCGCACGTCCTGCAGCCCGATCAGCTCCGCCGTCTCCCGCGCCCGCTGCAGCGGACTGACGAACGCGGCCCCGATCCGGTGCGAGCGGATCAGCGGCACCAGCTGCCTGGCCTCCTCCCGGCCGCGCTCGGTCAGCGGCACGTCCGTCCAGCCGGTGTGCCGTCCGGACCGCGACCACTCGGTCTCACCGTGCCGCACGAGAAACACGTCGCCCATGCCGCGCACCCTTCCCGTTCGGACCCGCCGGACACGGCCGTGCAGGCCTTGTCCCACCGTGTCACGAGGCCGAGGCCGCCCGCAGTACGGCATCGGCCAGACGGCCGTTCTCGGGGGAGGCGCCGACGCCCGAGGGGAAGGCGAAGCGCCGCCGTGTGTAGGCGTAGGCCACCCCGCTCGCCGGGTCGGCGAAGGCCAGCGAGCCCGTGGCGCCGCTGTGTCCGAAGGACTCCTCGCCGAGGAGCGGGTAGCGGCCGGCCAGGTACTCGAAGCCCACCGCGAAGTGGTCGTCGCCGCCGGTCACCAGGTCGGGGCCGGGTGTCCGCAGCCCGCCGAACAGGGCCGTCGTCTCACGGGTGAGCAGGGGCGCCCTGCCGTCCACCGTGCTGATCGCGGCCGCGTACATGCCGGCCACCCCACGCGCGTTGCCGACCCCGCCCGAGGACGCCGGGCCGAGGGCCCGGGTGCGGCGGTCGTTCGCGAAGGCGAGCAGGTCGGTGGGCTCGGGCGCGTTCAGGTTGAAGGCGATGTACCGGATGCTGCCGGGGACGGCCGCCCGTGCCGCCAGCGCGGCGGCCTCCTCGGGGGTGGGAACGAGCGGCTGCACCTCCCGCCACCGCGGCTCCAGCTCCTCGGGCTGGCCGAGGTGGAAGTCGAGGCCGTAGGGCGCCCGGATGCGCTCCTCGTACAGCTCCTGGATCGACTTCCCGGTGGCCCGGCGCACCACCTCGCCGGTGAGCGCGCCGATGACGAGCCCGTGGTAGCCGTAGCCGCTCTGCGGGTCCCACAGCGGCTTCTGCCCGGCGAGCCGTGCCGCCATGAGCCGGTCGTCGGCCAACTCTTCGGTGCTGAACCCGCCGTCGGGGATGCCGACCAGACCGGCCCGGTGCTCCAGCAGCTCGCGCAGCGTCAGCCGCTCCTTGCCCTCCACCCCGAACTCGGGCCAGTACGCGGCCACTTCACGGCCCAGATCCAGCACGCCGTCCTGCACCAGCAGGGCGACGACGAGATGCGCCGCGCCCTTGGTGATGGAGAACAGACTGGTCAGCGAGTCCCCGTCGATTCCCTCCCCGGCCCACAGGTCCACCACCCGCCGCCCGTGGTGGTACGCCACCAGCTGCGCACCGGGCTCGTGCCGCTCCCCGGCGAGGAAGGCGGCGAACTCCTCGCGCACACCCTCGAATCCCTCGGACACCGTTCCCTGTACGTCGTGCGACATGCAAAGCCCCCTGTTCGGTGATCGGATACGGCATCCACCAACAGAGGGCCGTGGCACGGCATTCCCGCTACTGGCGGTATCCGCTCAGGAACCGCCCGATCCGCCCGATCGCCGCCTCCAGATCGTCCGCGTACGGCAGCGTCAGGATCCGGAAGTGGTCCGGGGTCGGCCAGTTGAAGCCGGTGCCCTGCACCACCTGGATCTTCTCCCGCAGCAGCAGGTCCAGGACGAACTTCTCGTCGTCGTGGATCCTGTGCACCTTGGGGTCGATGCGCGGGAACGCGTACAGGGCGCCCTTCGGTTTCACGCAGGAGACGCCCGGGATCTCGTTCAGCTTCTCCCAGGCGACGTTGCGCTGTTCGTGGAGACGGCCGCCCGGCGCGGTCAGCTCGCGGATCGACTGACGGCCGCCGAGCGCGGCCTGGATGGCGTACTGGGCGGGCGCGTTGGCGCACAGCCGCATGGAGGCCAGCATCGTCAGGCCCTCCAGGTAGTTCTTCGCGTGCTGCTTCGGGCCGGTCACCACCAGCCAGCCCGAGCGGAAGCCGGCCACCCGGTACGTCTTCGACAGACCGCAGAAAGTGAGCACCACCAGGTCGGGGGCGAGCGCGGCGGCCGAGTGGTGCACGGCGTCGTCGTAGAGGATCTGGTCGTAGATCTCGTCGGCGAAGACCATCAGGCCGTGGCGGCGGGCGAGGTCGAGGATGCCCTCGATGATCTCCTTGGGGTAGACCGCGCCGGTGGGGTTGTTCGGGTTGATGATGACGACGGCCTTGGTGCGGTCGGTGATCTTCGAGGCCATGTCGTCCAGGTCCGGGTACCAGTCGGCCTGTTCGTCGCAGAGGTAGTGGACGGCCTTGCCGCCGGCGAGGGTCGTGACCGCCGTCCAGAGGGGGAAGTCCGGGGCGGGGATCAGGATCTCGTCGCCGTCCTCGACCAGTGCCTGTACGGCCATCGAGACCAGCTCGGAGACGCCGTTGCCGAGGAAGACGTCGTCGACGTCGACCTCCAGGCCCAGGGTCTGGTAGCGCTGGGCGACCGCACGGCGGGCGGAGAGGATGCCGCGGGAGTCCGTGTAGCCGTGCGCCTGCGGGAGCATCCGGATCATGTCCTGGAGGATCTCCTCCGGCGCCTCGAAGCCGAACACCGCGGGGTTGCCGGTGTTCAGGCGCAGCACGCTGTGGCCCGCCTCCTCCAGTGCGTTGGCGTGCTCGATCACCGGGCCGCGGATCTCGTAACAGACCTCGCTGAGCTTGTTCGACTGCCGGAACTCCATGCTCGCTCGCCCCTCCGGTTTCGTGTGTTGCTTGGTTTTACCAAGTTCGAGCTTGGAAAGTCCAACAACATGTCTAGACTGCGTCGCATGTCACGACGCCGAAGCTACGACCAGTACTGTTCCGCCGCCCGCGCCCTCGACCTCGTCGGCGACCGCTGGACCCTGCTGATCGTCCGCGAGCTGCTGGCCGGCCCTCGCCGCTACACGGACCTGCACGCGGACCTGCCCGGCGTGAGCACGGACGTACTCGCCTCACGGCTGAAGGACATGGAACGCGACGGGCTCAGCACGCGCCGCCGGCTGCCCCCGCCCGGTGCGGCCTACGTCTACGAACTCACCTCGCGTGGGCGGGAGTTGCTCCCCGTGCTGCAGGCGCTGAGCGTATGGGGCCAGGGCGAACTCGGTGAGCGCCGGCCCACGGACGCCCTGCGCGCCCACTGGTTCGCGCTGCCCCTGCTGCGCTCACTGGAGGGGGAGGGGCTCGTCGAGGTCCGGCTGGAGGAGGGGGACTTCCACCTGTACGTCGGCGCCGAGGCCGGCCCGCTGTACGGCGACGGGCCCGCCCCCGGGGACCCCGACGCGCGACTGACCCTGGACGCCGAAACGGGCGCGGCCCTCGCGCGAGGCGAGTTGGCCCTGACCGAGGCGGTGCGGCAGGGGCGGGTCGACGTCACCGGCGAGGGCACCTTGGCGAAGGCGCTGCGCGAGGCGTGAGACGACAGAAGCCCCTCGGGCCCACGCCTTCTGTGCGGGTGTCAGGCGCCAGGCGGCGCCCCTGAGGGCTGCAGAAGGGCCGTCGGCGCGGGCGGGCCATTTGCCGAGGTGCCTGGTGTCCGGCGGTACTTGCGGGCGGGTCCCTTCCGCCGCGTCAGCCGGCGGGGCACCCTCGTGACCGCTGCGCGCGGTCTGGGAGGCCAGAAGGCCCGCCTGGCGCGGGCCTTCTGGGGAGCGTCAGGCGCCCGGCGGTACCCGTGAGGGGCGTCCCATGCCGCGTGTCAGTGCATATCCTCCGACGCCCGCGAGCGCGGCCAGTGCGCCGCCGATCGCGGTCCACACCCAGCGGTCCGACCACCAGCCGGATGCCCAGCCGTCCTCGGGCTCGATGCTCGACAGCACGGCGGGCTTCGACGAACTCCCGTTGTTCTCCGCAGACTTGGCGGCCGCCGCGATCCCCGGTACCAGCGGCTTCGCCAGCGAGCCGTCCACGGCCGCCGAGCCGCCGATGTCCTTGGACCCGACCCGGACCGAGGCGCGGATCGGCTGGCCGAGGTCGGCCGGCGCCAGGTTCACCACGGACAGCCGTATGTAGTACGTCCCCGGCAGCGGGTCGTCGGCCCACGGCTCCGACCAGGCGCGCACGGTACGCAGCGTGCAGGCCAGGTCGACCCTGGGCGTGCCCTGGGCCGCGGTGCGCGTCTGCGCGCCGTACTGGCAGGCCTGGCGGCGCCGCAGTCCGTCGTACACGTCGATCTGCCAGGTCTGCGCGGCATGCGTGTCCGGCAGCTTCACGGTGGCTTCGACGGTGGGGCGCTGACCGGCGTCCGCGGGGAACGACCAGTACAGGTAGTCGCCCGTGGAGCCGACCGCCGTGGCCTGCTGCCCCTGCTCGAACTCCGTCGCCGTACGGAAGGACGTCCCCGCCGAGGTCGGCGCCGAGCCGGCGCCGGAGGCGCTGGGCGACGGCGAGGAGTCGGCCGCCGCGGGAGCGGCCGCCAGCCCGAGCGTCAGCAGGGCCGCGCTCAACACACGTGTGATCCGCATCAGTTGGTCCTCCAGACCGCGACCCGCCAGCGTGACAGCCAGCCCCAGATCAGACCGGCCAGGAAGCCGACCAGCACCAGTACGCCGAGCAGCCACCAGCCGCGGCCGAGGCCGAAGGAGGCCACGTCGCCGGAGTGGGACGGGCCGTCGACCACGTCCACGGTCAGCTCCAGCGGCAGACCGGGCGTGGTCTTCACGCCGGAGGCCGCAGAGAAGGAGTTGGTGACCTGAAGGCAGACCGTCTCCGCGGCGGGCTTGTCGCTGTCGTCGCCGTCCCGTTCGGGCTTGGGGTAGCGCAGCCCGGTGGAGATGACGTCCGTACGACCGTTGCCCGCGGCCTCCCCGCGCACGATCTCCCGGCCGTGCACGGTGACGGCCCGCAGCAGTGCCCCGTAGTCCGGACCGACGGCCCGGTCGGCCGCCACGCTCACCGAGGCGCGCAGCTCCTGGCCCGCCAGGACCTCCACGCGGTACCAGCGCTGCTGCCCGAACTCCTCACGGTCCGTGTACAGACCCGACTTCAGGGTCGGCGCGTCCGTGCACTGTGCGGCGCCCTCGGTGGCGACCGGAGTCACCACGGGGTTGGCCGCCCGGTCCACCAACTGGTTGACCTTGTCGGTGAGTTCGGCGGTGTGCTCGACCGAGGTGTAGGTGCCGCCGGTCGCCTCGGCGATACAGCTGAGCTGCTTGTTCAGCTTGGTGTCGGGGACCAGGCCGAGGGTGTCGATGGTCATCCCGATGCCCTTGGCGGCGATCTCGCGGGCCACCTCGCACGGGTCGAGCGGGGCGCAGGTGTCCTCGCCGTCGGTGATCAGCACGATCCGCTTGGAGCCGTCGCCGCCCTTCAGGTCGTCGGCCGCCTTGAGGAGGGCCGGGCCGATCGGGGTCCAGCCGGTGGGCGAGAGGGTCGCGACCGCCGTCTTCGCCCCGGTGCGGTCCAGGGTGCTGACCGGGTAGAGCTGCGCGGTGTCCTTGCAGCCCGTCCTCCGGTCGTTGCCCGGGTAGTTGGCGCCGAGCGTGCGGATGCCGAGCTGGACCTCCGCGGGTGTCGCGTCGAGGACCTCGTTGAACGCCTGCTTCGCCGCGGCCATCCGGGTTCCGCCGTCGATGTCCCGGGTCCGCATGGAACCGCTGACGTCGAGCACGAGATCGACCTTCGCGGTCGCCTCGCCCGTGGGTTCGCCGGCGCTCGCCGCGGCCGGGAACGCCATCCCGGCCGCCAGGGCGGCGAGCAGGGCGCACACTCCTGCCGCCAGCCGTTGTCTTCTGATCATCGGCGGATCTTATTGATCAGATGTGCCGGGTTCCAAAACGAGCGTCAGCAGGCCTCTGAGCGCAGGGGATTGGGCAGCTGGGCCCACTGGTCACCGGGCGTCCCGGGCGACATCCGCATCAGCGTCAGCGCCTTCGTGGGCAGCGGCTCTTCGAGCAGCGCGGCCAGGTCGGGAGAGCACGGCAGCTCCCGTACGGCCGTCTCCAGCGCCGTCCCGAGCGCCTGTGCCGAACCCGCCGTACCGGCGAGGGCGCCCGCCACCAGCGAGCCGAACAGCTTGCGCCGCAGCGTCGTCACGTCGTCCGTGACGAGCCGTCCGGACAGGAGATCGGGGACCGGGATGCCGTGCCGGGCCAGCCGCGCCGGGCTGACGCGGATGTCGGCGAGATCGCGGTAGACCAGCCGCAGCGGGGCACCCGTCGCCGAGAGGACGACCAGAAGGTTCTGGCCATGCGCCTCAAGGGCCACTCCCAGCTCCAGCAGGCGCAGGCCGACGGTGAGGGTGAGGCGGGTGAAGTCGGCGAGCCAGGCGGGGGATTCGGGCAGCGCGGTGGTGGCGAGCGCGGCCACCGGCACGACCCGCTCGCCGCGGGCCGTCGAGGCGTACGTCTGCGGCGACTCCCGCAGCACGGCGGCGAGGTCCGCGGACTCGGCCGTGGCCGCACCCCAGGTGCGCGTCACGTGCAGCAGGCCGTCGGCGCGCGCCGCCAGTGACTCCGCGAAGGCCGACAGCGTCGCCGACAGTGCGATCGAGTAGCGCGAGATGTCCCGCACCGAGGACGTCAGCCGGGCGCTCAGCGCGGTCTTGACATGCGGCCCGCCGGGCACCGCGAGGGTGCGCAGGGACATCAGCGGATGCGCGGTGAGCTTCTGCTCGCAGGTCCGCTTCAGCACATGCGCCGCCTGCCACGGGTGCACCGGCAGCAACAGCCGTTCCCCGTCCCGCATGTCGTCCGGCCACGCCCCGGTCACCAGGCACTCGTCGGCCCTGACCGGCAGCATCCCGAGCTCGACCCGCGGCCGGTGCTCGGGCCCGTAGGCCAGCTGCTCGGCCACCGAGAAACCGGGCCGGGAACGGCAACCCGGATGGAAGGGATGCCCGTCCACCACCCGCTGCTCCCACTCCCAGTCCTGCGCGGGCCACTCGTCCGTGTGGCGCTCCTGATCGGCCCGGGACAGCGCCAAGGACGCCACGCTGTGCCCGAGTTCGGCCGCGAAGTCGACGCAGTGCGGCACCGCCAGGTCGGTCATCAGCCGCGCCGGATGGTCGTACGCCACGCTGTCGAGGTGTACGGCGGTGACATGGCCGGCGGTGGCGTACGGATCCGCGGCCGGCCCGTGCAGCCGGCGCCCGTCGCGAAGGCGCACGGTGAGACCCTCCCGGTCCGGGTGGCGGGCGGCGATCCACGGCAGCGGCTCATGGGCGAGCGCCCGCCACAGCCGGGTCAGCACGGCCGCCCGGGCACCCGGCAGCTCGGCCGCGTACCGTGACTCGAGCGCGGGGCGTACGGCGGCCAGCTCGTCGGCGACCTCGGCCTCCGCGGGGTGGGGACGGTGCACGGGCGGGCTCCTCGGGTACGAGTAGGGCGTCACGAACCGGGGTGACGGCATACATACTGATCGTCTCCGCCCGAATGGACCTGAGGGAACGAGTGGATCGCGTGGATCTCATCACCCCGCACACCGGTGACGACCCCGCCGGCCGTGCCGACGCATACGCGGCCGCACCGCTCCTCAACTGTCTGCTGCGCGAGGTGGCCGAGCCGGTGGTGCACCCTGACCCGCGTGCCGAGTCCGGGTCACTGGGTCTCGATCCGGGCGCTCAGGGCGCGCCCTGGCTGGAGGGCACGGGCCCCGGCGCTTGGGGGACGGGGCCTTCCGCCTCGGATTCCGGCGCGCACGGCAGGCCCGCGCCGTCGGGGACGGACGCTTGCCCCTTCCGCACGTACCGACTGCCCGGCACCGGCCGGCTCCTCCGGGTGCGCGGGGAACGCCGGCCCGCCGGCCCCGAGGTCTATGCAGGCGGCCACTGGCACCCCGTCGGGCACACCGAACTCGTCAAGCTCGTCGCCGAGGAGCTGCGCCGCGACACGGGCCTGTCCAACCACGAACTCCCCGCCGAGATGATCGACAGCCGGGACGCCGTGGCCGCACTGCTGGCCGCCCGCGCCGGGGCGACGGCGCCCGAGGACCCGTACCAGCGCTCCGAGCAGTCCCTGATCACCGGCCACCCCTACCATCCGGCCCCCAAGGCACGCGGTGGCGGCCCGGTCGCGGGCTGGCTGCCGTACGCCCCTGAGGCCTACGCCCGCTTCCCGTTGGTGCTGCTCGGCGTGCGCGAGGACCTGGTCGTCGAGGAGGGCGACACCTCGGCGCTGGACGCCCTCGGCGAGGCCCCGCCCGGCTACCGGCTGCTGCCCGCCCACCCCTGGCAGCTCGACCTCGTGGACCTCGCGCCCGCCTTCGCCGACGGCCGTCTGATCCCGCTGGGCACGACAGCCTTCGAGACCTGGCCCACGGCCGCGATCCGTACCCTCTACGCCCCCGAGCACGACCTCTTCCTGAAGTTCAGCCTCGACGTCCGCATCACCAACGACATCCGCCGGCTGTGGCGCCACGACCTGCTGAAACTCCGCCGCACGGACGAGGCGGCGGCCGCCGCCTTCGCCGCCGTGGACGGCCCGGCGGCCTGGCTCGGCGACCGCGGCTACCGCAGCGCCGGCTTCGCCTTCGAGGAACTCGCCGTCCTGGTCCGCGACGGGCTGCACGGCCATGTGCTGCCCGGCGCGACCCCCTTGCTTGCCGCGGGCCTGGTGGAGGGCTTCGCGGGCAGCCCTCTCGACGCGACTCGCGACCCGGAGGCCTGGTGGGAGGCGTATCTGAGGGCCGTCGTGCCGCCGGCGCTGGCAGCCTTCGCCGACCACGGGGTCGTACTCGAGGCACATCTGCAGAACACGCTGGTCGCCGTCGACGCGGACGGCATCCCGGTGCAGGCGCTGTTCCGGGACGCCGAGGGCGTGAAGCTGCTGCCGGAGGTGTCGCGCGCGGCCGGCTGGGAACGGCTGGTGTACTGCCTGGTCGTCAACCACCTCACCGAGGTCGCCGCCACCCTGGCCGAACGCCACCCCGGTCTCGACCCCTGGCCCGCGGCCCGCCGCGAACTCGCCCGCCATGACCTCCCGGAGATCACCGCCCTGCTCAGCTCCCCGACCCTCCCGGGCAAGACGAACCTGCTCCTGCGCTGGACGGGTGCGGACGGCGCGGACGCCCGCTATCTGCCGCTGCCGAATCCGCTGACCGCAGGTCAGACGCGCTCGTAGAAGCCGTCGAGGCGGCCGCGCGCGAGCACCTCACCCGCGGCGGCGAGCACGGCCCGCGGCTTGGCGGTGTCCGGCACGGTGCCGCTCTTTCCGACGGTCAGCGGCTTGCCCAGGGCGAACAGCTGGAAGACGTAACGGTGCGGACCATGGCCCTTGATCGGCGCGGGTCCGAGGTAGCCGCGGCGCGAGCCCGAACTCAGCAGCCGTACTCCGTCCGCGGGGGTACCGGCGTCGAGGCCGCCCTGGGGGAGAGCGGTCAGGGACGGGTCGAGCAGGGCGATGCCGTGGTTGTACGGGTACGCCGTCGGTGCGTCGGGGTCCTCGATGACCAGCAGCAACCGGACCGTCCCGGCGGGCGCCTTGCCCCAGGTCAGGGCCGGTGAGAGATCCTTTCCACCGAGGCGCTTGCCGGCGTGCGGGGTGGGGATCGTCGTCTCGTGCGCGAAGTCGGGGCTGCTCAGCTCCAGGGTGTTCGCGCCGGCCAGGTTCGGCGCGTTCCAGGCGAGGCCCTCGTCCCCGGCCCGCTTGTTCTTCAGCAACTTGCCCAGCACAGCCATGAGTTGCTCCTCGTGGTGGGTTTTGATCCTTATACACGGGGATCGCGACGGTCCGCACAGGAACATTTCGGACTGCGGGCGGGGAAAACCGTGGTGGCGCAGCCTGAGGCCGGGTCAGGTGGTTGCGCCGGTCAGGGCGAGGAACTCGCTGCGGGAACGGCCGTCGGTGCGCAGCAGGCCGAGGAGGGTGGAGGTCATGGTGCTGGAGCCGGTGGCCTGGACGCCGCGCAGGGTCATGCAGCTGTGCTCGGCCTCGATGACCACGCCGACACCCTTGGGTTCCAGGTGGGTCTGCAGCCAGTCGGCGACCTGTTTGGTCAGCCGCTCCTGCACCTGCGGCCGGCAGGAGAAGTGCTCGACGACACGGGCCAGTTTCGACAGCCCCAGGATCCGGCCACCGGGCAGGTAGCCGACGTGGGCGGTGCCGACGAACGGCAGCAGATGGTGCTCGCAGACGGACCGGACCGGGATGCGGCGGGCCAGGACGAGTTCGTCGTAGCCCTCGTCGTTGGGGAAGGTGGTGAGGTCGAAGGGGCGCGGGCTGAACAGCTCGGCGTAGGCGCGGGCCATGCGGCCCGGTGTGCCGCGCATGCTCTCCGAGGAGGTGGCGATGCCCAGGGCGTTCAGGAACTGACCGGCGGCGCGTTCGGCGGCGGCAAGGTCGATGCCGTCGGGTTCATGGACCACCCGCAGGGTGGGGCCTGCGGATGGGCCTTCCTGGTCGGTGGGGCGTATTCGTGCGGTGGTGTGGCGCGAGAGTTCGGTCATGTCAGCTGCCGCCGATGCCGAGGGCGGTGAGCAGGACCAGGACGAGGGTGACGACCGCGAGCAGGCCGTGTGCCAGGACCACGGGCAGCGGGAAGTGCCGTTCGGCAGGGACCGTCCCCTCCGCTCCCGGAGCAGCCGCGGCTGGGGTGGCCGTGGCGCGGTCGCGGTAGACGGGGATCCAGCGGGCCAGCATCGTGAAGCCGAGCAGGGCGACCGGCAGCAGCAGGCCGAAGGCGGTCCAGGCCAGGGCCTTCTTGTCAGCCACGACGTAGATGATCCACACCACGAGGCCGATGGCGGCCAGGGCGAAGTGCCCGAAGATCACCGGTGCGGGCAGGCGGCTGGTGCCGGACTGCTGCTGGCGGATCCCGCCGCGTTGGATCCAGGTGCCGAGCAGGTAGAAGCCGCCGAGGGCGGTGACCACCCAGGCGATCAGTGCGGCGATGTCCATGAGGAACTCCCCAACGATGGATGGCTGGAAGGCAGCCGGCGGGCACCGGCCGTCGAGAGGTGTGCGGGGCTGCTGTCACGAGGTCCGGCCGGGGTCGCCCGGCCCGTATCCCTCGGCCTGGGTGTTCTCGTCGGCGACCCGTACGCCGTAGCGGTAGGCGAGCTTGCCGCCCAGGAACCCCGAGACACCCAGGACGGCGATGCCGACCGCGGACAGGGCGAGCTTCCCGGCGCCGACGCAGCTGCCGTCGGTGTAGGTGCCGTGGCGCCACAGGAAGTTGACGACGTAGGCGGCGGTCACGCCCAGGTTCAGCGTCATGTGCAGCAGGCCGGTGCGGAACGCGCGGGTCCCGGCGGGAATCGCGAACAGGTCGAGAAAGCCGACCAGTGCGGCCAGCAGTGCGCCGATCACGCCGACCGCGATCAGCCACTCCGAGCCCCGGGTCAGGAATGCCGGATCGTGCACCACCTGGGAGGCGATGTCGAACACCAGGCTCGCCACCCAGGCGCCGATCGGCACCGTCACGAGAATCGGGTGGAAGGGATGGCCGTACGGGCCGGCGAGGGCGGCACTGACCGGCCGCTTCGCCTGAAGCTGAGACTCACTGACCATCGCGACGACCTCCGTAGTTTCGCCAACAAATCTTGGTCTTATTAGGTCTGCGAGTCAAGACGCCCAGTTCCAGGCACTCAAAGAGCACAAGCGCCCATGCAGGTAGGAGTTATCGTGGTCATGTGGCTTCCGATCCGATACCGCCGGCCCGTGCGGCCGACGCCGCCATCGACTCCGTGAGCGTCCTGGGCGAGGACTCCCGGCGGCGCATGTTCGCCTTCATCCGGCGCGCCCGCCGCGCGGTCACCCGTGACGAGGCCGCCGCCAGCGTCGGCATATCCCGCAAGCTGGCCGCCTTCCACCTCGACAAGCTCGTCGACGCCGGCCTGCTGCGCGCCCGCTACGAGACGCCCGGCGGGATCCGCAGGGCCGGTAGGCAGCCCAAGGTCTACGAGCCCACCGACACCCAGCTCACCGTCAGCATCCCCGACCGGCGCCACGAACTCCTGGCGGACCTCCTGCTGGACGCCGTCCTGACCGAGGGCCCCGAAGAGAGCGCCATGCAAGCGGCGACACGCACCGCCGGCGTGCGCGGGCGACAGATGGGCGAGACGGAACGGGAGCGGACGCGGCCCGGCCGTCTCGGCGCCGAACGCGGGCTGACCACCTGTGAGCGCATGCTCGAGGAGCACGGCTACGAACCCGTCCGTGAAACCCCCACGCACATCCGGCTGCGCAACTGCCCCTTCCACCCCCTTGCGGCCAAGGCCCCCGACCTGGTGTGCGGCATGAACCACGCCTTCCTCACCGGTTACCTCGACGGCCTGCGGATCAACGGCGTCCAAGCCGTCCTGGCCCCACAGCCCGGAGAATGCTGCGTTCGGCTCACCCCGGCGGGCGCGGATCCCGACGGCGATCAGGGCGAGGCCCGCTGAAGCCGAGTTCGAGGAATTCGCCAAGTTTTCTCAAAATCGACCCACAGGGACCTATTAGGTAAGCCTTGCCTCATCTAGGTTCGGGAGGTACTTCTCCGCTCTTCCCACTGGAGTCCCCCCTAATGTCCAGTTCCCAGGTAGCCCTGCTCGGTGCCATCGCAGGGTTCACCATCTACCTCGGCCTGCCCCTCGGCCGGCTGCGCAACCCGAGCCCGCGGCTGCGCGCAGGTCTGAACGCCGTCGCCATCGGCATCCTGATCTTCCTGGTCTGGGACGTCCTGACACACGCCTGGGAGCCGGTCGACGAGGCGCTGGG
This sequence comes from Streptomyces longisporus, assembly GCF_039532765.1. Lineage (NCBI taxonomy): Bacteria > Bacillati > Actinomycetota > Actinomycetes > Kitasatosporales > Streptomycetaceae > Streptomyces > Streptomyces longisporus. The sequence continues at coordinate 127,391 of NZ_BAAASG010000001.1, forward strand.
CAAGCACGACTGGAGCACCGTGGCCTCCGGGGGCCTCACCCTCGCCGTGGGCCTCGGAGTCGGGCTGATGAGCCTGGTGTACTACGACGGCTGGATCGCCCGCCGCGCGGCCTCCGCGGCGCGGCCCGCCGGCCCCGGTGCCGCCGCCTCCGCCGAGCTGGCCCCCCGGGTCCGCAGCCGGGCCGGCTCGCTCGCACTGATGATCGCCACCGGTATCGGCCTGCACAACTTCGCCGAGGGCCTGGCCATCGGCAACTCCGCCGCCCAGGGCGAACTCTCCCTCGCCGTACTCCTCATCATCGGCTTCGGGCTGCACAACGCCACCGAAGGGTTCGGCATCGTCGCCCCGCTGGCCGCCGAGGGTGAACGCCCCTCCTGGGCCACGCTGCTGCTGCTCGGCCTGATCGGCGGCGGTCCGACCTTCCTCGGCACCGTGGTCGGCCAGCACCTGGTCAACGACACCGTGTCGATCGCCTTCCTGGGTCTGGCCGCGGGGTCGATCCTCTACGTGGTCATCGAACTGCTGGCCGTCGCCCGCAAGGCCGCGCTGAAGACCGTGACCACCTGGTGCGTTCTGCTGGGCCTCGTCCTCGGCTTCGCCACCGACGCCGTCGTCACCGCCGCCGGGGCCTGAAGCTCCCGCACCGTCTGCCGTCAGCTGCCCGCGTGCGGGGTTCGATCAAGGGGTGGTTGGGGCAACTGCGGTGTCTCTAAGATGTATTGCCTTGCGTGCTGGTGCGCTTCGATGGCGCGGGAGTGGGGGCGACGATGGAGTCGGGAAAGCATTTGTCGACGAACATTGATGCGACGGTCCCGACGGCCGCTCGCATGTACGACCACTATCTGGGCGGCAAGGACAACTACGCCGTCGACCGGGCTGCCTGCGAGGAACTCGACAAAGTCGTGCCCAGCACCCGGGCGCTGGCCCTGAACAACCGGCGCTTCCTGCAGCGGGTGGTGGGGGCGCTGGCGCGGGAGTACGGCATGCGCCAGTTCCTCGACCACGGATCGGGGCTGCCGACGCAGAACAACGTGCACCAGGTGGCACAGCAGGTCGACCCGGCGTCGCGTGTGGTCTACGTCGACAACGACCCGATGGTCCTGGTGCACGGCCGGGCCCTGCTGGAGCAGAACGAGCGCACCGCCGTCATCCAGGCGGACCTGCGCGACACCGAGATGATCTTCTCCCATCCCGACACCCAGCGGCTGATCGACTTCTCGCAGCCGGTGGCGGTGCTGTTCAACTCGGTGTTCCACTGCATCCCGGACAGCGACAGTGACGGGCCGTCGGCGGTGGTACGCCGAGTGGCCGAGCGGCTCGTGCCCGGCAGCTGTCTGGTGATGTGCCAGCTGGTCAGCGACGACCCCGAGGTACGGGACTTCGTCACCGATTTCATGGATCAGGCCACGCAGGGACACTGGGGCCGGGTGCGGCAGGAGAAGGACGTCGCGGAGTGGTTCGAGGGGATGGACATCCTCGAGCCGGGCCTGGTGGAGGTGTCCACCTGGCGGCCGGACAACGAAGTGGCGCCGCGTCAGCTCACCCAGGAGTGGATCGAGTTCGGCGGTGTGGGCCGACTCCGGTAGTGAGGCGCGTGGGGGTCATGCCCCCGCGTAGCGCCGCTCGACGGTGTTGCGGAGGAGGGCCAGCGACTCGCGGGGATTGAGGGCCTCGTCGGCCAGCCGGTCCAGGATCACCCGGTACTCCTCCGTCTCGTCCCGGTCCTCCAGGAAGGTGGCGCTCCTGATGTGCTCGAGATAGACGATGTCGGGCAGGTCGAGACCGCCGAAGCGCAGGTAGGTGACGGGGATGGCCGGCGCGGAGGCGTTCGTCACGTCCAGGGGGACGATCTGCAAGGTCACATGAGGCAGCTGAGCCATCGTGACCAGGTGCTCCAGCTGCCCGCGCATCACGTCGCGGCTGCCCAGGATGCGCAGCAGCACCGACTCGTCGATGACCGCCCAGAGTTGCGGGGCATCGGCCCGCCGCAGCAACTCCGCGCGCTGCATGCGGAGTTCGACGCGGCGCTCCACCTCGCGGGCCGACGCCGTGGGCAGTCCGCGCTCCACCACGGCGCGGGTGTAGGCCGGAGTCTGCAGCAGCCCGGGAACGTACTGGATCTCGAACGTGCGGATCGCCTGGGCTGCTTCCTGCAGCCCGACCAGCCGGTCGAACCACTCCGGCATCAGCCGCTTGTCGAAGCGCTGCCACCACCCCGGTTCCCCGGCCCGCCGCAGCAACTGCAGCAGCACCGACGTCTCGTGGTCCTCCGTCTTGTACAGCTCCAGCAGGGCTCGCACGTCCCCCTCGGTGGGCGGTCGGCGGCCCTTGCCCGCCTCGATGCGTGACAGCTTCGCCGGGCTGAATCCCACCGCACGAGCGGCCTGTTCCTGAGCGAGGCCGACGCCTTCGCGGATGCCTGCCAGCTGCACCCCGACCAGCATCTTCAGCAAGGTCGGAGCGGGTTCGGTGCTGCTCAGATACGGTTCGAGGCGGGAGATGCGCGGTGACTCGCAGTGCATCCTGACTCCCTGTGGGCAGGCGACGACAGGCCGCATTATCGCATTGCCGCATCCGCCTGTGCATGCCTCGGCCGCAGCGGGCCGCCGGGGACCGCGTCACAGCAGGTGGTCGAACTCGCCGTCCTTCGCGCCCGCCAGGAAGGCGGCCACCTCGACCGGCGTGTAGACGAGAGCCGGTCCGTGCGGGTCACGGGAGTTGCGCATGGCGATGCCTCCCCCGGGCAGGGCGGCCACCTCGACGCAGTTCCCCTCGGCATTGCTGTGACGGCTCTTGATCCAGTCCACGCCCAGCGAACTGGCCCGCACCCCGTTCTGAACTGACGGCACGACACTCTCCTTGCATGTGTTCCGTCACGCCGGCGGCCTGCAGTCCCACGGGCGCGGACCATCGACGTGCGGGGACGGTCTCCCTCTCGACGCGCGCAATTTCCCGTGAAATTGCACGAAGTCGCTCTCGGCGTGGATAATAGCCAAGGCGTCAATCTCCGTGCAGACGCCCCGTTCCTGACGTCCTCTCAGGGAGGCGCTGTGTCGCCCGCGCACCCAGCAGCCTTGTTCAACCCGGCTACGAGCACGGCCGATCGGAGTGCACCGCTGGATGTGCGCACGCATGGCGCGCCCAGAACAGCCGCCCTGCGCCTGCCCGATACCGGTCATGAATGCGCCCAAGCGCGCGCCTTCACCAACCGCACCCTCACCGTCTGGCAGTTGGGCCACTGCCGTGACGACGCGCTGAGCATCGTCTCCGAACTCGTCGCCAACGCCGTGGTACACGCCCGGCCGGCCAACCCCGCCGACGGGGCCGAGCCCGAGGTATGGCTGAAGCTCACCCTGCGCCCCCACCACCTGGTGTGTGCCGTCACCGACCAGGGCAGCGCCCTGCCGGCCTGCCCGAGGACAACGGACCAACTCCACGAGCACGGCCGCGGCCTGCACATCATCGACGCCCTGTCCCAACACTGGGGCTGGACCCGCTCCGCCCCCACCGGCAAGACCGTCTGGGCCATGCTGCCCACCCGGCGCAGCGCCCGGACCGACGGGACGGCGACGCCCTGACACGATGAGTGGGCTTGCGAGACACGACCGGTCGCCCGCCACCCTCGGGGAGGTGGCGCAGGTGCCCTGGCGCGAGATCAAGGACACCACGGGGTCCGCTGCGGCCATCCCCTTCCTGCTCGCCGCCCTTGCCTCGGGCGACGCGGGGGCAGCCCGCACCGCGCTGGAAAGGCTGCGCAACCGGATCTGCCGGTACGGCTTCGTCGTCGACCAGGCGACCGCCGTCACCGTCCCCTTCCTGTGGGACCTCGCCCTGCGCCCCGAGGTCACCTGCCGCGCCCAGATCCTCGATCTGCTGCGGAACATCGCCGGCGCGCGCCAGTGGGAGACCACGGCCGCCGCCTACCCGAAACTGCGCCGCCGCCATGGCCACTACGTTGCCTGGGAAGACGCGGCCCGACGCGCCGTCCGTGCACACAGCGGCGCCATCCCGCGACTGCTGAACGATCAGAATGCCGAACTGGTCCAGGCCACCGAGGAACTCGCTTCGGCACTGGCTGCCTGACGAGGTCTTGTGGGGCCCGGCAGCGACGGCCGTGGGCCTGCAGGAGGTGCACTGGGCGGTGGTTCTGGAAGCGCACGAGACGATGCGTCGCGCGGCAGGGGCGTCTCCGCTTTGCATGACGCGCGCATCGCGGCGCCTGCACATCGTTCCGCACCTGGGCCACTGTCTCCCGAGAACATCACAGCGGCCGATCTGATGGCTTGGGCACTCCTCACCGGCGATCACCCTCGGTTACTATGCTCACTCCATGCCGGAGGCCGGAAGCAGAGGGCGGACGGCCATCGACGGACTGCTGGGGGTGGCCTGAGGAAATGCTGAGAGAGGTCACTGCAACCCGCTACGTCGCCCCTCTGCACTCCGGCGGCTCCGTCCCCGGAGTCGTCGAGGCCGACGACCTGGGGACGTACGTGGTGAAGTTCACCGGATCCGCGCAGGGCCGCAAGGCGCTGGTCGCCGAGGTGATCGTCGGCGAGCTGGCGCGGGCGCTCGGGCTGCGCTTTCCCGAGCTGGTGCTGGTGCACTTCGACCCGGCGATCGCCGAAAGCGAGCCCCACCAGGAGGTGCGGGAGCTCCACAGCGCCAGCGCGGGGATCAACCTCGGCATGGACTACCTGCCGGGCGCGCGGGACTTCACCCCTCAGGTCGCGAAGTCGTTCCCGGTCGATGCGCTGGAGGCGGGCCGCATCGTCTGGCTCGACGCGCTGACCGTGAACGTGGACCGCACGGTCCACAGCTCGAACCTGATGGTCTGGCCGACGCTCGGGATCGCGCCGCCGCGGCTGTGGCTGATCGACCACGGGGCGGCCCTCGTCTTCCACCACCGCTGGGACAGCTCGGACCCCACCAAGGCGTACGACTTCCGGCATCACGCCCTCGGCCACTACGCCCCCGAGGTACGGGCCGCCGACGCGGAGCTGGCGCCGAAGGTGACGCGGGAGCTGCTGCGGGACATCGCCGCGGAGGTCCCCGACGCCTGGCTGGCCGGAGAGGAGGGCTTCGCGACCCCGGACGACATCCGGGCCGCGTACGTGGACTACCTCCACACGCGCGTGCGGGCCTCCGCGGAGTGGCTCCCCACCGACTTCCCCACCCGGGAGGAACTCGCCGCCGAGGAGGCCCTGCGGACGGCGCGTACCCAGCAAGGCCGCCCGAACTGGCTGAAGCGGGTCCCCGACCTGCACGGCAAACCGGCGGCGGAACAGGATTGGTCGGTGCACCTCGGATGAACCGCGTCGGACCGGCAGTACAGATCGAGTACTGCACCCAGTGCCGCTGGCTGCCCCGCGCGGCCTGGCTGGCACAGGAGCTGCTCACCACCTTCGAGGCGGAGCTGACCGAGCTGTCGCTCAAGCCCGGCACCGGCGGTGTCTTCGTCGTCCGGGTCGACGACGAGGTGGTCTGGGACCGCCGCGAACAGGGCTTCCCGGAGCCGACGGCCGTGAAGCAGGCCGTACGCGACCGAGTGGCCCCGGGAAGGTCCCTGGGCCACTCGGACAAGGTCTCGCAGGAGTAGGTCTCGAAGAGGACGTCAGCCCTTGAGCTGCTCGTACGCGGGCAGCGTGAGGAAGTCCGCGTAGTTCTCGTCGAGGGAGACCTGCAGCAGCAGGTCGTGGGCCTGCTGCCAGTGACCGGCCGCGAAGGCCTCCTCACCGATCTCCTGACGGATGTGGGACAGCTCCTCGGCGGCGACCTTGCGGGCCAGCTCCGGGGTGGCCTTCTCGCCGTTCTCGAACTCGACGCCCGCGTTGATCCACTGCCAGATCTGCGAGCGGGAGATCTCCGCGGTCGCCGCGTCCTCCATGAGGTTGAAGATGGCGACCGCGCCGAGCCCGCGCAGCCAGGCCTCGATGTAACGGATGCCGACCTGCACGGCGTTGACCAGTCCGTTGTACGTCGGCTTCGCGTCCAGGGAGTCGACGGCGATCAGGTCGGCCGCCTCGACGTGGACGTCCTCGCGCAGCCGGTCCTTCTGGTTCGGCCGGTCGCCGAGGACCTTGTCGAAGGACTCCATGGCGATCGGGACCAGGTCCGGGTGCGCGACCCAGGAGCCGTCGAAACCGTCGTTCGCCTCGCGGTCCTTGTCGGCGCGGACCTTCTCGAAGGCCACCTTGTTGACCTCGGCGTCCCGGCGGGAGGGGATGAACGCGGCCATGCCGCCGATCGCGTGCGCGCCGCGCTTGTGGCAGGTGCGGACGAGGAGTTCGGTGTACGCCCGCATGAACGGGGCCGTCATCGTGACCGCGTTGCGGTCCGGCAGGACGAACTTGGCGCCGCCGTCACGGAAGTTCTTCACGATGGAGAACAGGTAGTCCCAGCGGCCCGCGTTCAACCCCGAGGCGTGGTCGCGCAGTTCGTAGAGGATCTCCTCCATCTCGTACGCCGCCGTGATCGTCTCGATCAGGACGGTGGCGCGGATGGTGCCCTGCGGAATGCCGACGTAGTCCTGCGCGAAGACGAACACCTCGTTCCACAGGCGCGCTTCGAGGTGCGACTCGGTCTTCGGGAGGTAGAAGTACGGCCCCTTGCCTAGGTCGAGCAGACGCTGGGCGTTGTGGAAGAAGTACAGGCCGAAGTCGACGAAGGCGCCCGGGACGGGAGTGCCGTCGGCGTCGACGAGGTGGCGCTCGTTCAGGTGCCAGCCGCGCGGACGCATCACGACCGTCGCCAGCTCCTCGTTCGGGCGCAGGGCGTACGACTTGCCGCTCGCCGGGTCGGTGAAGTCGATGGTGCGGGTGTAGGCGTCGGCCAGGTTGATCTGACCGAGGACCACGTTCTCCCAGGTCGGCGCGGAGGCGTCCTCGAAGTCCGCGAGCCAGACCTTGGCGCCCGAGTTGAGGGCGTTGATGGTCATCTTGCGGTCGGTGGGGCCGGTGATCTCCACCCGGCGGTCGTTCAGGGCGGCGGGGGAGGGGGCGACCTTCCAGGAGTCGTCCGCGCGGATCGCGGCCGTCTCCGGCAGGAAGTCGAGCGTGGAGGTGCGGGCGATCTCGGCGCGGCGCTCCGCGCGGCGGGCGAGGAGCTCGTCACGCCGGGGCGTGAACCGCCGGTGCAGCTCGGCCACGAAGGCCAGGGCCGCCTCCGTGAGGACCTCCTCCTGCCGCGGCAGCGGCTCGGCGTCGACGATGGCCAGCGGGGACGGCGCTGGTGCGGACATGAGCTGTCACTTCCTTCAGCGGTGGCACCGGGTGCCAGTCGAACCGGGTACGGCGAGCGACGCCCTTGGAGCGGTAGGGCGCTTCTGAACAGTGGATACTAGTTTCCTCATTGTGGAAGTTCAATGGTTTGTTGATATCGAGATTCTCCGAGTCGAGGGAAGGTGGCGCTCAGTGCCACCTTCGTCACTCAAAGTTCAAGGTTCACTCAAGGTGGACCAGATCGGCTTCCGTGTCGATGTCGTACGGCTGTGCCACGTCCCCGCACTCGACGAGCGTGATCGCCGGTTCGTGCGCCTTGAGGTAGGCGCGGGCCCCGCGGTCCCCGGTCGCGGTCTCGGCGATGCCCGCCCAGTGCGCGCTGCCGAAGAGGACGGGATGGCCGCGTACGCCGTCGTAGGCGGCCGAGACGAGGGACCTCTCGTCCCGGTACGCGGCCAGCACCCGCCCTGCCGCCTGCGGACCGATCCCCGGCTGGTCGACGAGCGAGACGAGGGCGGCCCGGGCCCCCGTTCCGGCGAGCGAGTCCAGCCCGGCCCGCAGTGAGGTGCCCATGCCCCGGCCCCAGTCCGGGTTCTCCACGAGCACGCACCCCTCCAGCGCGGTGCGCTCCCGTACGGCGGCCGCCTGCGCCCCGAGGACCACATGGATGCGGGTGCAGCCGGCCGCCCGCAGCACACCGACCGCGTGTTCGACGAGCGGCCGGCCGTGGTGCTGAAGCAGCGCCTTGGGGCGCCCGCCGAGCCGCCGGCCACCGCCGGCGGCGAGGACCAGCCCGGCCACCTGCTGTTCGTTCTCCGTCATGCGTCCTGCATACCTGACGCCAGGGCGAGCGCCCGGTTTCCGGGGGCTGAATTTCGGTCCGCGCGGTGGCGCACGGGGCATCGGGTGGCGTTTACTGACCCGCGTCCCCCGGCGCCCGACCATCGCCACGGGGCTGCACTGCGGGAGCACGAGGAAACTGCGCACGAGGGCGTGCGAGGGGGAGAGCTGTGTTGCGGAGCTTGGGGCAGAGGCCAGTGACCGGCAGCGACGAGGACCCGAGAGTGGCGGAACTGCGGACCGCGGTGTCCCGGCTGCGCCGCGAACTCGCCGCGCATCCCGCCGAGTTCCCCGACCGCGGCATAGCCGAGGACGAACTCGCCGCCCTCGCCGCGATGACGATCGACGGCGCCCCCGAAATCCCCCGGCTGCGCCGGTCGCTGCTGCTGATCGCCGGCGCGATCGGGTCCGTGAGCGCGCTGGCCAGGGGTCTGTCGGAGGTGCGCAACGCGGTGGACCTGTTCGGGGAACCACCGCGCCGCTGAGCCGCCGGTCGGGGCCGCTCAGATCTGGGCCACGGGCCCCGAGCTCGCGAGTGCCTCCGACAGCTCCACCGCCACCTGCTGCAGCACCGGCACGATCTTGTCCGTGGCCGCCTCCGTGACCCGGCCCGCCGGGCCCGAGATCGAAATGGCGGCCGCGGTGGGGGAGTTGGGCACGGAGACGGCCAGGCAGCGCACCCCCATCTCCTGCTCGTTGTCGTCGACCGCGTAGCCGTCCCGGCGCACGTCCTGAAGGGCGGCCAGGAAGCCCTCCGGCGTGGTGATCGTCCTGTCCGTCGCGGCGGGCATGCCGGTGCGGGAGAGCAGGGCGCGCACCTCGTCGTCCGGGGTGTTCGCAAGCAGCGCCTTGCCGACGCCCGTGGAGTGCGGCAGCACCCGGCGGCCCACCTCGGTGAACATCCGCATCGAGTGCTTGGACGGCACCTGGGCCACATAGACGATCTCGTCGCCGTCGAGCAGCGCCATGTTCGCCGTCTCGCCCGTCTCCTCCACCAGGCGGGCCAGATACGGGCGCGCCCAGGTGCCGAGCAGCCGGGCGGCGGACTCGCCGAGACGGATCAGACGCGGGCCGAGCGCATACCGGCGGTTGGCCTGCTGGCGGACGTATCCGCAGGCCACAAGGGTGCGCATCAGCCGGTGAATGGTGGGCAGCGGCAGCCCGCTGCTCGCGGAGAGCTCGCTGAGCCCCACCTCGCCGCCCGCGTCCGCCATCCGTTCCAGCAGATCGAAGGCGCGCTCGAGGGACTGGACGCCACCGCCGTTGGACTTGGCGGCGTCGGTGGTGCTGGCGCTGGACGTCGGCACGGCGCGTTCCTTTCGGGACTGGCGGGAAGGGCAGAAGCCTACCCGCCGGTCGGTTGACTCCCTGCTTGTGCATAGCTACGTTCTGCTTGCTGGAATTCTAATTCCGCTTTGTGGAAACGTCCAGAGTGGGCGCAGCGGGTGCACTGTGGAGAAGTGTGCCCTTGACGGCGTGGAAGCGGGAGTGAAGACTCCTTCAACAGAAAGTTGAATTCCGTTACGTGGAAGTAAATCGCGGCGGCTGAGAGGGGTCCGGGTGTCCGACACAGAACTGGTGCTGCGCTCGACGCGCGTCATCACACCCGAGGGGACGCGTCCCGCCACGGTCACGGTCGCCGACGGCAGAATCACGGCCGTGCTCCCGTACGAGGTCGCCGTACCCTCGAACGCCCGCCTGGAGGACTTCGGCGACCACGTCCTGCTGCCCGGCCTGGTCGACACGCACGTGCACGTCAACGACCCCGGACGCACCGAGTGGGAGGGCTTTTGGACGGCCACCCGCGCGGCGGCGGCCGGCGGCATCACCACCCTCGTCGACATGCCGCTCAACTCCCTGCCGCCGACCACGACGGTCGACAACCTCCGTACGAAGCAGGCGGTCGCCGCCGACAAGGCGCACATCGACGTCGGCTTCTGGGGCGGCGCCCTGCCCGACAACATCAAGGACCTGCGCCCGCTGCACGAGTCCGGAGTCTTCGGCTTCAAGGCGTTCCTGTCGCCGTCCGGGGTGGACGAGTTCCCGCACCTCGACCAGGACCGGCTCGCCCAGTCCCTGGCCGAGATCGCCTCCTTCGGCGGCCTGCTGATCGTGCACGCCGAGGACCCGCACCACCTGGAGGCGGCCCCGCAGCACGGCGGCCCCAAGTACGCCGACTTCCTCGCCTCCCGCCCGCGCGACGCCGAGGACACGGCGATCGCCCAGCTCATCGGCCAGGCGAAACGCCTCGACGCGCGCGTGCACGTCCTGCACCTGTCCTCGAGCGACGCGCTGCCGCTGATCGCCGAGGCGAAATCCGAGGGTGTGCGCATCACGGTCGAGACCTGCCCCCACTACCTGACCCTGACGGCCGAGGAAGTCCCGGACGGCGCAAGCGAGTTCAAGTGCTGCCCGCCCATCCGCGAGGCGGCCAACCAGGACCTGCTGTGGCAGGCGCTGGCGGACGGCACCATCGACTGCGTGGTCACCGACCACTCCCCGTCCACGGCCGACCTCAAGACGGACGACTTCGCGACCGCCTGGGGCGGCATCTCCGGCCTCCAGCTGAGCCTGGCCGCGGTCTGGACCGAGGCGCGCAGGCGCGGACACGGCCTGGAGGACGTGGTCCGCTGGATGTCCTCACGCACGGCGGAACTGGTCGGCCTGGACACCCGCAAGGGCGCCATCGAGGCCGGCCGCGACGCCGACTTCGCGGTCCTCGCCCCCGACGAGACGTTCACCGTGGACCCGGCGGCCCTCCAGCACCGCAACCGCGTGACGGCGTACGCGGGCAAGACCCTGTACGGCGTCGTGAAGTCGACCTGGCTCCGTGGCGAACGCATCGTCGCCGACGGCGAGTTCACCGAGCCGAAGGGGCAGCTGCTCACCCGCGACAACTGAACGAGACTCCCGCACCCGCAGCGGCCGACCCCGAAAGGACGATCTGATCACCGTGACGGCGCAGCATCCATCCCGTTTGGCCAGTTTCACCGGCGACGCGAACCCGTACGGAGGCGGTGACCCGTACGCCGACTACCGCACCGCCGACTTCCCCTTCACCCAGTACGCCAACCTCGCCGACCGGCGCCTCGGGGCCGGTGTGATCGCCGCCAACGACGAGTTCTTCGCCCAGCGCGAGAACCTGCTGGTGCCCGAGCGGGCCGAGTTCGACCCCGAGCACTTCGGGCACAAGGGCAAGATCATGGACGGCTGGGAGACCCGCCGCCGCCGCGGCGCCTCGGCCGACCACCCGTGGCCCACGGCCGAGGACCACGACTGGGCGCTGGTCCGGCTGGGAGCGCCGGGCGTGATCCGGGGGATCGTGGTCGACACGGCCCACTTCCGCGGCAACTACCCGCAGGCGGTCTCGGTCGAGGGCACCTCGGTACCCGGTTCTCCGTCCCCGGAGGAGCTCCTGGGCGACGACGTGAAGTGGACGACCCTCGTCCCGCGCACCTCGGTGGGCGGCCACGCGGCGAACGGTTTCTCCGTCTCCGTCGAGCAGCGCTTCACGCATCTGCGGGTCAACCAGCACCCCGACGGCGGCATCGCGCGCCTGCGCGTCCACGGCGAGGTCGTCCCGGACCCGCAGTGGCTGGCGACCCTGGGCACCTTCGACGTCGTCGCCCTGGAGAACGGCGGCCAGGCCGAGGACGCCTCCAACCTCTTCTACTCCCCGGCCACGAACACCATCCAGCCGGGCCGCTCCCGCAAGATGGACGACGGCTGGGAGACGCGCCGCCGCCGCGACCAGGGCAACGACTGGATCCGCTACCGCCTGGCGGCCCAGTCCCAGATCCGTGCGATCGAGATCGACACGGCGTATCTGAAGGGGAACAGCGCGGGCTGGGCCTCGGTGTCGGTGAAGGACGGTGAGGACGGCGACTGGCGCGAGATCCTGCCGCGCACCCGCCTGCAGCCCGACACCAACCACCGCTTCGTCCTGCCGAACCCGGCGGTCGGCACCCACGCGCGCGTGGACATCTTCCCGGACGGCGGCATCTCGCGGCTGCGGCTGTACGGCTCCCTGACGGAGGCCGGCGCGACGGCGCTGGCGGCCCGTCACCAGGAACTGGGCGGCTGACCAGGCCCGTTGCCGGACGCGGGGGCCGGCCCCCGGACCCCCACTCATCAAACGCCGGAGGGGCTGAGTTTTTTCAGCCCGTCCGGCGTTTGAGGACGAGGCCGTTCAGGCCGAAGCGGGGGTCTGGGGGCGGCAGCCCCCAGGTACGGGACGGGCAGGGGCGGCGGGGGCGAAAACCCTCCACGGCATCACGCCGCGAACCCGCCGTCCACCGCGAACTCCGCCCCGGTGACGTACTCGGCCCCCGCCAGATACGCCACCATCCCCGCCACCTCCTCCGCCGTCCCGTAGCGACCGATCGCCGTCATCGCCGCCTGATCCGCCGCGGACGGCCCATCCGCCGGATTCATGTCCGTGTCGATCGGCCCGGGATGCACGATGTTCGCCGCGATCCCCCGCCCACCCAACTCCCGCGCCAGCGCCTTCGTCAGTCCCACCAGCGCCGCCTTGCTCGTCGCGTACAGCGTCCCACCCGCCCACGGCACCCGCTGAGTCATACACGTACCGATCGTGATGATCCGCCCCCCGGACGCCATCCTCGCGGCCGCCGCCTGCGAGGTCAGAAACACCCCCCGGACGTTCACGGCGAGCACCCGGTCGACATCGGCGAGCGCCAGACCGTCCAACGGTCCCAGCACGCCCACGCCCGCGTTGTTCACGAGCACGTCCAGCCCACCCAGCGCCTCGGCGGTGCGCTCCACCGCCGCCACCGCCTCCTCCGCGTCCGCGGAATCCGCCCGCAGGGCCACCGCCCGCCGCCCCAGCGCCTCGATCCGCCGTACGACGTCCGCGGCCGCATCCTTGCCGTTCACATACGTCACGGCCACGTCCGCGCCGTCCCGGGCGAGCCGCAGCGCCGTCGCCGCACCGATGCCACGGCTGCCGCCGGTCACCAGGGCCACCTTGCCGTCGAGAGTTCCGTAAGTCGTCGTCATGGGTCCATCCCAGCGCCGGCAGCGCGCCGACGCTGGCGGCCAACGGACACCGAGATCGAGTGGCCGGAACACACCGGAAGGCCGGAACTCTTTCCTCCACCTCCCGCGTTCTCCTCACGTGACACTTCAGCAAGAGATCGTCGGCAACGCCATGCAGATGGCGGTCGTCAACCTGAGCCCCGGCCAGACCGTCTACTGCGAGGCGGGGAAGTTCCTGTTCAAGACGACGAACGTGACCATGGAGACCCGCCTCTCCGGTCCGTCGAACAGCGGCGGGCAGTCCCAGGGCGGCGGTGGCGGCGGCATGGGCGGCATGCTGCGCCAGGCCATGGGCACGGCCATGCAGGTCGGCCAGCGCATGCTCGCGGGCGAGTCGATGGCGTTCCAGTACTTCAGCGCACAGGGCGGCGAGGGCACCGTGGGCTTCGCGGGCGTGCTCCCGGGTGAGATGCGCGCCCTGGAACTGGACGGCACACGCGCGTGGTTCGCCGAGAAGGACGCCTTCGTGGCCGCCGAGTCCACCGTCGACTTCGGCATCGCCTTCCAGGGCGGCCGCACCGGCATGAGCGGCGGCGAGGGCTTCATCCTGGAGAAGTTCACCGGGTACGGCACGGTGATCATCGCGGGCGCCGGCAACTTCATCGACCTGAACCCGGCCGACTTCGGCGGCCGCATCGAGGTCGACACGGGCTGCGTCGTCGCCTTCGAGGAGGGCATCCAGTACGGCGTCCAGCGCGTCGGAGGCCTCAACCGCCAGGGCATCATGAACGCCGTCTTCGGCGGCGAGGGCCTGTCCCTGGCGACCCTGGAGGGCAACGGCCGGGTGATCCTGCAGTCGCTCACCATCGAGAGCCTGGCGAACGCCCTGAAGAAGGCCCAGGGCGGCGACAAGCAGGGCCCGACGGGCGGCCTGTTCTCCACCAACGCCGGATGACGCGCGCCGGGTGAGGTGCCGCAGGACCGACCGATGAGTTGCGGGGGCCCGTGGGGTCTGAGGTGATGACAACAGACCCCACACCAGGAAGCAGGCACCCGCCATGGGCAAGCTCGTCTCCACGATCTTCGTCACTCTCGACGGCGTCTACCAGGCCCCCGGCGGCCCCCAGGAGGACACCCGGGGCGGCTTCGAGCACGGCGGCTGGAGTTTCGTCTACGGCGACGAGGACTTCGGCCGGTTCGTCGGCGAGGTCTTCGAGCGCCCCGCCGCGTTCCTCCTCGGCCGCCGTACGTACGACATCTTCGCCTCGTACTGGCCGAAGGTGACCGACCCCGCCAACCGCATCGCCGCCCAGCTGAACGCGCTGCCCAAGTACGTCCCGTCGGCCACCCTCAGCGACCCCGCCTGGTCCGGCACGACGGTGATCGGCGGCGACCTCGCCAAGGAGGTCACCGCCCTCAAGGAGCGCACCGACGGCGAGCTCCAGGTGCACGGCAGCGGCGCCCTCGTCCAGTCCCTGCTGGACCTGGGCCTCGTCGACACCGTCCACCTGGTGACGTTCCCGGTGGTGCTCGGCACCGGCCTCCGTCTCTTCAGGGAGGGTGCCGTACCGACCAAGTTCCGCCACACGGGCGGCCGTACCACCCCCGCCGGGGTCTCCATCCAGTCGTACGACGTGGCCGGCCGGCCCGACTACGGCTCGTACGAGCTCCCGGAAAACGCCTAGCCGCAGATCAGCCGCGCCGGTACGGTGATCGCTCCCCGTGGGAGCCGCCGACGTCTCCGCACACCCGTCGGAGACCGGGAGAGCCGCCCCCATGTCGTCGATCGCCGTACCGCGCCCGCTGGCGCCCCGCCGAGCCTGGCTCACCGATCTGCCCGTGCTGCTCGTCGCGGTGGTGTGGGGTGCGAGCTATCTCGCCGCCAAGGACATCACCACCGCCCGGACGGTACTCGCCGTCCTGGTGCTGCGCTTCGCCGTGGTCCTGCCGGTGCTCGCCGTCCTCGCGCGGCGCTCCCTGCGCGCCCTCACCGCCGCCCAGTGGCGCGGCGCCGCTCTGCTCGGTCTGATCCTCGGCGGGATCTTTCTGCTGGAGACGTACGGCGTCGTGCACACCTCGGCGACCAACGCCGGCCTCATCATCAGCCTCACCATGATCTTCACCCCGCTCGCCGAGGCCGCCGTCACACGCGTCCGGCCCCCGCGGGCGTTCCTCGCGGCGGCCGGCCTCTCCGTGCTCGGCGTCGTCCTGCTCACCCAGGGCGGCGGCTTCACCCGCCCCTCCCTCGGCGACCTGCTGATGCTGCTCGCCGCCCTCGCCCGCACCGTGCACGTCCTCGCCATGGCCCGCATCAAGGCCGTCCGGGGCGCCGACGCGCTGCCGCTCACCACGGTCCAACTGGGCGCCGCCGTCGCGGTGTTCGCGGCCCTGTCCGTCGGCGCCGACGCCACGCCCTGGGGCACCGCGGCCGGCTTCGGGATGCGCGAGTGGGCGGGGCTGCTGTTCCTGTCCGTGTGCTGCACGCTGTTCGCGTTCTTCGTGCAGATGTGGGCCGTGCGTCGGACCTCCCCGTCGCGGGTCAGCCTGCTGCTCGGCACCGAGCCCCTGTGGGCGGCCGCGGCCGGCATCGCGCTCGGCGGGGAACGGCTCGGCGCGCTCGGACTGGCGGGCGGCGCGCTGGTGCTTGTGGGGACCGCGTGGGGACGCAGGGCCGCAGGTTAACGTGCGGAAAACTCATCGGACTTGACGGGAAAATCTCCGGACTTGACATTGACATGCCACTGTCTACGCGCGTCATCATGAGGGCATGACAACCCCCACACGCACCACTCGCATCGGTGCCGCAGCCGTTCTGCTGTCCGCCCTCCTCGTGGGCGGCGCCGTCACCGCCACCAGCGCGGACGCCGCGGCCGACTCCGTCGGCAGCATCTGCTACAACTCCCTGCCCTCCCAGGCGCACGACACCCTCGACCTGATCGACCAGGGCGGTCCGTTCCCGTACCGGCAGGACGGCGTCGTCTTCACCAACCGTGAAGGCGTCCTGCCCAGCCAGGCGTCCGGGTACTACCACGAGTACACGGTCATCACGCCCGGTTCGCCCACGCGCGGTGCCCGCCGCATCGTGACCGGTGAGCAGTCCCAGGAGGACTACTACACCTCGGACCACTACGCGACGTTCGACCTGATCGACTTCAGCTGCTGAGCGACTTCCCCACTCAGTCGCTCCGAGGGAACGGCGTGACCAGCCGGGAGTCCGGTGGCGCTCATCCGGACTTCCGGCTCTCCGCGGCGGCGAACAGCGCGAGCGCCAGCACCACCAGGGCGACGCTCGCGTAGACCCCGTAGCCGTCGAGGAAGCCGAGCCGTTGCACGAGGCCCACATGCCAGTGGGTGAACTCGTGCACCAGGCCCAGCACGCCCTGCACCAGGGCGATGAATCCGAGTAGCTCCAGCAGCTGCTTCATACTCCGACCCTCGCCCCGCGGACTCCCCACAGACATCGGCCGCGGGGCGAGTCGTAGCGGCCGGAAGTCCACCGTCCGGCGGTGGCGCGCGCCGAAAGTCTCCAGTGGTGCAACTTTGGTCGGGGATCCTCCGTGTGGAGCGGTGACGGGTCGCCGCACTGCGTAGATTTGTCGACCGTGAGGGATGACAAGCCGACACCGGCCGCGGGGGTCATCGGCCGCAGATGGCTGTTCCCGTCGGCGCTGCTGCACGAGATCGACCCCGACGCCGGGCGGCCCCGGCGCACCGTGCGGGACTGGGTCGTCGACTTCACCTGCTTCCTGCTCGCCGTCGCCATCGGTCTTGCGGCCGCGAACACCCTGCACCACGACACGCACACCCCGCACGCCCTCGCCGTCGTCGACCAGCTGCTGGGAGCGCTGTCCTGCGCCGCGGTGTGGGCGCGCCGCCGCTGGCCGCTCGGGCTCGCCGTCGCGATGATCCCCGTCGGCCTCCTGTCGAACACGGCGGGCGGCGCCGGCATGATCGCCGTCTTCACCCTCGCCGTGCACCGGCCCTTCCGGTACGTCGCCTGGATCGGTGGCATCTCCCTCGCGCTGATCCCGCCGTTCTTCTGGCTGCGCCCGGACCCCGACCTGCAGTACGCCGGGGCGGTCGCGTTCGCCGAACTGCTCACCCTCACCGTCATCGGCTGGGGCATGTTCGTCCGGTCCAAGCGCCAGCTCATGGTGAGCCTGCGCGACCGCGCTCGGCGGGCCGAGACGGAGGCCCAGCTGCGCGCCGAGCAGGCCCAGCGGCTGGCCCGCGAGGCCATCGCCCGCGAGATGCACGACGTCCTCGCGCACCGGCTGACCCTGCTGAGCGTGCACGCGGGCGCCCTGGAGTTCCGGCCCGACGCACCCCGGGAGGAGGTCGCGCGGGCGGCCGGCGTCATCCGTGAGAGCGCGCACGAGGCCCTCCAGGACCTGCGGGAGATCATCGGCGTGCTGCGGGCGGGCGAGCCCGACGACGCGGGCCGCCCGCAGCCGACGCTCGCCGCGCTGGACGGGCTGGTCGCCGAGTGCCGCGAGGCCGGCATGAAGGTCACCCTCGCAAGCCGCGTCACCGACCCCGCCGCCGTCCCCTCCTCCGTCGGCCGTACCGCGTACCGCATCGCCCAGGAGGCCCTGACCAACGCCCGCAAACACGCCCCCGGCACCGAGGTCACCGTCTCCGTCACGGGCACCCCGGGCGAGGGCCTCGTCGTGGACGTACGCAATCCCGCCCCGGAGGGGGAGGTGCCCGCCGTGCCCGGCTCCGGGCAGGGGCTGATCGGGCTGACGGAACGGGCCACCCTGACCGGCGGACGGCTCGAGCACGGGCCGCAGCCGGACGGCGGGTTCCGGGTGCGGGCCTGGCTGCCCTGGGGATGAGGCGACCCGGGCGCGGCGGCCCCGCCCACCGTGATTACGTAAGGCCCATGACTGCGATCAGACTGCTCCTCGTCGACGACGACCCCCTGGTGCGGGCCGGGCTGTCCCTGATGATGGGCGGCGCCGAGGACATCGAGATCGTCGGCGAGGCCGCCGACGGCGCCGAGGTCGAGGAACTCGTCGACCGCACCCGCCCGGACGTGGTCCTGATGGACATCCGGATGCCGTCGGTGGACGGCCTCACGGCCACCGAGCGGCTGCGGGACCGCAAGGACGCCCCGCAGGTCGTGGTCCTCACCACCTTCCACGCCGACGAACAGGTGCTGCGCGCCCTGCGGGCGGGTGCCGCCGGGTTCGTCCTCAAGGACACCCCGCCCGCCGAGATCGTCGACGCCGTGCGCCGGGTCGCGGTCGGCGACCCCGTGCTGTCGCCCACCGTCACACGGCAGTTGATGGAGCACGCCGCGGGCTCCGGAGCCGACACCCGGCGCACGCACGCGCGCGTGCGCATCGGCACCCTCAACGACCGCGAACGCGAGGTCGCCGTCGCGGTCGGCCGCGGCCTGTCCAACGCGGAGATCGCCGCGACGCTCTTCATGAGCGTCGCCACCGTCAAGACCCATGTCTCCCGCATCCTGGCCAAGCTCGACCTCAACAACCGTGTGCAGATCGCCCTGTTGGCGTACGACGCGGGCCTACTGGAGGAATCGGAGGGGAACGGGCACTGAGCGCTCCGCGGGATGCGCCGGTCGATCGTCCGCGGCGTCGTCGTGGCTTTCGCGCCCCGCGGGATCTGTCCGGCGGACGGGCACTGACGCAGCCTGCCGTGCGTTGTCGATGCACCGGGGGAAAACCGGGCGGGGGACGGGGCGGGACGGGGAGAACATGACGGACGTGATCGACCTGGGGGAGTTCGGCGACGGGTTCCGCGAGGACCCGCATCCCGTGTACGCGCGACTGCGCGAGCGCGGGCCGGTGCACCGGGTGCGGCTGCCCCCGCCCGACGAGCACCACGTGACCTGGCTCGTCGTCGGCCACGAGGAGGCGCGCACGGCGCTCACCGACCCGCGGCTGGCCAAGGACGGCAGCAGGATCGGCATGGTGTTCCTCGACGAGGAGCTGATCGGGAAGTACCTCCTGGGCGCCGACCCGCCGCAGCACACGCGCCTGCGCGCACTGGTCTCCAGGGCCTTCACCATGCGCCGCGTGGAGGAACTGCGGCCGCGGATCCGGCAGATCACCGACGAACTGCTCGACGGGATGCTGCCGCGCGGCCGCGCCGACCTCGTGGACTCCTTCGCGTACCCGCTGCCGATCACCGTGATCTGCGAGCTGCTGGGCGTACCGGAGATGGACCGCACGCAGTTCCGCAAGATGTCGACCGAGGCGGTCGCGCCGACCAGCGCGGACAGCGAGCACGACGCCTTCGTGCGGCTCGCCGAGTACCTCACCGGGCTGATCGAGGACAAGCGGTGCGCGGGGCCGAGCGGCGACCTGCTCAGCGACCTGATCCGCACCACCGCCGAGGACGGCGACCGGCTCTCCCCGGGCGAACTGCGCGGCATGGCCTTCATCCTGCTCATCGCCGGGCACGAGACGACGGTCAACCTGATCGGCAACGCGGTCCACGCCCTGCTCACCCACCCGGACCAACTCGCCGCCGTGCGCAACGACTTGGACCTCGTCGACGGCGTGGTCGAGGAGACGCTGCGCTACGAGGGACCGGTGGAGAACGCCACGTTCCGGTTCGCGGCCGAACCCCTTCAGATCGGCGGCACCCGGGTAGAGAAGGGCGACTTCGTGATGGTCGGCCTCACCGCGGCCGACCGCGACGGACTGCGCTACCCCGCCCCGGACCGCTTCGACATCCACCGCGACACCCGCGGCCACCTGGCCTTCGGCCACGGCATCCACTACTGCCTCGGCGCCCCCCTGGCCCGCCTCGAAGCCCGCACGGCGATCCGCACCCTCCTGCAACGCGCCCCTGGCCTGGCCCTCGACGCCCCACCGGGCGACTGGCTCCCCGGCATGCTGATGCGCGGGGTGCGCAGCCTGCCGGTGCGCTGGTAGAACACCGATCCGGACGTTCCCAGGGGGCATGCGTGCTGCGCACCGCGGAGATCACCGCCGAGCTGACCGGACCGCTCGGCGGCGACAACTCCCACCAGCTGCACTGGAGTTCCAAGCTCGAGTTCAGCGTGGACTGCTTCATCTGCGAGCGGACCGGCCGCACCACGGTCTACGAGCGCGGTGCCGAACGGGCGCTGTGCTCCGGCAGCCGCAGCGGTTTCCGCAGCCACTACACCGCGGGCCGGATCGCCGCGTACGACACGACCTCCGGTTCCGAGCGGCTCGCACTGCGGGCCCTGGTGGACTTCTGGTGGGCCCCCTTCGAGGACGTGAAGGACGGCAGAAGGGGCCTGGCGCCCACCAGTCACCCCTGGGTGCGTCTGAACCTGCGCCACTACTGCCCGAAGACCAAGGAGTCGGGCACGAACAGCATCCAGACCAATCTGGTCCGGCCGTACGAACTGAGATGTGCCCACTGCGAGTCCCTCATGGCGACGGACGCCGCGGCTCCCGCGATACGCCTGGTCACCTGAACGCCGACTGCACCCGCCCCGGAGGCTCCGCAGGAACACCTCTCTGCGCTCCCGTCGGAAGACCTCGCAGGCCTCGGCGATCCGCTACTCCGCCCCGCGATTGAGTCCTCGCCGTGCTGATGTGCTGGGCGCGCTGGTAGCCGCGCTACGGCAAGGGGCTACGGCGGTCACCTGAACGCGGACTCGGTCCGCCCGGGGATCTCCGCGAGCGCCACCTGTCTGCGCTCCCGGCGGGAGACCTCGCAGGCCTCGGCGATGCGCAGTGCCTGCAGGGCCTCGCGGCCGTCGCAGGGGTTGGGGCGCTGGCCGAGGACCACCTCGACGAATGCGGCCAGCTCGGCCTCGTAGGCAGGCCCGAAGCGCTCCAGGAAGCCGGACCACGGCTTGTCCGCCGCCGGTGGCCCGGTCGGCTCCGTGGACGCGATCGGCGTACGGTCGTCCAGGCCCACGACGATCTGGTCCAGCTCGCCGGCCAGCTCCATGCGGACGTCGTAGCCGGCGCCGTTCAGCCGCGTCGCCGTGGCCGTGGCGAGGGTGCCGTCGTCAAGCGTGAGCAGCGCGGCCCCCGTGTCCACGTCACCCGCCTCCCGGAACATCGGCGGCCCCGCGTCGGACCCGGCCGCGTACACCTCGACGACCTCGTGCCCCGTCACCCAGCGCAGCGCGTCGAAGTCGTGGATCAGCGCGTCCCGGTACAGCCCGCCGGACAGCCGCAGCCACCCCGGTGCGGGAGGCACCTGGTCGGACGTCACCGCCCGTACGGTGTGCAGCCGCCCGAGCCGGCCCGCGAGCACCGCGTTGCGCGCGCCCGTGTAGCCCGCGTCGAAGCGGCGCTGGAACCCCATCTGCAGAATCGTCCCGGCGGCCTCGACCTCGCCGATGGCATGCAGGGTGCCGGGCAGATCCAGCGCTATGGGCTTCTCGCAGAACACCGGGAGCCCCGAGCGTGCTGCCCGACCGATCAGTTCGGCGTGGGCCGACGTCGCCGTCGTGATCACCACGGCGTCCACGCCCCACTTGAAGATCTCGTCGACCCCCGGCGCAGCCGTCTCCCCGAGGCGGAGCGCGAGCTCCTGGGCCCGCGCCGGATCCACGTCCGTGAGGATCAGCGACCCCACGTCGCGGTTGCGGCTGAGCGTCTTCGCATGAATGGTGCCGATGCGGCCCGTACCGATGACCCCGATGCGCATGAAAACAAAGTGAGGGTTCAGTGCGTACGCTGTCAATGCATATGTCCGGACAATCGGACTACACAACTTCCCGTCAACAACGCGTGGAGCTACGCTCGCCCCGTGCCGAAACCAGAAGTGGACCCGACCGCGTCGCTCGAGTTCAGTGTGGACCGGAGCTCTCCGGTGCCGTTGTACTTCCAGCTGTCCCAGCAGCTCGAAGCGGCGATCGAGCACGGAGCGCTCACCCCCGGCAGCCTGCTGGGCAACGAGATCGAGCTGGCCGCCCGGCTCGGCCTGTCCCGGCCCACCGTCCGCCAGGCCATCCAGTCGCTCGTCGAGAAGGGCCTCCTGGTCCGCCGCCGCGGCGTGGGCACACAGGTCGTGCACAGCCAGGTCAAGCGTCCCCTGGAGCTCTCCAGCCTCTACGACGACCTGGAGGCGGCCGGCCAGCGCCCCGCCACCAAGGTGCTCGTCAACACGCTCGTACCCGCGACCGCCGAGGTCGCCGCGGCCCTCAACGTGGCCGAGGACAGCGACGTCCACCGCGTGGAGCGCCTGCGCCTCGCCCACGGTGAGCCGATGGCGTACCTGTGCAACTTCATCCCGCCGGGCCTGCTCGACCTGAACACCGCACAGCTGGAAGCCACCGGCCTGTACCGCATGATGCGCGCCGCCGGGATCACCCTGCACAGCGCCCGCCAGACGATCGGCGCCCGCGCCGCCACGGCCGCCGAGGCCGACCGCCTCGCCGAAACCGAGGGCGCCCCCCTGCTCACCATGCAGCGCGTCACCTTCGACGACACGGGCCGCGCGGTCGAGTACGGCACCCACACCTACCGCCCGACCCGCTACTCGTTCGAGTTCCAGTTGCTCGTACGGCCCTGAAGGGGGCGTGGGCGGAGTTCGGTTCGTCGCAATGTCAGGACAATCGGCTCGGGTCTGTGGGCACCGCCACACACGGCGCCCCCCGTTCCTCCCCCGCACAGCACCCTTACCCATGGTGAGGCACAATCGGGCCTTGATGAGCACCTACGGCAACTTCACCGCCCCCATAGGTTCCCGCCGTGCCCCCGCCCTGAGAACGGTAGGCACCCGGGAGCGCCGCTCCCACCTGACCGCACCCCGCGTGCCCACGGTCGGCATCGACATCGGCGGCACGAAAGTGATGGCGGGCGTCGTCGACGCCGACGGCAACATCCTGGAGAAGCTCCGCGCGGAGACCCCGGACAAGTCCAAGAGCCCCAAGGTCGTCGAGGACACCATCGTCGAACTGGTCCTGGACCTCTCCGACCGGCACGACGTGCACGCGGTGGGCATCGGCGCGGCCGGCTGGGTCGACGCCGACCGCAACCGCATCCTGTTCGCCCCTCACCTGTCCTGGCGCAACGAGCCGCTGCGCGACCGCCTCGCCGGCCGCCTGGCAGTACCCGTCCTGGTCGACAACGACGCGAACTCCGCCGCCTGGGCCGAGTGGCGCTTCGGCGCCGGTCGCGGCGAGGACCACCTCGTCATGATCACGCTGGGCACCGGCATCGGCGGCGCGATCCTGGAGGACGGCCAGGTCAAGCGCGGCAAGTACGGCGTCGCGGGTGAGTTCGGTCATATGCAGGTCGTGCCCGGCGGCCACCGCTGCCCGTGCGGCAACCGCGGCTGCTGGGAGCAGTACAGCTCCGGCAACGCGCTGGTCCGCGAGGCCAAGGAACTGGCCGCCGCCGACTCCCCGGTGGCGTACGGGATCATCGAGCACGTCAAGGGCAACATCGCCGACATCAGCGGCCCGATGATCACCGAGCTGGCCCGCGAGGGCGACGCGATGTGCATCGAGCTGCTGCAGGACATCGGGCAGTGGCTCGGCGTCGGCATCGCGAACCTGGCGGCCGCCCTGGACCCCTCCTGCTTCGTGATCGGCGGCGGGGTCTCGGCCGCCGACGACCTGTTGATCGGGCCCGCCCGGGACGCCTTCAAGCGTCAGCTCACCGGCCGTGGCTACCGGCCCGAGGCCCGTATCGCACGCGCCCAGCTCGGCCCCGAGGCCGGCATGGTCGGCGCCGCCGACCTCGCCCGCCTGGTCGCCCGCCGCTTCCGCCGCGCCAATCGACGCCGGGTCGAGCGGCACGAGCGCTACGGGCGGTATCTGGAAACCCGCCGCTCCGCCCGGGACAGCGCATGACCGCCTCGCTGCCGCGTCAGGCCCTGCCCCCGGACGAGCCGCCCCGGCCGGCCGAGGACCGCCGGCACAAGATCCGCCGCAGGGCACTCACCCTGCTCATCATCGTGCTGCTCATCGGTGTCCCGGCCGGCTATCTGGTGATCTCCGCCAACCAGAGCCGCGACAGCGGCAAGGACAAGGAGGCCAAGTACGCGGCGACCGGTCTGACCAAGGGCTGGCCGTCGCAGGTTCAGCGCCGCCTCTACCAGGTGCCGATGCCGCACCCCTCGGGCAAGGTCGCGAGCTACGAGACGAACAACTGGAAGACCAGCCGTCTCTACGTCCAGTTCCAGACCCCCCTGCGCAACCTCGACGTCTTCCTGCACGACATGGGCGTCACCCGCGCCGACCTGAAGCGGGGCGACATCACCATCAGCGCGCGCGACCAGAAGATCACCGGCTGGGACTTCACCAGCCCGGGCCCCTGGTACGGCCTGGTCCACGAGCAGAAGGCACCCAAGCCCACCCAGTACGTCATGATGAGCCTGGGGAACCGGAAAAACCCCTTCTTCTACGTCGTCTCCCGCACGGTTCCGTGACGCGGCGGGCCTCGGCGCGGCCGCCGGAGCCGATTGTCAGACCCCGCCCGTAGAGTCGAAGACATCTGATCCGACTCATGGGACGGGAGGTGACAGGTCGTATGCGCGACACGGCTGCGGTGGCCGCGCGGGCGGGGGAGGGGGAGCAGGGCGCGGGGGCGTCCGTGCCCGTCCGGCTCGCGGCCGTCTTCCTGCCCGCCCCGCTGCCCCGGGACGGCCGGATCGCCTTCTGGGATCCCGAAGGCGGCCCACTGACCGCCGGGGACACCGAGCTCACGGTCGTACGACCGCACGGCGCTGGAGTACGGCGCAGGACCGCGCCCGCGCTCTCCCTCCCGGTCGGCGAGGCGCTGCCCCACCTCGTCCGCGCCCGGCGCGACCCGGCCGCCCACCCCGCCACCGCCTGCTGGGGCGCGGCCGCACTGCACGCACTGCGGCTCGTCGCCCGCGGACGCCTGCTGCCCGGTCTGACGCCCACCGGGCACGACGCCTGGCGGGCCGGCCCCCTGGACCCGGACGACATCGCACACATCCGGTCGGTCGCCGCGGCCCTGCCGTACGAGGGCCACGCGGTCCCCTTGCCCGGACCCGGCCCGCTCCGGCTGCCCGAGCCGGAGGCGCTGATGCGCTCCTTCCTGGACGCGGTCGCCGACACCCTCCCGCGCACCCCCGCCGCACCGCACGCCTCCGGCAAACCCTTCGCCGACCGTCGCCCGCAGAACCTGCCCGAAGCCCATGACTGGGCCGCCGAGGTCGCCGCCGGAATGGACGCGGGCGTGCGCATCTCGCTCCGCCTCGACCTGTCGGCGTACGAGGTGTTCGACCGGGACGAGGGAGTACGCACCGCGGGCGCCGCGATCGTCCAGGTGCACAGCCTCGCCGACCCCACGCTGATCGCCGACGCGGCGGCCCTGTGGGCGGGCGAGGCGGACGCGGCGTTCGGGCCGCGCGCACGCGTGGACGCGGCCCTCGCCGTGCGGCGCGCGGCCCGGATCTGGCCGCCCCTGGACCGGCTCGCCGAGCAGGACGTGCCCGACGTCCTGCCGCTCTACGACGAGGAACTGGGCGAGCTGCTCGGCGTGGCGGCGACGAGGCTCGCGGCCGCCGGGGTCGCCGTGCACTGGCCCCGGGACCTCGCCCAGGACCTGAGCGCGGCCGCGGTGGTCCGGCCCGCACCGGGCTCCGCGACCGACGGCACCGGCTTCTTCGAGAGCGAGGAACTCCTGCAGTTCCGCTGGCAGTTGGCGATCGGCGGCGACCCGCTCAGCGAGGCCGAGATGGACGCCCTGGCCGAAGCCCACCGACCGGTGGTGCGGCTGCGGGACCGCTGGGTCCTGGTCGACCCCGCCCTGGTCCGCAAGGCCCGCAAGCGCGAACTGGGCCTGCTCGACCCGGTGGACGCGCTCTCGGTCGCGCTCAGCGGCAGTGCGGAGGTCGACGGCGAGACGGTCGAGGCGGTACCGGTCGGCGCCCTGGCGGCCCTGCGCGACCGTCTGACGGCCGGGGTGCGCCCCGCCGAACCCCCTTCCGGCCTGCACGCCACCCTGCGCGACTACCAACTCCGGGGCCTGGCCTGGCTGGACCTCATGACCTCCCTCGGCCTCGGCGGCTGCCTCGCCGACGACATGGGGCTCGGCAAGACGATCACCCTCATCGCGCTGCACCTCAAGCGCGCCCGCCGCGAGCCGACCCTGGTCGTCTGCCCGGCCTCCCTGCTCGGCAACTGGCAGCGGGAGATCACCCGGTTCGCGCCCGGCGTCCCCGTCCGCCGCTTCCACGGCCCCGACCGCACGCTGGACGACCTGACCGACGGTTTCGTCCTCACCACCTACGGCACGATGCGGACGACGGCACCGCGACTGGCCGAGCAGCGCTGGGGCATGGTCGTCGCGGACGAGGCGCAGCACGTCAAGAACCCGTACTCGGCGACGGCCAAGGCCCTGCGCACCATCCCCTCCCCGGCGCGGGTGGCCCTCACCGGTACGCCCGTCGAGAACAACCTCTCCGAACTCTGGGCGCTGCTCGACTGGACGACACCCGGACTGCTCGGCCCCCTGAAATCCTTCCGCGCCCGGCACGCGCGCGCCGTGGAGAACGGCGAGGACGAGGAGGCGGTGACCCGCCTGGCCCGTCTGGTCCGTCCCTTCCTGCTGCGCCGCAAGAAGTCCGACCCCGGCATCGTCCCGGAGCTGCCGCCCAAGACGGAGACGGACCATCCGGTGCCGCTCACCCGGGAACAGGCCGCTCTCTACGAGGCGGTGGTGCGGGAGTCCATGCTGGCCATCGAGACCTCGGACGGCATCGCACGCCGGGGCCTGGTGCTCAAGCTGCTGGGCGCGCTGAAGCAGATCTGCAACCACCCCGCGCTGTATCTCAAGGAGGAGGCGGTCCAAGGCGAACGGCTGCTCCCACGTTCCGGCAAACTCGCCCTTCTGGACGAGCTGTTGGACACGCTGCTCGCGGAGGACGGCTCGGCGCTCGTGTTCACCCAGTACGTCGGGATGGCCCGCCTGATCACCGCACATCTGGCCTCCCGGGCGGTCCCGGTGGACCTGCTCCACGGCGGCACGCCGGTCCCGGAGCGCGAACGGATGGTGGACCGCTTCCAGAGCGGTTCGACCCCGGTCCTGGTGCTGTCGCTGAAGGCGGCCGGCACCGGCCTGAACCTGACCCGCGCGGGCCATGTCATCCACTTCGACCGCTGGTGGAACCCGGCGGTCGAGGAACAGGCCACCGACCGCGCCTATCGCATCGGCCAGACCCAGCCGGTCCAGGTCCACCGCCTCATCACGGAGGGCACGGTCGAGGACCGCATCGCCGAAATGCTGGAGTCCAAGCGGGCGTTGGCCGACGCCATCCTCGGCTCCGGTGAGGCGGCCCTCACCGAACTGACCGACCGCGAACTCACCGACCTGGTCACCCTCCGGAGGCCGACATGACCCCGGGCCCGGCCGACGAGGCCCGCCGGGCCCTGAGGGAGGCACGGCAACGGGAGAAGCCCGGCACCGGAGGACCGGGGCAGGGGAGGGCTGCGGGCCACGAACCCGCATCCGAGCGGGACGCGGACCGGGAGTCCCCCGGGCAGGAGCAGGCTCCGCAGGGCCGCGAGGCAAGGCCCGCCGACGCCGCCCGCGCTGCGCTGCGCCGAGCGATCTCCGCCAGACGCGAAGCAGACGCCGACCCTGCCCCGGCGGGGCCGGTGTCGGAGGCCGCGGTCGCGGACACATCGGGGATGCCGCCCGGCGAGGATGCGGAGGGGCCTGCGGGAGCGGCGGTCTCGGCACGGCCGGGCGCCGACGGCGGGGCCACGGACGGCGTGTTGTCCGGCGCGGGACGGGGAGGCCCGGAAGCAGACGCTTCGGGCGTTGGCCCCGGTGAGAACGTCACCGCGGGCGGGCCTGTTGGGACGGCGGTCTCTGCACGGCGGGGTTCCGGTGGTGGTGGGGCCCGGTTCACGGATGCGGTGGCTTCGGGTGCCGGGGCGGGGGGCTCGGGCGGAGATGCTTTGGGCGTTGGGTCTGGTGCGGTTGCGGATGCCGGCGGGCATGGGGTGGCGGTCTCTGCACGGCGTGGCGCCGGCAGTGGTGGGGGCAGGGTGACGGACGCGGAGGTGTCCGGTGCCAGGGCGCGAGGCTCGGAGGGAGAGGCTTCGGGTATTGAGCCTGGTGCGGCTGCGGATGCAGGAGAGCCTGACGCGGCGGTCTCTGCACGGCGGGGTTCTGGCGGTGGTGGGGTCCGGTTCACGGACGCGGTGGCCTCGGGTGCCGGGGCGGGGGGCTCGGGCGGAGATGCTTTGGGCGTTGGATCTGGTGCGGTTGCGGATGCCGGCGGGCTTGACGCAGCGGTCACTGGACAGCGGGGTTCTGGCCGCGGCGGAGGTCGGTTCGAGGACGCGGTGGTATCGGGCGCCGGGGCGGGAGGCTCGCGGCGAGATGCTTCGGATGCTGGGCCTGGTGAGGTTGCGGATGCCGGCGGGCCTGACGCGGGCGGCTCTGCACGTGGAGGCTCTGACAGTGCCGGGGGCAGGGTTACAGATGCTGTGGTGTCTGGTGCCGGGGCGGGGGGCTCGGGCGGAGATGCTTTGGGTGTGGGGTCGGGGCGAGATGTTTCGGGTGTGGGGGCCGGTCAGGATGCGGATGCCGGGCGGTTGGCGGACGCGGTGGTGTTCGGTGCCGGGGCCGGAGGCTCGGGCGTTGGGTCCGGTGCGGACGCAGACGGGGATCGGCTCGCTTCGGCGGCAGGGGCTCACCCGGCCGGCGCTGGTGGAGGTGCTTCAGGCGGGGCGACGGACGGTGGCGCCCCCGGCCCTCTGCCGGACGACGCCGCGGTCGGGGTGGCGCCAGCGACCGCGGAGCGCCAGGGTGAGGCGCCGAGTTCCGTGCTGCCGGGCGCAGATGTGCGGTCTGCCGCCCCTGCAGGTGCGCGGCCCGCTGATGTCGCGCGTGAGGCCTTGCGTGCCGCGCGGGCGGAGATGCGCCAGGCCCGGGTGGATGCCGAGCGGGCCGCAGGCGCGCGTCGGGCGGGCGGCGGCGGGCCTCGACGCGCTGCCGGTGTCCAGGCGCGGGACCTGAAGGGGTTGCTTGCCGACGCCTTCCCCATGCCTGCCTCGGCGAGCGTGCCGGGAGAAGGCCCGGACGACAACCCCCCGGTGCGGGGGCAGAGTTCGAAACCCCGGACGCCCACGTCCAGTAAAGCCCCGCAGGCAGCCACCTCCGCCGAGCACTTCGCCGCAGCCGAGCGCCGCCCCGGCACCCCCAGCTCCACCCCGTCCCTCTTCCCCGGCGAATCCCCCACCGGCCCCACGGCCCCCCGCGCCCACTCCATGGCCGCCCCCGGCCGCGACAGCGAGTTGCGCCGTACCTTCCCAGCGTTCCCGGCCCGCGCCTTCCGTTCCCCGGCCTCCTCGGCTTCCCCGGGTTCTGCCGCCGACGCCCGGTTCGCGGAGACATGGTGGGGCAATGCCTGGGTCACGGCGTTGGAAGAGGGGGCGCTCGACGCCAAGCGGCTGGCGCGTGGCCGTAGTTATGCCGAGCAGGGCCATGTGGACGCCATCACGGTGACGCCCGGACTCGTACTCGCGTATGTGCAGGGCAGCCGCCCGCGCCCGTACCGCGTGCAGGTGCGGCTGCGCACGCTGGACGACGCCGACTGGGCGCGGTTCCTGGACGCGGCCGCCGAGCGGCCCGGGCACATCGCGGCCCTGCTCGACAAGGAGCTGCCCCAGGGCCTCGCCGACTGCGGAGTGCCGTTGCTGCCGGGCCCGCGCGACCTCGACCCGCACTGCAGCTGCCCCGATCGCGGCCACCCCTGCAAACACGCCGCCGCCCTCTGCTACCAGACGGCACGCCTCCTCGACGCCGACCCCTTCGTACTGCTCCTGCTGCGCGGCCGCGGGGAACGCGAGCTGCTGGACGCCCTCTCCCGCCTGAGCGCCACGCGCGCGGCCCGCGCCGCCCAGGAGCAGGAGCCGGCCCCGCTCCCCGGCGTGCGCGCGACCGAAGCCGTGCTGCCCCGCCGGCTACCGCCGCTGCCGGCCCCGTTGCCCGTCCCGCCGCACCCCGAGCAGCCCCCGGTCTACCCCGCGGCCCCGGGCGGCCCCGACCCCTTCGCGCTGGACCAGCTGGCGACCGACGCCGCCGCCCGTGCCCACGCGCTGCTCAGCACCGGCCGCGACCCGGTGGCGGAGCTGACGCTGTGGCAGGACGCCGTCCGGCTCGCCGCCGCCCGCCCCGGCTCCGGCCTCACGGCAAGCACCCGCGCGCTCTACGCCTCGCTCGCCTCGGCCGCGGGGCGCACCCCCGCCGAGCTGGCCCGAGCGGTCGCAGCCTGGCGGCAGGGCGGCCTCGAGGGCCTCGCCGTCCTGGAGGAACCCTGGGACCCGCCCGCAGGACGCTTCGACCGCGCCCGCCCCCTCCTTCTCGCCGCCGACCTCCCCGCCTTCAGACCCTGGCGCAACCACCTCACCCACCCCCGCGGCCACGTTCAGCTCCGCCTCGGCCGCGACGGTCTGTGGTACGCCTACGAGTCGGAGCCGGGCCACGACGACTGGTGGCCCCGCGGTACCCCGGACCTCGACCCGGTCGGCGCCCTCACGGGCCTGGGCACACCGAACGGCCTCTGAGCGCAGGCCGCACCCGCAGCCCTCAACTGCCGTGCGGAAGCCAGGTGCACGGCCCTGCGCAGCAGTCCTCCCGTCACAGAGCCCGGTGGGAGACGGTGAGCAGGTAGGTGCCGTAGAAGAGGGAGACGACGGCCAGGGCGCTGAGCAGGGTGACCAGGGTGCGCAGGCGGCTGCGCGCCAGATGCCGGGCGAGCGGGATCAGCAGCGGGAAGGCCGGCAGCAGGAACCTCGGCTTGCTGCTGAAGAAGTGGGTGCCGCCGACCGCCATCACGATGAGGAGCGCGCAGTAGGCGAGCAGGGGCAGGGGCATCCTGTTCAGGATGCAGAAGACGAAGAGCAGCAGGTAGCCGAGGACGAACGCGGCGGTCGCATAGACGACGAGGACGTCGTGACCGACGATCAGGTGCTTGAACGTGCGGGCGGTGTAGAGGCCGAAGTCGAACCGCGAGCCCCACAGGCTCTGTACGTGGAAGTAGCCGAGGGGGCTGTGGGTCCGCAGTCCCACCCAGCCGATGTAGCCCAGCCATCCGAGGGGAGCCATTGCGGCGGCCGCCCAGGCGCGTGGCGCGGTGGGCGCACCGGAGCGGCGCAACTGCCACAGATACGCGACGGCGCCGGTGACGACGGCGGCCGCCACGGCGAGGCCATTCGGGCGGCACAGCCCGGCCAGCACCGCCAGCGTCCCCGCGGTCAGCCAGCGGCGGGTCAGCACCGCGTAGAGCCCCCAGGCCGCGAAGGCGGTCATGACGGGCTCGGTGTACGCCATCGTCAGGATGATCGCGTGCGGCAGCAGCGCCCACAGCCCCACGAGGAGGATCCCGACGCGTCGTCCGTGCAGCAGCTCGCCGACCGCGTACACGCCCCAGGCGGCCACCAGGGCGGCAGTCCATGCGATGAGCAGCGCCACGTTGACCGGGCCGATCGGCAGCACCGTGTTCACCGCGCGGATCAGGCCCGGGAAGAGGGGGAAGAACGCCAGGTCGTTGTAGATGACGCCGTGCTTGGCGTGGACGATCAGGCCGTAGCCGTACTGCGAGATGTGCCAGTACCAGTGGCCGTCCCATTCCAGGCCGGCCACGGTTCGCGGGTGTCTGCCGAGGTGGATCGACCACAGGGTCGCCATGATCACCCCGGACAGCCGCACGGAGACGAACAACGTCAGTGCCGGCAGTGCCTTTCCCAGCTCGATACGCCACCGCCGCTGCTGGGGCGGTGGATCGAGTCTCGGCGCGATCCGCCGTGTGAGCGCGTTGCTCGTCTGCATGGGGCTGTCGCCCATTTCGACCTCCTTCGCTGCCCTGCATGAGGGAGCGGCCGGACGCCTGGTTCCATTGCTGAGAAATCTCTTACTTCGTGAGAATCAGTGAAATTCATGGTGAGAACGGACGGCAACCTTTGAAGGTCCCCCGGATCACATGTGCATGAAATCCAAGTGCACGGTCCTGGAGGCGCGGTGCGGCCGCAGGGGCCGGGACCTGACCGGTATCGCGAGCCTTGCAGTTGACGACCCGGGGTGCAAGGCGGACCGGCAGGTCATCACCTGTGTCGACACGGATTCCACACAGAGCCGTTTGGTCCCGTTCACCGTGCGCGCGGCCGACAACACCGCGGAGCTCGCCGCCGCCGGGGCGGTCAAGTCCGGCCGCCATGCGGGTGAATGGACCAGAGGCGGGCCATCGCACCACGGGCGAGCGGGGTGGCCGGAACCAGAGAGGTTCCGGCCACCCCGCTCGTCAAGGCGAGTTGTACCCCGGCCTACGGCCGCTCCGCCGCCAGCAGCGCCGGAAACGCCTCATGCAGGGCCTCGCGCCAGTCGCGGATCGGCTCGATCCCGGCGGCTGCCCAGCGGTCGTGCCCGAGGACGCTGTACGCCGGCCGGGGGGCCGGGCGGACGTAGGCGGCGCTGGTGGTGGGGCGGACCCGCTCGGGGTCCGCGCCGAGCAGCCGGAAGATCTCCCGGGTGAGGCCGAACCAGGTGGTCTCGCCGCCACTGGTGCCGTGGTAGATCCCCGCCGGGGCGGTACCCGCCAGCGCGGACTGCCCGAGGCGGACCAGCCGGTCGGCGAGGTCGACGGTCCAGGTGGGCTGGCCGCGCTGGTCGTCGACCACGTCGAGGGTGTCCTTGACCCCCTCCAGCTTGATCATCGTGCGGACGAAATTGCCGCCGCCCGCCCCGTACAGCCACGCCGTGCGCACCACATGGCCCGCGTCCGGGAGCGCGGTCAGCACCGCCTGCTCGCCGGCCAGCTTGGTGCGGCCGTAGGCACTGCGTGGAGCCGTCGGGTCGTCCTCCGCGTACGGAGAGGCGCCGTCGCCGGCGAAGACGTAGTCCGTGGAGACCTGGAGCAGTCTGGCGCCGGTCTTGGCGCAGGCCGCGGCCAGGTGCCGGGGACCGTCGCCGTTGATCCGCAGCGCCTCGGCCTCCTTTGTCTCCGCGTCGTCGACGGCGGTCCAGGCGGCGCAGTTGACCACCACGTCCGGCCGGTGTTCCGCGACGGCCCCGTGCACCGCCTCCGGGTCCGTGATGTCGAGCTCCCCCCGGGTCAGGCCGACGCTCGGCACTCCGTCGGCGGCCAGCCGGGCCAGGAGGTCCTTGCCGAGCATGCCGCCCGCACCGGTGATCAGCCAGGTGGAGGTCACAGCGCCGCCCGCTCCTTCAGGGGCTCCCACCAGGCGCGGTTGTCGCGGTACCAGGCGACGGTCTCCGCGAGACCGGTGGCGAAGTCCTTGCGGGGTTCGTAGCCGAGCTCCTCGCGGATCTTCGTGCAGTCCACGGAGTAGC
The DNA here is from genome assembly GCF_039532765.1 of Streptomyces longisporus. Taxonomy (NCBI): domain Bacteria; kingdom Bacillati; phylum Actinomycetota; class Actinomycetes; order Kitasatosporales; family Streptomycetaceae; genus Streptomyces; species Streptomyces longisporus. The sequence goes on from NZ_BAAASG010000001.1 coordinate 160,711, forward strand.
GGCGGTCGTGGCCCTTGCGGTCGGCGACGTACTCGACGCTGGTGTCCCAGTCGGCGCCGCAGGCCTCCAGCAGCAGCCCGGTGAGCTCCTTGTTGGAGAGCTCGGTGCCGCCGCCGATGTTGTAGACCTCGCCCGGGCGGCCCTTGGTGCGCACCAGGTCGATGCCCTGGACGTGGTCGTCGATGTGCAGCCAGTCGCGGACGTTGCCGCCGTCGCCGTACAGCGGGACCTTCTTGCCGTCGAGGAGGTTGGTGATGAAGAGCGGGATGACCTTCTCGGGGAAGTGGTGGTGCCCGTAGTTGTTGGAGCAGCGGGTGACGCGGACGTCGAGGCCGTGGGTGCGGTGGTACGACAGCGCGATCAGGTCGCTGGACGCCTTCGCCGAGGAATAGGGCGAGTTGGGCTGCAGCGGGTGCGTCTCGGGCCAGGAGCCCTCGTCGATGGAGCCGTAGACCTCGTCGGTGGAGATGTGCACGAAGGTCTTGATGCCGGCCCGGTGCGCGGCGTCGATCAGGGTGTGCGTGCCGACGACATTGGTGCGGACGAACTCCGCGCCGCCGTCGATGGAGCGGTCCACATGCGACTCGGCGGCGAAGTGCACCACCTCGTCGTGCTCGGCCATCAGCTTGCCGACCAGCTCGGGGTCACAGATGTCGCCCTGCACGAAGGCGAAGCCCGGGTGGTCGCGCACCTCGTCGAGGTTGGCCGGGTTGCCCGCGTAGGTGAGCTTGTCCAGGACGGTTATCGCCACGTCCCCCGGCCCCTCGGGGCCGAGCAGCGTACGGACGTAGTGGGAGCCGATGAAACCGGCACCGCCGGTCACCAGGATTCGGGTTGTCATGAAGAAATCTGTACCTTGCTGTGGTCGCCGAGGACGAGTCGGTGGGCTGCGGGATTGCGGGGCGCGGGGGTGACCTGGACGTCGCGGCCGATGAGCGAGGTCTCGATCCGCCGTACGCCGGTGATGGAGGAGTCGCGCAGGACGATGGAGTACTCGATCTCGCTGTCGTCGATCCGGACGCCCTCGGAGATGGAGGTGAAGGGGCCGACGTACGAGTCGCTGATCACCGAACCGGGGCCGATGATCGCGGGGCCGACGATGCGCGAGCCGCGGACCTCGGCGCCGGCCTCGACGCGCACGCGGCCGATGATCTCGCTGGAGTCGTCGACAGTGCCCTCGACGCTCGGCTCGACGCTCTCCAGGACGGAGCGGTTGACCTCCAGCATGTCGGCGACGTTCCCGGTGTCCTTCCAGTAGCCGGAGATCGTCGTCGAGCGGACGTCCTTGCGCTGGTCGATCAGCCACTGGATGGCGTGGGTGATCTCCAGCTCGCCGCGCCAGGAGGGCTCGATGCTGCGGACGGCCTCGTGGATCGCCGGGGTGAACAGGTACACGCCGACCAGCGCCAGATCGCTCTTGGGCTGCTTCGGCTTCTCCTCCAGCCCCTTGACCCGGCCGTTCTCGTCGAGCTCGGCGACACCGAACGACGTCGGGTTGGGCACCTGGGTCAGCAGGATCTGGGCGTCGGGGTGTTCCGTGCGGAACTCGTCGACGAGGCCCGTGATGCCGCCGACGATGAAGTTGTCGCCGAGGTACATGACGAAGTCGTCGTCGCCGAGGAACTCGCGTGCGATGAGCACCGCGTGCGCGAGGCCGAGCGGCTTTTCCTGCGGAATGTACGTGACGTCGATCCCGAGCTTCGAGCCGTCGCCGACGGCCTCCCGGATCTCCTCGGCGGTGTCGCCGACGATGATTCCGACATCCGTGATGCCGGCGTCGGCGATCGCCTCCAGCCCGTAGAACAGGACGGGCTTGTTGGCGACGGGCACCAGCTGCTTGGCCGATGTGTGGGTTATCGGACGCAGGCGAGTGCCCGAGCCACCGGAGAGAACGAGAGCCTTCATGCGGCGCATCCTAACCGGGGTCCGGGGCAAGCACCGCTCCGTGCGTTTCATCACAGTTGGCCAAACCATCGTGTGGACTTTGTGATCTGTTTGTGGCCGCGGCCGCCGATTGACGTGACCACGGTGTGACCGCCACGCGTTAGCCTTGTCCGTCAGCTAGCGGCGGTGTACGCCGGGTCATGACGTAATGACTCCCCAGTGACTGAAGCGGAAGAAGAGACATGCCCATCAAGGTGAGCGTGGTGATCCCGGTCTACAACCCGGGCAACTACATCGAGGACTGCATAGCCTCTCTTCTGCGTCAGAGCCTGCCGGACGACGAGTACGAAGCGATCTTCGTCGACGACGGCTCCACCGACGAGACGCCCGAGCGCCTGGACCGGCTGGCCGCCGAGTACCCCCACATGCACGTCATTCACCAGGAGGGCTCCGGCTGGTCCGGCAAGCCGCGCAACGTCGGCATCGCCGCCGCCAAGGGCGAGTTCATCCAGTTCGTGGACAACGACGACTGGCTGGGCGACGAAGCCCTCGAGCGCATGTACAACTACGGCGTGGAGAACGGCGCCGATGTGATCGTCGGCAAGATGGCCGGAAAGGGCCGCCCGGTCCCGCTGGAGCTGTTCCGCAAGAACCGCCCGCACGCGAACGTCGAGAACGCCCCGCTGATCGACAGCCTCACCCCGCACAAGATGTTCCGCAAGGCGTTCCTCGACAAGTACGACCTCCGCTACAAGGAGGGGCGCCGACGCCTCGAGGACCACGTCTTCGTCACCGAGGCCTATCTGCGGGCCGAGAACGTCTCCGTGCTCAGCGACTACCTGTGCTACTACCACGTCAAGCGCGAGGACGCGTCCAACGCGGGCTTCCAGCGCTTCGACCCGGTCGGCTACTTCAAGAACCTGCGCGAGGCCCTCGACGTCGTCGAGAAGCTCACCGAGCCCGGCCCGCTGCGTGACCGGCTGTTCCGCCGCTGGCTGCGCAACGAAATGGTCGAGCGCATGCGTGGACAGCGCCTGCTGAAGCTGCCGGAGGACTACCGCCAGGAGCTGTTCGACGAGATCCACAAGGTGGTCGTCGAGCGCTTCGGACCCGGCGTCGCGGCCGGTCTGCAGCCCACGCAGCAGATCGTCGCCGGCCTGATCGCGGCGAACCGGCTCGCCGACGTCGAGGAGTTCGCCCAGTGGGAGTCGGGGATCAAGCCCTCCGGCACCCTGGAGAGCCTCGGCTGGGAGGACGGCAAGCTGTCGATCGGCTTCACCGCCGAGTACAAGTCGGCGGGCGAGCCCATCACCTTCCGTGCCGACGGCGACAAGGACCTGCTCGTCCCGCCGCTGCCGCAGACCAGCCTGGACGCCATCGCCCTGCTCGGCGCGGACACCTCCGCACCGCTGGGCAAGTCCAAGGTGGACCTCGTCGTACGTGAGCGCGCGACGGCCGCGGAGTTCTTCCAGCCCGTGGAGTTCACCCGGGAGAAGGTCGCCGTGGAGGGCCGGGACGGGTACTTCCGGCAGGTGTTGCACGCCACCTCGCGCATCGACCCGCTGTCGGCGGCGAACGGCGCCGGGCTGGACGCGGGCATCTGGGACGTCCTCATCCGTATCCACTCCTGCGGGTGGACCAAGGAGACCCGCCTCGGTTCCGTGCGCAGCGAGGCGGCCGGGCGCGGACGGCGCGCTGCCGTGGTGGGCTCCCCGGCGCACCTGGTCCTGCCGTACTGGACCGACCCGCACGGCAACCTCTCGCTCGACGTCGACCGGAAGACCAACCGGATCTCGTACGAGTTCGCCGGTCACACGGCCGCCGACGTCACCGTCACAACGGGCCCCGACCGCCTCACCGTTGCCCTGCCCTTCCACGTCCAGGGCGAGAGCGAGGCAGCCGTGAAGCTGACGAAGGCCGCGACCAGCCGTTCGGTCGAGTTCCCCGCCACCCTGGCCGCCCGTGCGACCGGCGGGGCCGAGTTGAGCGCCGGGCTTACGCTTGGTGAACTGGTGGACGGCCAGTGGCGGCTGGAGCTGATCCTGCCGTCGGCAGGCGCCCCCAAGCCGGTGGCACTGCCGCTGGTGCTCGATGTCTCCGCGAGTGGTGGTGTCGAGGTCAAGCCCCTCGCGGCTGCGGCCGCCGACCTGGTGGCCAAGGCCCCCGGGCGGCCCAAGCCCGCCTCTCGCCCGGCGAAGCGGACATTCCTGCGCCGCGCGGCGGGCAGGCTCCGTCGGGCTCTCAAGAAGTAACCGAACCACGCGAACTAGGATCGATACGTGCGACCACTGGGCATTGACGGCGCTTGGGTACTGGAGCCCAAGGTCTTCCCCGACGACCGCGGCAGCTTCCACGAGTGGTTCCGCGGCGCCGACTTCCGCGAGGCGACCGGCCAGGACCTCAACCTGGCCCAGGCCAACTGCTCCGTCTCCAAGCGGGGCACCCTGCGCGGCATCCACTTCGCCGACGTTCCACCGAGCCAGGCCAAGTACGTCAAGTGCGTACGCGGCGCGGTCATCGACGTCATCGTCGACATCCGTGTCGGATCACCGACGTACAAGCAGTGGGAAGCCGTCCGGCTCGACGACGAGACCCATCACGCGGTCTACTTGTCAGAGGGCCTCGGGCACGCCTTCTTCGCCCTGACGGACGACGCGACGGTGGTCTACCTCTGCTCCGAGGGTTACGCCCCCGAGCGTGAGCACGGCATCCACCCGCTCGACCCGGATCTCGCCATCCAGTGGCCCGACGGCATCGAGCCGCTGTTGTCCCCGAAGGACGAGCAGGCGCCGACCCTCGCCGAGGCGGAGGCCCAGGGTCTGCTGCCGCTGTATGAGGACTGCGTCACATACCGCAGGTCCCTCCGAACGGCTGACGGCTCCTGACCTCTGGTGAGGGCCCTTCTGTGACATCAAGAAGAAGGTATGGGCTTTGTCCCATTAGCGTTTCTTGGGGAACGCGGAAGGGTCCGCAACCCTCCTCCTGGGTGACGGAAAAACCACGGGCAAGGAAACCGGGGACTGAGTGGCATGGGTTTGACCAGCGAGACGACTGTGTACGTGATGGCGGCCGTGGCCGCCATTTGTGTGGCGCTGTTGGTCTGGCTGTGGCCACGGCTGGCCAAGCAGGGCGTGTGGCAGGTGCTCGGACGCCTGGCGGCCGTCGGAGTGGCCCAGGTGACGATCATCGCCGCCTTCGCGTGCTGGCTGAACTCGTCCTACCAGTTCTTCGGATCCTGGGGTGAGCTCTTCGGCAACGTCGACACCGCTCCCGTCGGTGTCACCCAGGCGGGTGGAAACAACGACGGGGCCTTTTCCGGCGTCTCCGTGAAGGGCTCCCTCATACAGCCCAACGGCACCGAGCAGCTGAACCGGGTCAGCGGACTGCCCACCGGCCCCGCAGCGGTGAACGGGCGGGTCGAGTCCGTGAAGGTCATCGGCCGCCGCACCGGCGTCGTCGACCCGGCCTTCGTGTACCTGCCGCCGCAGTACTTCCAGAAGGCGTACCACCGGCAGCGCTTCCCGGTGATCGTCGCGCTCAGCGGCTACCCGGGCTCCATCTTCAACCTCGCGCAGTACCTGCGGGTGTCACAGACCGCCGGAGAACTGCAGAAGAGCGGCCAGATGCAGCCGACCATCATGGTGATGATCCGGCCGACCATCGCTCCGCCGCGCGACACCGAGTGCGTGAACGTGCCGGGCGGACCGCAGACCGAGACCTTCCTGGCGAAGGACCTGCCGGACGCCCTGAAGGCCACGTACCGGGTGGGTCACGACGCCACCGCCTGGGGCGTCATGGGTTACTCCTCCGGCGGCACCTGCGCCCTGCAGCTGACGATGCGCAACCCGAACGTGTACACGACGGCCGGTGCCCTGTCGCCCGACTACAAGATCAAGGACGACGCGACGACCGGCAACCTCTTCGGCAGCGGACTGGGCCGCGTCAACCGGATCAACAGTCACGACCTGATGTGGCGGCTCCAGCACCTTCCCGCGCCCCAGGTCTCCGTCCTGGTCGCGGACAGCAAGCACGGCGAGAAGGGCTACCCCGAGACGCTGGCCTTCATCAAGGCGGTCAAGGCGCCCATGCGCGTCGTGTCGATCCTGCCCGAGAACGGCAGCCACAACTTCCCGACCTGGGTACGGGAGATGCCGGCCACCCTGAAGTGGATGAACCAGCAGCTGACCTTCCCCCAGGACGTCGTGCCGCGGCACCTGCCCAAGCCGAAGCCGGGCCACACCACGGTGCGTGCCTCGGGCCAGGAGCCCTCGGAGGCTCCCACCAGGCGCAGGTGACGCAGGACCCTTCCTCTCGCCCTACAAACTGTAGGGTGAGAGGAAGGTGAGAAGAAGTCTGCCCCTCCACGAGGTCGAACAGGGCCGGCCGGCGGATGGTCCCTGATCCTGTGGGACCCGCCCCTCCAGCACTTACCTACACGTTGTAGTAGTTGGTCCCGAGTGGCTGAACACGCGTGGGTGCTGCCCAATGGAGACGAGGCAGAGGAGGAGGCGGTCGCGTGATGGACGCCCGTCGCGCCGGAACAAGCGTCGAGCTTCCCGGGAGTGCCGGGACGGACCTGATGGCGTCGCCTCCGACCCGGGCCGCGGTGCCCGGGGTCCAGGACGCCGGCCCCCAGCAGTGGCATCGCGGGATGACGCTGGTGGCCACGATCAGCCTGTTCATCGGGACGCGGGACGCCTGGACCGCCGCGATGGCATCCCGCCCGGCCGTCGCCGCGGCGATCTCCGCCTGCTACGCCTCGATCCTCATCTGTGCCGTGCTCGCCCTCTTCGTGCGCACCCGGCGGGCGCTGGTCCGGGTGGACGCGGCGGTGCTGCTGACCGCGGTGGCGCTGGTGACCTGCGGCTATCTGCTCGACCATGCGGGCAGCGACGAAGGCGTGCTGACCGCCCAGGCCGCGAACCAGATCCTGCACGGCCATCCGGTCTACGGCCAGTCCTGGCCCTGGCTCTTCGACAGCGTACGCGTCGGGATCACCAAGACCATGTCCGGCGGTGCCGACTACACCTACGGCTATCCGCCGCTGACGGCCCTGCTCGCCGCCCCGGTGCATGCCGTCGTCCATTCGGCGGCGGCCGCCACGCTGGTGACCACCGGCGCGCTCCTGGCCTCCTCGGTCCTGTTGTGGTTCCTGCTGCCGGCACCCTGGCGGCCGGCGGCCACCGCGGTCTGCCTCGGCTTCGGCTTCCTGCCCCAGTACGCCTACGCCGGCTACCCCGCGATCACGGCCCTCGCCCTCCTCGTCCCCGTGGTGGTGCGCTGGCCCGCCACGGGCGCGGGCGGCCAACTGGGAGGCAGAGGAGTGCTGCGGGCGGCCTGTCTGGGCGCGGCCTGCGCCGCTCAGCAGCTCGCCTGGTTCCTCACGCCGTTCCTCCTGATCGGCCTGTACGCCGTCAGACGCGGCGAACTCGGCCCGCGGCGGGCGCTCGCCGTCACCGCCCGGTACACCGGCACGGCCGTGCTCGCCTGGGCCGCCGTCAACGCCTACTTCGCCGTCCAGGAGTTCTCCACCTGGCTGCACGGTCTGCTGCTGCCGCTGGACCAGAAGGCGATCCTGCACGGCCAGGGCCTGATGGGGATCTCCTACTACTTCACCGCGGGCAGCAGCCGCCTCGACTACTACTCCTACGGCAGCCTGCTGCTCCTGCTCGGCCTGCTGGCCGCCACACTGCTGTTCGTCCGGCGCCTCGGCCCCGCGATCACCGTGCTGCCCTGGTGTGCGTTCTATCTGGCCACGCGTTCCCAGGACGGCTACTTCCTGATGATGACGCCGCTGTGGCTCGCGGCCGTCGCCACCGTCCCGGCCGCCGCGTTCGCCACCGCCTGGCAGCCACGTCTGCCCGGCGCCTTCGGTCGCCGCGCGAAGGGAGCCGTGGCCACAGGCCTGCTCCTGCCCGCCTTCGCCTGTGTGACGGTGGCCGCCGCAAGCCCGCCACCCCTGCGCCTGAGCCTCGCCCCTCGCTACGCGACCCACGCCTCGGGCGCAGGCGTCACCGCCGTCGCCGTACGGGCCGTCAACACCACGGGCACGGCCCTCGCCCCGCACTTCGCCAGCCGCACCGGGCAGGGCGCCTCCAACTGGTGGACCATCACCTCGGGCCCGGCGACCCTGGCGCCGCACGCGTCCGCCGAATACGTCGTCGAACCCCCGGGAGGCTTCCGCGCCCTCCCGCACGGCACGCATGCACGCACCTACCTCATCGCCGTCACCGGCACCCCGATGACGATCACCACGGCTTCCCTCCCGCCCGCACCGCCGTCGAAGCGGTGAACGGCGGGCGTACGGGGCGGCCCGCCCGGCAACCGGTGAAGGCGGTGTGAGGGTTCGCCGGTGATCCGCGGGAGCCAGGTGTGAGGACGTGGGGTCCCAGGTCCGGAAGGCGAGAAAAGGCGGTTAGCGTGGAGCGGTGAGTGAGACGAAGACCCCTGCCCTCCAGTACCGCTTCGACGGCCCGGAAGACGCCCCGGTCCTCATCCTCGGTCCCTCGCTCGGCACGACCTGGCACATGTGGGACCGCCAGGTGCCCGAGCTGGCGAAGCAGTGGCGCGTCTTCCGCTTCGACCTGCCGGGGCACGGCGGGGCGCCCGCGTACCCGGTGGGCTCGGTCGGCGAACTCGCCTCCCGGCTGCTGGCCACGCTCGACGGGCTCGGCGTGCAGCGCTTCGGCTACGCGGGCTGTGCGCTCGGCGGTGCGATCGGTCTCGAGCTGGCCCTTCGCCATCCCGAGCGGCTCGCCTCGCTCGTGGTGATCGCCGCCTCGCCCCGTTTCGGCACGGCCGACGAGTTCCGCCAGCGCGGGGTGATAGTGCGGACGAACGGGCTCGACCCCATCGCCCGTACCTCCCCGGACCGCTGGTTCACCGGCGGGTTCGCCGCCGCGCAGCCCGCGATCACCGACTGGGCCGTGCAGATGGTCCGCACCACGGACCCCGGCTGCTACATCGCCGCCTGTGAGGCGCTTGCCGCGTTCGACGTACGGCCCGAACTCGGCCGCGTCGGCGTGCCCACCCTCGTGCTCGTCGGCTCGGAGGACAAGGTCACCGGCCCCGCCGAGGCCCGCACCCTGGTCGCCGGCATACCCGACGCGCGCCTCGCCGTCGTCCCCGGCGCCTCCCACCTGGTGCCGGTCGAGCAGCCCGCCGCCGTCACCGACCTGCTGGTCCGGCACTTCTCCACCGCCTGGCAGCCCGGCTACGTCGAGTCGTCCACGGGGCAGATCGCCATCCCGGCGACCCCCGCCAAACCCGTACTCGCCCCGCCCCCGCAGCCTCACCAGCCCGCGCCGATCGCCGAGATAGCCCCGGCCGCCGTCGTGCCCCCGCCGGTGAACGGACGTCCCGACCCCTACGACACCGGCATCAAGGTGCGCCGTGAGGTGCTCGGCGACGCACACGTCGACCGGGCGCTGGCGCAGGCGGACGAGTTCTCCGGGGACTTCCAGGAGTTCATCACCCGCTATGCCTGGGGTGAGATCTGGGACCGCCCCGGCCTCGACCGGCGTGCCCGCAGCTGCGTGACCCTGGCCACCCTGGTCGCGGGCGGCCACCTGGAGGAGCTCGCCGTCCACACCCGAGCCGCCCTGCGCAACGGCCTCACGCCGAGCGAGATCAAGGAAGTACTGATGCAGTCGGCCGTCTACTGCGGCCTGCCGGCGGCGAACAGCGCGTTCAAGGTGGCCCAGCAGGTCATAAGAGAGGAAACGACCCCCACCGAGTGATCGTCAGCCGGGCAGCGAGAGCACCAGTCTCAGCCGCCCGAGCCGGCCGGGAGCGGGGCAGGATGGGAGCCATGAAGCTCACGAAGAAGTCGCACGCCTGCGTTCGTCTGGAGAAGGACGGGCGCACGCTCGTCCTCGACCCCGGCATGTTCAGCGAGCAGGACGCCGCGCTCGGCGCGGAGGCGATCCTCGTCACGCACGAGCACCCCGACCACTTCGACGAGGGCCGGCTGCGAGCGGCCCTGGAGGCCGATCCGGCCGCCGAGATCTGGACCCTCGCCTCGGTCGCGGAGCAGATCTCGGCCGCCTTCCCGGGCCGGGTCCACACCGTCGGCCACGGCGACACGTTCACCGCCGCGGGCTTCGACATCCAGGTCCACGGCGAACTGCACGCCGTCATCCACCCGGACATCCCGCGCATCACGAACGTCGGCTACCTCGTCGACGGCGGCAAGGTCTTCCACCCCGGCGACGCCCTCACCGTCCCCGACCACCCCGTCGAGACGCTGCTGCTCCCGGTGCAGGCACCCTGGAACAAGATCGCCGAGGTCATCGAGTACGTCCGGGAGGTCGAACCGCAGCGCGCCTACGACATCCACGACGCCCTGCTCACCGACCTCGCCCGCCCGATCTACGACCGCCAGATCGGCACCCTCGGCGGCTCGGAACACCTGCGGCTGACACCCGGAGAGTCGGCGGAGGTCTGAGGACGGGATGCACGGCGGGCGGGCCGGCCGCGTTGTCAGAGCGGCCCGGTAGGTTGTGAGGCATGCGCATTGCGACCTGGAACGTGAACTCGATCACCGCCCGTCTGCCGAGGCTCCTGGCCTGGCTGGAGAGCAGCGGCACGGACGTGCTCTGCCTCCAGGAGGCCAAGCTGGCCGAGGAGCAGTTCCCGTTCGACGACCTGCGCGACCTCGGCTACGAGGCGGCGGTGAACGCGACCGGCCGGTGGAACGGCGTGGCGGTGCTCTCCCGCGTCGGCCTCAAGGAAGTGGTCAAGGGCCTGCCGGGCGACCCCGGTTACGACGGCAGCGAGGAGCCCCGGGCCATCTCGGCGACCTGCGGCCCGGTCCGCGTCTGGTCGGTGTACGTGCCGAACGGCCGCGAGGTGGACCACCCCCACTACGCCTACAAGCTCCAGTGGTTCGAGGCACTCAAGGCCGCCGTCGCCGGCGACGCGGCCGGCAGCCGCCCCTTCGCGGTGCTCGGCGACTACAACGTGGCCCCGACGGACGACGACGTCTACGACGTGGCCGCCTTCGAGGGCCTCACCCACGTCACCCCCGCCGAGCGCGCAGCCCTGGCGTCCCTCCGCGAGGCCGGCCTCTCGGACGTGGTCCCCCGCCCTCTGAAGTACGAGCACCCCTTCACCTACTGGGACTACCGCCAGCTCTGCTTCCCCAAGAACCGCGGCATGCGCATCGACCTGGTCTACGGCAACGCCCCCTTCGCCAAGTCAGTCACAGACGCCTACGTGGACCGCGAGGAACGCAAGGGCAAGGGCGCATCGGACCATGCGCCGGTGGTGGTGGACCTGGACGTGTAGGCACCGGGTGCGAAATCAGCCCGTCCGGCGTTCGAGGACGAGGCCGTTCAGGCCGAAAGCGGGGGTCTGGGGGCGCAGCCCCCAGGGCGGTCACGGCACCAGAGCGCGCAGATCCACGGATCGGGCCATCGCGGCGAGCCCCGCATCCCCAGGATGCAGATGATCCCCACTGTCGTACGCGGCCAGCATCCGCCCCGGACGCTGCGGATCCCGCACCACCGCATCGAAGTCCAGCACAGCATCGAACACCCCGGCCCCCCGGATCCACGCATTCACCGCGGAGCGCTCCGCATCGACGGCAGCCGTGCACCGCACCTCGCCCTCGCAGGGCAGGATCGTGCCGGCCAGCATCCGCAGGCCCCGCGCATGCCCCCGGTCCGCGATCTCCTGCAACCCGGCGACGATCTGCTGGGCAGTGGCCTGCCCCCGCAGGTCGTTCACGCCCTCGAAGACGACCGCCGTGCGCACCGAGGTCTGGGCGAGGACATCGCGGTCGAACCGGCTCAGGGCGCTGACCCCGGCCATGTCCGTGGAGACCCCGTCACCGGGATACCGGTCGGTGACCACACGGTTCCCGGAGATCCCCTGGTTGAGCACCCCGTAGTGCGGGACCCCACGCTGCTTCAGCAGCCGTGCGGCCAGCACGTCGGGCCACCGCCGGTTCGCACCCGTCGTGGACCTGTCCCCGTCGGTGATCGAGTCCCCGAGCAGCACCACCGACCCCGGTCCACCGCCCACGTCCACCCCGGTCAGCAACGGCCACCTGGTCAGGGTCGTGGTGTACGCCGCCCCGGAGCCCTCCGCCGTATGGTCGCCCGCCGTGCTCACGTACGACCGCTGCACCGCCAGCTGGTGCACGGGTGCCGCGGCCACCGGCCCGGGCAGATGGAAACTGACCAGCAGATTCGCATCCGCGGGCACCAGGAAGCCGAGCGGATCGCTGAACGCCTGGGCCCCGGCCGGGATCTCGACCCTCGCCCCGCCCCGGAACGACAGCGGCACCGGCACACCCCGAGCCGTGGCCCCCTCTTTCTGCACGGCCACCGTCGCGCCACCGATCCGTACCGGCGCCGCCGCGAACGTGTTGTCGAACCGCAGCCGTACCCGCGCCCCGCCGACCGACGTGTGCACCACCAGCCGTACCGTCCGGTCGCTCCACGGCCCCACGGCCCGGACACCGGAGGTGGCGGCCGCCCAACTGCCGGTCCAGCCCGCGCCCGAGGACCGCACGGCCAGGGCGAAGACATGCACACCGGTTGCGCGCGGCAACTGCACCGAGGCCACCTGGCGACCCCGGACCAGCGGCACGGTCACCACGTACAGCCGTGCCTGCTCGGCGAGTTGCCCGTCGGCTGTGTTGATGTGCGGCAGCGCCACCGCCTTCGTGGCGAGCGGGCCGGCGCGCCAGTCGGGAGCGGTCAGGGTGTACGAGGAGCGGGTGCCGTCCCGGTACGAGACCGCGCCCGTGCCGCTCGCGCCGACCCCGCCCGTGCCCGCCACCAGGAAGGCGAGCGCGTCGCCGCGTCCGCCGACCCGCACCGACTGTCCGGCGGCGAGCACGTTGTCCGGCTCGCCCGGCAGCCGCCGCGGCCAGGTCAGCCGGGCCCCCTGCACGGTGAGGGCACGGCCGGGCGTCCAGCCCGCCGCCGTCAGGTCCTGTGCCGACAGGGAACCCCCGTAGCCGTCGAGGTTCGCCAGACCCGGACGGGCGTCGTCGCTGACGGCAACGTTGTCGAAGAGCCGCTGCAGCGGCTGTGGTTGTGCCCCGTCGCCGGCAGTGGCCCGTGCCGACACGACGGGCGCCAGGAAGGCGAACGAGACGATGGCAACCGCGAATCCCCGCACACGTCGACGCACGGCCGACTCCTCCCGCTCACCGGTGGGACGAAAGACGCATCGCGAAGCTAGAGAGACGTGAGGGACCCGTCAACGCGCCATGCACGGAGTCGCCGCGAAATAGCCCCGAAGTGACCGCCCGCGCGCCTGTGGTGCGCATGCCGGTGCGAATGACACGCTGGGAGGTATGAAGATCCCTTTTCTGGGCCACCGGCATGAAAAGCACGGCATCCCCGACCCGGAGGGCATCGCCGAACTCCTCTCCGAGTGCGAACTGCTTCGCTCGCAGGCGTACCAGGAGGGCGTCCGACTCGACGATTCCGCAGCCTCGTTGGAGGCGCTCGACCAGCTGCTGCCGCGTTGGCGGGACGACCCCGAGGTGCTGCACTGGCTCGGCAACGACGCCGGGCTCTATCTCGGCACCGTGATCGTGCGCACGGTGACCGGCGCGGCCTGGGGGCTCTGGCCGGACGGCCGGCCCGTCGTACGGCTCGCCTCGGGCCGCGAGTTCGACGTCGTGACCTCCGGGCACGAGTGGGCGGCCGGCGGGGTGCCCGAGCTCTCGCAGCTGTACGCCGAGGTCGCGGAGACATGAGCGGAGCAGCCGACCTAAGATCGACGTAAATACGGCTTATGCCCGAAAAGTGCGTGTCGTGACGTAAGTCAACTCGCGTCCGGATAGTTTGCGGCAACCACGACACAGCTGAGAGTGAGTAGGGCTGCGAATGGCCGTCGATCCGCTGATCGAGCTGCATGACGTCAACAAGTACTACGGGGAGTTGCATGTCCTGCAGGACATCGACCTCACTGTCGGCAGGACGGGGGGTGCTGTCGGCCGCTGCTTCTCGGTGCTGTGCAGGCCCGCCGCATGCGGGCAGCCGCTGCCCGAGGAGGGCAGGGCCCTCGCACGGCTCCTCGACCGCGTCGGACTCGCCGACCAGGCGCCCAAGTTCCCCGCGCAGCTCTCCGGCGGCCGACAGTTGGGGGTACCTCCCAGGCCCTTCAGGCACTGGGGCAGCGTGGCCGTCGCCCGCGCCCTCACCATGGAGGAGCCCGAAGCGCTCCTGTTCGACGAGCCCACCTCAGGCATGACGATGGTCGTCGTCACCCCCGAGATGGGCTTCGCCCGCTCTGCCGCCAACCGAGTCGTCTTCATGTCGGACGGCCGCATCATCGAGGACCGCGCCCCGGAGGAGTTCTTCACCGACCCGCACAGCGAGCGCGCCCAAGACTTCCCGTCCGAGATCCTCAAGCACTGAGCGACAGAGCCATGCCCGGCCGGCGGCAGCCGGAGATCACTGCTTGCGCAGCGGAATCGACACGTACGACGGGTCGTTCGCCGGCGAGGAGAAGGTCAGCTGAGCGCCGGACGGGTTGTGCTCGATGTAGAGCGGGTCGACCGTGTCGACGACCAGGGCCAGCCGGTGCCCTGCCGGGACGTCGTAGGCCGTGGAGAACAGATCCAGGTCGAGACCGAACGGCTTTCCGGGCGTGCGCCCGTGGAAGGTGTACGGCGCGTTGCTGACCAGCTTGCCGAGGCCGAGCGGCCCCACGTCGTAGAGGTAGGCGACGAGGGTGCCGCTCTCCTTGGTCGGGGTGACCGTGGTGTGCAACTGGGCCGTGCCGCGGATCTGCTGGGCGGCTGCGTACTTCTCCGACTGCCAGACGGCGGCCCAGCGGCGGGGGAGCAGGGGGATCGAGGCCATCGGGGGCAGCTGGGCGAGCTGGTCGAGGATGCTCGACAGGAAGACGATCCCGCCGTCCGCCCCGGAGTCGACGTTCGTGTGGATCGTGGTCGTGCCGGCGAGGGCGATCTTCCGGTCGGTCGCGGCGATGGACTTCCAGTCCGGGTAGCCCTCGTAGCCGCCCGTGGTGCGGGGCTTGAGCTGGACCGGCTCCTCGCGGTTGATGCCGTTGTCCTCGCCCTTGAGGTAGTGGTCGAACCAGCGCTCGGTGTCCGTCCACACGTCGTTGGGAAGTCCGAACAGGCCGGTCAGCTCGGCGGTGGCGTGGTCGCCGGGGCGGAACTCCAGTCTCTTCGGGCCGGTCAGCTTCTCGTAGAAGTCCGCGTACTGGTTGGGCGCGAAGACCGTGTCGCCCCACGCGTTGGCCAGCATGACCGCTGCGCCGTTCTTGTTCAGCTGATCCACATATGTTGCGGCCGAACGTTTCTTCCCCCAATTGATCATGTCCTGTTCCTTGGACAGGTTGGAGGCGTAGAAGTTGTCGAAGATCTGCCGGAGTTCGGGGCTCTGCCGGCCGGTGACCAGGCTCGCGCCGTCCAGCAGGGCGCCGGCCTGGACGTGCTGGGTGCGGCCGGAGTAGATCGAGTCGATCAGATCGGCCCAGCCGCTGAGCGCGGCGACCGCCTTGATCCGTTTGTCGTGCGCGGCGGCGATCAGGCTGATGCCGGCGCCGTAGGAGACGCCCGCCATGCCGATGTGGGCCGAGTCGGCCGGGGTGTTGGCGAGCGCCCAGTCGATGACCTTGGAGGCGTCGGCTATGTCCGGTGGCCCGGCCACTTCTATCTCCCCGCCGGACTGCCAGAAGCCCCGCACGTTGTAACTGACCACGATGTAGCCGGAGTCGGCGAGCTTCTGGGCCTGGGCGAGGTACTCGACCTGGGGCAGGCCCCAGCTCGTGGGGAGCACCAGCAGCGGGTAGCGGTGCGTGCCGTCGGCGCCCGCGGGCATGAGGACGTTCGCCTTGAGGACGGTGCCGCCGTCGCCGGTGATGTCGACGAAGCGGACGGCGTCCGTCGCCTGGGCGGCGGGGGCGAGCCCGAGGGCGCTACCGGCGATCAGAGTCGCGGAGACGGCGCCCACGGCGGTCGTACGCAGGGCCTTGCGATGGGTTCCCACGGGTCACTCCTCACTCGTGTCAGTGCAAAGTGACCAGACGGTAACCTCGCCCCTTTACCGGAGGTAACCCGTCGGTAAGTTACGTGGCAGTAACGATTGTTGTCATGTGAATGAATTCAGGAGGCGCGGTGGGAGTTGCGGGGAGCAGGGGGCGCCGGCAGGGGTGCCTGTGCCGCGCGGGTCACGTCCGCGACGAGCTCGGCGACATCCGGGCCGTACGCCTGTGAGTTGACCACCTTCAGCAGCAGGACGAACGTGTTGTTGCCGTACTTGCGGGCCAGCCGCTCGTGGTTGCGCGCGAGGTAGCGGGTCGCTGCCTGGTTGGTGATCGCGGTCTGGCCGCTGAACAGGAAGACGGGGCGGGTCAGACCGGGCTGACCGGCCGTCAGCCGTGCCAGCAGCACGTATTCGGACAGGCCCTTCTCCATGCGGTAGCGCTCGCTGCCGATCTGGAACGCCAGCCGGTCCGGGCCCGGCTCCGGGTCCGTGTTCACCCGCACTCCGGGCAGCATGGCGTGCAGGTGCGCCGCCATGCGCCGATTCGACCCCGGGCCCCCGACGCAGAACTCGGTCCGCTCGCCGAAGCCCTGCCGGGCCGCGTCCTGGGTGATCACCTCGGCGTGCGCGCCGCAGTCCTTGATGAGGGCGGCGAGTTCCAGGAGCGCGAACACGTCGTAGCGGTGCACCGCGAGGTCCGGGCTGCCGGCGTCGCGGTTGACGACGAGCAGCGACTCGGAGTGGTCGGGCAGCCCGAAGAACGCCTGCTTGCGGCGGAGTTTCCGCTTCCACAGATAGGTACGGGCCAGCCAGCCGAGCGCGGCACTGATGCCGGCCGCGACCACGCCCAGGACGATGTTGCGCACGTCGTCATTCATGGGCGCGCATGCTAGCGGGCCGACATGGCTGGTACGTACCGGTGTTCGATCCATGGCATTCGTATGACAGCAGCCGGAAGGGGGCTGTTGGGGCCCCGGAGAATGCGGTTACGCTGCGCGGACGTCCCTGACTGGAGGTACGGATGCGTCGCCCCCTCGCGCGGAAACTCTCGGTCCTGGCGGTCTCGGCCGCCGTGGTGTCGGTGGGGGCGGCAGCGCCGCCGACCGCCGCCAGGACACCGCAGAAGGTGCCCGTCGCCGTCGGCTACGGCGGCGCCGTCGCCAGCGTCGACGCGGACGCCTCCGCCGCCGGTATCGAGGTCCTGAAGAAGGGCGGCAACGCGGTCGACGCGGCCGTCGCCACCGCTGCCGCGCTCGGTGTCACCGAGCCCTACTCCTCCGGCGTCGGCGGAGGCGGCTACTTCGTCTACTACGACGCCAAGTCCCGTACGGTGCACACGATCGACGGCCGTGAGACCGCGCCCCTGACCGCCGACTCCAACCTCTTCGTGGAGAACGGCAAACCCCTCGCCTTCGCCGACGCCGTCAGCAGCGGCCTGAGCGTCGGCACCCCGGGCACGCCCGCCACCTGGCAGACCGCGCTCGACAACTGGGGCAGCAGAAGACTCGGCACGGTACTCAAGCCCGCCGAGCGGATCGCCCGCGACGGCTTCACCGTCGACGACACCTTCCGCTCGCAGACCGCCGCCAACGAGACCCGGTTCCGCTACTTCCCGGACACGGCCAAGCTGTTCCTGCCGGGCGGGCAGCTTCCGGTGGTCGGCTCCACCTTCAAGAACCCCGATCTCGCCCGCACCTACGAGGAGTTGGGCAGGAAGGGCATCGGCGCCGTCTACGACGGCGACCTCGGCGACGACATCGTCCGCACCGTGAACCACCCACCGGTGGACCCGAGTTCGGGCTGGAACGCCCGCCCCGGCAAGCTGTCGGACAAGGATCTCGCGGCCTACCGCGCCAAGCTCCAGGCGCCCACCAGGACCTCGTACCGCGGACTCGGCGTCTACTCCATCGCGCCCTCCTCCTCCGGCGGCACGACCGTCGGCGAAGCCCTCAACATCCTGGAGAACACGGACCTCTCGAAGGCGAGCGAGGTCCAGTACCTGCACCACTACATCGAGGCCAGCCGGATCGCGTTCGCGGACCGCGGGCGCTGGGTCGGCGACCCCGCCTTCGAGGACGTACCGACGAAGGAACTGCTCTCGCAGAAGTACGCCGACTCGCGGGCGTGCCTCATCAAGGACAATGCGGTGCTGACCAGCCCGGTGGCGCCCGGGGATCCGCGCCACCCGGCCGCGTGCGCCTCCGGCGGTACGGCGGCCCCGACGACGTACGAGGGTGAGAACACCACCCATCTGACCGTGGCCGACAAGTGGGGCAACGTCGTCTCCTACACGCTGACGATCGAGCAGACCGGCGGCAGCGCGATCACGGTGCCCGGGCGTGGGTTCATCCTCAACAACGAGCTGACGGACTTCTCCTTCACCCCGGCGAACCC
Source organism: Streptomyces longisporus (assembly GCF_039532765.1). Taxonomy (NCBI): domain Bacteria; kingdom Bacillati; phylum Actinomycetota; class Actinomycetes; order Kitasatosporales; family Streptomycetaceae; genus Streptomyces; species Streptomyces longisporus. The sequence continues at coordinate 178,971 of NZ_BAAASG010000001.1, forward strand.
GGCGGTGCACGACCCGAACCTGCCGGGGCCGGGCAAGCGGCCGCGGTCCTCGATCTCGCCGACGATCGTGCTCGACAAGCACGACAAGCCGGTGGTCGCGCTCGGTTCGCCCGGCGGGGCGACGATCATCACCACCGTGCTGCAGGTGCTGACCGAGTTCCTCGACCGTCATCTGCCGCTGGTCGATGCGATCGCTGCGCCGCGGGCCAGTCAGCGGAATGCTGCGCAGACCGAGCTGGAGCCCGCGCTGTACAACGACACCGGTGCGGGGAGTCTGCGGGCGCAGCTTGAGGCCATTGGGCATTCGTTCAAGTTGAACCCGGAGATCGGTGCGGCCACCGGTGTGCAGCGGTTGTCCGGTGGGAAGTGGCTGGCGGCGGCTGAGACCGTGCGGCGAGGTGGGGGATCGGCACAGGTGGTGGATCCTGCGCCTTAGACCCCGACTGCGGGCGCGTGGGGGCTGGTCGCGCAGTTCACCGCGCCCCTGTCGGGGCGCTGCAGCCCAACCCCGTTATAGCTCTGGAGCGATTGGTAGGTCCTCAGTCTGGAAGGCCAGCCTGCCGTCCTCGACATCCACCGTCACGCGGCCGCCCTCCGCCACCCGGCCGTCCAGCAGCAGTCGTGACAGCTGGTTGTCGACCTCGCGCTGGATGGTGCGGCGCAGGGGGCGGGCGCCGTATTCGGGCTGGTAGCCGTGTTCGGCGAGCCAGTCGACGGCCGGGGCGGTGAACTCGACCGTGACGCCCTGCGCCTGCAGCAGGCGGCGGGTCCTCTCCAGCAACAGGTCGGTGATCTGCCGCAGTTGGTCGCCGGTGAGCTGGCGGAAGACGACGATCTCGTCGATGCGGTTGAGGAACTCGGGGCGGAAGTGCTCGCGCAGCGGACGCAGGATCTGTTCGCGGCGGGCCTCCTCGTCGGCGTCGGCACCGCCCGGCCCGAAGCCGATGCCGGCGCCGCGCCGGCTGATCGCCTCGGAGCCCAGGTTGCTGGTCATCACGATGACCGTGTTGGTGAAGTCGACGGTGCGGCCCTGGGAGTCGGTGAGACGGCCGTCGTCGAGGACCTGGAGCAGGATGTTGAAGACGTCCGGGTGAGCCTTCTCCACCTCGTCGAGCAGGAGGAGCGAGTACGGGTGGCGGCGTACGACCTCGGTGAGCTGCCCCGCCTCCTCATGGCCCACATAGCCGGGCGGGGCGCCGACCAGGCGGCTGACGGTGTGGCGTTCCTGGTACTCGCTCATGTCCAGGCGGACCATGCGCTCCTCGCTGCCGAAGAGGGCCTCCGCGAGGGCCCGCGCCAGTTCCGTCTTGCCGACGCCGGTCGGGCCGAGGAAGAGGAAGCTGCCGATCGGCCGGTCGGGGCTGGCGAGTCCGGCGCGGGAGCGCATCACGGCCTCGGCGACCACGGCGACGGCCTCCTCCTGCCCGACGACCCGCTCGTGGAGGTGCTCCTCCAGGCCGAGGAGCTTCTCCTTCTCCTCCTGGGTGAGACTGGCGACCGGGATGCCCGTCTGCCGGGACACCACCTCGGCGATCGCCTCGGCGGTCACCTCCAGCTGCCCCTCGTCGGCCTCGTCGCCGCCCGTGGTGTCCGCGATGCGCTTCTTCAACTCGACGATCCGGTCGCGCAGCTGGGTCGCCTGCTCGTACTGCTCGTCGGCGACCGCCTGGTCCTTGTCGCAGGTCAGCTGCTCGATCTCGCGCTCCAGGGCCCGTACGTCGGTGCCCTTCGTGCGCGCCCGCAGCCGTACCCGCGCGCCGGCCTGGTCGATGAGGTCGATGGCCTTGTCCGGCAGCCGGCGGTCGGTGAGGTAGCGGTCGGACAGCTCGACGGCGGCGACCAGGGCCTCGTCGGTGTAGCGGACCTGGTGGTGGGCCTCGTAGCGGTCGCGCAGGCCGCGCAGGATCTCGATGGTGTCCGGTACGGAGGGTTCGGGCACCAGGATCGGCTGGAAGCGGCGGGCGAGTGCCGCGTCCTTCTCGATCCGGCGGAACTCCTCCAGGGTGGTGGCGCCGACGATGTGGAGCTCGCCGCGGGCGAGCGCCGGCTTGAGGATGTTGCCGGCGTCCATCGCGCCGCCCTCGCCGCCTCCGCCGGCACCGACGACCGTGTGCAGCTCGTCGATGAAGACGATCAACTGGTCGGAGTGCGTGCGGATTTCGCCGACGATGTTGTTGAGGCGTTCCTCGAAGTCACCGCGGTAGCGGGTACCCGCGACCACACCGGTGAGGTCCAGGGCGACCACCCGCCGCCCGATCAGTACGTCGGGCACGTCCCCGTCGGCGATGCGCTGCGCGAGCCCCTCCACGATGGCGGTCTTGCCGACGCCCGCATCACCGATCAGCACCGGGTTGTTCTTGCCGCGCCGCGACAGCACCTCGATGGTCTGCTCGATCTCGTCCTCCCGGCCGATCACCGGGTCGATACGGCCCTCGCGGGCCAGCTCGGTGAGGTCGCGGCCGTACTTGTCCAGGGTGGGCGTGCCGGTGGCGCGTGTGTGCTCGGTACGGGTCTGCGTGGTGTCCGGTGCCTCGGGCGGCAGCCCGGTGGGCCCGAAACGGGCCGAGTTGAGGATGTGCCCGGCCGCCGAGTCGGGGTTCGCGGCCAGGGCGCTGAGCACGTGCTCGGGGCCGATGTAACCGGCGCCGCTGGCCCGCGCCAGGTCGTGGGCGTCGAGCAGGGCCCGCTTGACGGCGGGGGTGAGGGAGAGCGAGGTGGGCGGCGGCGCCTCCTCCGCCGTGTGCTGGACCGGGCCGGAGCGTTCGTCGATCTCCGACGCCAGCGAGTCGGGATCCGCCCCGGCCCGGCTGAGCAGGCTCCGGGTCGGCTCGCTGGCCAGGGCGGCCCGCAGCAGATGCTGGGTGTCCAGGTCCCGGCTGCCGTGCTCGGCCGCGTACTGGGCGGCTCCGCGGACCAGTTCCCGGGCGGGCTGACTGAGCAGCCTCCCGATGTCGATCTGCCGGGGGCCCGGGCGCGGGCCGCCGAAGAAGCGGGCGAGGAATTCTCCGAAGGGGTCGTAGCCCTCGGGGCTGCTGAAGCCGCTGGTCATGGCCTTCCCATCCGGCGTCCCTGCGGGGCCCGGGACGCCCTCGCTGATCGACGTGCCGCAGTCGGGTAACCCGGGTGGGAGCCGGTTACACCCTGGCGCACGCCCGTAGAACACCTTCGCACGAAGGGTGGCCACGGGCACCTCCAGCGCCCGCCCGGCGGGTCTTCCTCAGTCGTTCGCCCGACGGCCCGCACGGTCGGTGGACGGTGCGCCGGGGCGCAGCATCTGGCTGGTGGCCAGGTCGCGGTAGAGGGGGTTGTGGGCGAGCAGTTCCTCGTGGTCGCCGGCGGCGACGCTGCGGCCCTCATGGAGCACGACGATGCGGTCGGCGTGCTGCACGGTGGAGAGGCGATGGGCGATGACCAGCAGGGCGCATTCCTGGGCGATCTCCTTCATCACGCCGGTCAGCGCAGCTTCGTTGATCGCGTCGAGATGCGAGGTGGGCTCGTCCAGCAGGAGCAGCGCGGGGCGGGCGAGCAGGGCGCGGGCCAGGGCGACGCGTTGGCGTTCGCCGCCCGAGAGGGTGCTGCCGCGTTCACCGATGACGGCGTCCAGGCCGCCGGGCAGCCGGTCGACGAGTTCCTCCAGCCGGGCCAGCGCGAGGACCCGCCGCACCTCGGCCGCCGGGGCGTCGGGGACGGCGTAGGTGATGTTCTCCCGCAGGGTGCCGTGGACGACATGGGTGTTCTGGTCGACCACGGCGATGCGCCGGCGGCAGGCGTCGCGGCCGAGCTCGGCGGCGGGCCGTCCGTCGAACAGCACGGTTCCCGCGTCCGGTTCGTAGAACCCCGCCACCAGCGCGAAGACCGTGCTCTTGCCGGCTCCCGACGGGCCCACCAGGGCGACGTGCCGGCGGTGGGGTACGGCGAAGGTCACGCCGGACAGCACGGGACGGTCCGGGTCGTAGCCGAACCGGACGTCGTGCAGCGCCAGCGCGGGCCGGTCGGCGGGCACGGACGGTACAGGCCGGTGGCGGGGGCGCGCCTGCGCGACCGGCGGCCCCGTGTGCTCAACGGGGAGGCGCAGCGCCTGGTCGACGCGCAGGTATGCGCCCATGCCGCGCTGGACCAGACCCACCGCGTGGAAAACGCAGGACAGCGGCAGGACGAGATACGAGGCGTACAGCAGGAACGCGACGAGATCCCCGAGAGAGCCGGCGTGACCGCTGACCCGCAGGCCACCGACGACGAGCACGATGAGGAAGGAGCCCTGGACGGCGAGTTCGACGGCGGGACTCATGACGGAGGCGAGCTTCGCCGTGCGGACCCCCGCGTCGTAGGCCTCCTGGACCCGGCCCCCGATGCGGGCGGCCTCGCGGTCCTCGGCGCGGTGCACCCGGACCATGGGCAGGGCGCCCAGGGCCCGCTCCAGGTCGGCGGCGACGGCACCGACCGATTCCTGCATGTGCTCGGACGCTTTCCGCAGGCCCTGGAGCAGCGAGGTGACCAAGGCAGCGGCGACGGCCACGGTGAGCGCGACCAGAAGCAGCAGCAGCGGGTCGAGCCACGCCATGAGGATCACCGCTCCGGCCGCGACGAGGCTTCCGGTCACCAGGTCGACCAGGGCCTGCGAGACGACCTCGCGCAGCAGCGTGGTGTCGGCGGTGACCCGGGAGATGAGGTCGCCGTTGCGGTGGCGGTCGTACTCCCGCATCTCCAGCCGGAGCAGCCGCCCCACCAGGCCGAGCCGGAGCTGCCGTACGACGCCCTCGCCCATCCGCTCCAGCAGGAAGCGCCCCGCCGACCCGATCGCCGCCTCTGCGAGGAACAGTGCGCCGAGGAGTGCCAGCAGCGGCCAGATGACCTGGCCGCGGCCGCTCGCGTCCACGGCGTGCCGGGCCACCAGCGGCTGGACCAGTCCCAGCGCGGAGCCGGCCAGCGTGAGCGCGGTGGCCACGGCGGCGGCGGTCCGGTGCCCGGCGGTGAGCCCGTACAGCGTGGCCACGGCCGCGCGGGTCGACCGGTCCTCGTCGGCGGCCTCGTCGTCGGACCTTAGGCCCGCGACCGTGCTGCCCGCCGCCGGCCCGGTGTCCGCAGCCACGCCGCCGCTCATCGGTCTGCCGGCTCGACGGCCACCAGCCGGGCGAAATAGCCGTCGGGCAGGCCCTCGCCCACGGCGCGGCCCTCCGCTTCGATCCAGGCATGCGCGGTGAAGGGCGGGACGACGCGGACTCCGGTGCACCAGGTCGGCCACGTCCCCCTCAGCCGGCACAGCAGAGCGGCCCCCAGGGAGCGCGGCAGGCACCCCTTCGGGCCGGCGCAGCGCAGGCTGGCGGCGCACATGGCGTCGCGTGCGTCCTGGGCCTGCGCGGTGGTGGCGGGCGCGGCCCCGCGGCGCAGGAATGCGAGGACGGCGCGGATACGGCGCGGCGGCAGCAGGGCGAGCCCGACGGCGGGGAGCAGCACCAGGCGGGCGGCCAGCCGACGGCCGAGCGGCACACCGGTGGGGCGTTCCAGCGCGCTGGGTGTCGTCATGAGGCCAGCCCCGCCTCACGCAGATGACGGACGAGCGCCTCCACGTCCCGCTGGGCCTGTGCCCGGTCGATGTCGAACTCGCGGACCAGTGCGGCGGTCGCGTCCGCCTCCTCGCCGCCGTCGAGCAGGGTACGGACCACAAGGGTGGCGGTCGGGTTCAACTCCCAGTAGGTTCCGGCTCGTTCGTCCAGCAATACGGTGCCGTAGTCGGTCTCGGCCGTGGAGATGTGCGCGTCGAACCGCAAGGGCATGTGCTCGCCTTTCTGACGGGGTTCTCAGGGAGTACGGGCACGGCTGTGGGACAGCCCCCGCAGCCACACCTCGGCGGCGATGGTTGAGTAGAGGATGGCGTCGGAGAGGCCCGGTGAGGTCGGGCGCTGGGCGAGGCGGCGCAGCTCGGCGCCGTCCACCAGGCCCAGCGCCTCCAGCCGTGAGCCCTCCCACAGGGCCAGCAGGTCGCCGCGGTGCCGGCGCAGTCCGTCGGCGGCGTCCATGGCGGCCGTCGCCTTGTTGGCCCGCCGCAGGCAGTCGTCGGGCACGATTCCGCGCATCGCGGCGCTCAGGACGGGCTTGTACTGCCAGGGAGTGACGCGCTCGCTCGGACGGACGGCGAGGAACGCCTCGATGACGTGGTCGTCGAAGAAGGGGGAGGCCATCGGCAGGCCGGCGCGCGCCGCCATCCGGTCCCACTGCCGGATGACGCGGGTGCACGAGCGGATCTGCTCCAGGTCGGTGTGCAGTCCACGGTCCGGGTGCAGCGGCGAGGCCGTGGCCGCCGCGTCGAGCAGTGCCCGGCGGGCCATCCGCTCGGCCTCGGGGGTCACCCAGTCGAACAGGCGCGGGGCCATGCCCCAGCCGAGACTCGTCGCGACGGACGAGGGCAACGGGCCACGCAGCCGGCCGGCTCCGTCGGCGAGCCACTTCCCGTACGGCCGGGAGTCGGCGAGGGCGCGGGCCGTGCCGCCCAGTGGCCACTGCCACAGCGCGCGGTACCCGCGCAACTGGCGTAGGGCGAACAGCGGACGGGTGCGCAGCAGCCGGTGGTAGTACGCGTCGGAGCACCATGCCACGTGGTCGCCGCCGATTCCGGTCAGGTGCAACCGGCTGCCGCGTGCGGCGAGGCCAGGCAGGTGGTGCAGGACCCGGGAGCGGTCCATGACGCCGATGGTGGGCTCGTCGAGGAGGTCGTTGATGCCGAGCAGATCCTCGTAGACCAGCGGCGAGGCGTCGGCGTCCCACACCACGTGCTCGACGTCCGGGAGGTGCTTGATGGCCCGCTGCGCCCACTGCAGGTCGGTGTCCGCCGGATCGCGGCCCGGCCAGGTACTGGCCACCACGTGGGCGGGGGAACGGTCGGCCAGGAAGCAGATGGAGGTGGAGTCCAGACCGCCGGACAGATCGCAGCTCACCACGCCGCCCTGCCGGGTCCGCGCGCCCACGGCCTCCTCCAGCGCCGTCCGGATCAGGGGCGCCGCCTCGGCGAGCGGCCGCACCGGCTCCGGCGGCGTCCACCAGCGGGTGTGCCGTGCGGTGCGCCCGTCCGCGGCGACGATCACGGCGTCCTGCGGGGGCACAGCGGTGACCGGGCGCCACAGGGAGGTTTCGAACAGGGGGTAGGGGGCCGGCCACAGCAGCCGGACGGCCAGCTCCTGCGGATCGGGGTCGAGGCCGAGCGCGGCGGCGAGCGTGTCGGCGCGGGTGGCGGCCACCCGGACGCCGTCGATCTCCGTGTGGAAGACCAGCCGCAGGCCGGAGGCGGTGCCCTGGACCCGGACCTGTCCGTCGAGGGCGGCGACGAGGTGGAAGCTGCCGGGGAGGGAGCGGGTCGGCGCGTCGAGTTCCGTCAGATCCCTCAGCCGTGCGGCCATACGCCGGAGTTGCGCCGAATCGACGGGGCAGCAGCCGATGACGGCGAGGGTGGCACTCCCGGCGCTCGCGGTGACGATCTCGTCGTCGTGCCAGTGGCCGACCAGCCAGGGCCGGCCCGACGCATGCGCGAGGGTCCGGCTACCGGGGCGGGCGAAGGAGCGGGCCACGGCGGCCGCGTCCTCGCGGTCCGGAAAGACCGCGAAGTCCGCGTCGCCGGGGCCCGTCCCCGCACTATCGTGCAGTTCAGTCATGACGTCGGGTCAGTGCCGTCGCCCGTCAGTTCTTGCTGAAGATCACTCGGTCGTTGCCGGAGCGCTGAAGGAGCCCCGTCTCCTTGCGGAACGTACCGAGCCGGACGAGCGTCGGCGCTTCGTATGCCTTCTTCATGACTACTCCTCACTGCGGTGGTGTCCCACTCCCCGGGTGGGCAGCGGGCGCAGCACCAGCTAGCTGCGGAACGTGAGAAAGGCGCAAGAGGCGGCCTGAAAGTATGACGGTATGAAAAGGCAGATGCCTCTGGTCTGACGTCGGCGCACGTGCCGGGCGCGAGAGGGTGCGCCTGCTGGCGATTTGCCGTACGCGTGCGCGAAGAAACGTTCCCATCTGTGTCTCGCTCTGAGCGGAGCGTACCGCGCACAAAATCCGGGGAGGGAGCCGCCGGAGCGCGCGGCCCGGCAGTCGGCACGCACCATGTCCGGCGCCGGCGGGGCCGGTGGGCGGCTTGCTCAAAGAGCTTGCCGGGCGGTGAGGATCCGGGGGCCGTCCTCCGTGATCGCCACCGTGTGCTCCACGTGAGCCGCGCGTGAGCCGTCGTTCGTACGCAGGGTCCAGCCGTCCGCCGCCGCGTGGTAGTCGTCCCGGCCGCCCGCGATGAGCATCGGCTCGATGGCGAGGGCCATGCCATGGCGCAGCGGCAGGCCGCGCCTCGGGCGGCCCTCGTTCGGGACCCCTGGGTCCTCGTGCATACGGCGTCCGATGCCATGGCCGCCGAAACCGTCCGGGATGCCGTAGCCCGCGGCGCGGCACACCGTGCCGATCGCGTGGGCGATGTCGCCGATGCGGTTGCCGACCACCGCCGCCTCGATGGCCGCCGCCAGGGCCCGCTCCGCCGTCTCGATCAGCCTCACGTCCGCCGGGCGCGGCTCGCCGACCACGAAACTGGTCGCCGAGTCGCCGACCCAGCCGCCCAGTTCGGCGCCGCAGTCGATGGAGACCAGATCGCCGTCGCGCAGCCGGTAGCCGGTCGGGATGCCGTGCACGATCGCGTCGTTCACCGAGGCGCAGATGACGGCAGGGAAGGGGACGGGGGCGAAGGAGGGGCGGTACCCGAGGAAGGGCGAGGACGCCCCGGCCCCGCGCAGCACCCCGCGGGCCACCTCGTCCAGCTCCAGCAGGGAAACGCCCACGTCGGCGGCGTTTCGTACGGCCGTCAGGGCGCGCCCGACCACCTGTCCCGCCTCGTACATGGCGTCGATCGATGTGTCTGTCTTCAGCTCCACCATGCCAATTACTATACCGGTATTAGAATGACGGCATGGTGCGCACCCCTCTCACCCCCGAAGAGCGCGAACGCGGCGAGCGGCTCGGACGGCTGCTCCGCGAGGCCCGCGGCGGGCGGAGCATGACGGACGTCGCGGCGGACGCCGGGATCTCCGCGGAGACCCTGCGGAAGATCGAGACGGGCCGGGCCCCGACGCCGGCCTTCTTCACGGTCGCCGCGCTGGCCCGCGCGCTCGGCCTCTCGATGGACGAACTCGCCGGGGCCTGCGCGCCGCTCGCGGTATGAGTCCGCCAAGAGCTGCCCCCGCGCACGTCACGTTCCGGCAGGCGGGGCGTACTCTGCGTCCCGTCGGAAAACTTCTCGTAGCGCTCCTGTAACACGGCTCGTGTTGTCTAACGGACCGGAGTGCTCCGGTCTGGCAGGAGTTGGGCGATGGCTGTGGATCAACTCCCGGGCCGGGTACGGGAGTTCGTGAACTACCTGAACGGCCTGCTGGCGCGTCTGGATCAGGGCGGCGGCTGGTGCGCCGTCTTCTGGCAGCGCGACCCCGAAGGGATGCGGGCCTGCCTCGAAGGGCGTGAAGTGCCGCCCTGGGACGTGGTGGAGGCGCTTCTGCAGGACCTCGCGGCGGAGTACGGTCCGGCTGCCGCCGCCCAGGAGAAGGAGCGGGCGCGCGCGCTGCACACCGCCGCGCTGTCAGCGCACGACGCCCGGCCCGGCGGCCGGGACGCGCTCGGTGACCGGCTCGACGTGATGCTCCGCGAGCAGCGCTACGCCGCTGAACGCCAGGCGGAACTGGGCCGTCGGCTCGCCTCCGCCGCCACCCGGCAGGAGGCCGACGCCCTCCGCCTCGACCTGGCCTGGGCCCGCGACGACCACGAACGGGCCACCGCCCGCTGCGCCGAACTCCGCGCCCGGATGGCCGACTTGGAAAGCCGCACGGCGGACGGCAGGGCGGCGGCGATCCGCCGGGCCCGCATCCCGGAAGGCGCGGTCTACCGCATCGACAGGGAGTTCCCCCCGGACGAGCCGCCACCCACGGACGGCGACGAGACCCACAGCCAGGGCTTCCCGCACCAGCGCGGCGCGTACGACGCGGGTCCCGCAGCCGGGTCACGGGAGCGGTTCGAGGCGGGCGCCTCGGGCGCCACCCAGCCGACCGACTCGCATGACGGTGGCCCTGCGTGGGCCCGGAGCGGCCCGTACGACCACGGTGTTGCAGAGGGGCAGCAGGGCGGTCGCGTTGAGGGGGCTGCCTCCGGCGCGGGGGCGGCGGGGGCGGGTAGCGGTTCGTACCGGCGCGGCCTCGCGGAGGGGCAGCCGGACGGCCCCTTCGAGGCGGCTGCTTCCGGTGCGGCGCGGTCGTATGAGCCGCGTGACCGTGGTCGCGCGGGGGTGGGGCAAGGCTCGCACGGGTCTGCGGTGGGCAGCGGTTCGTATGAGCGCGGTGTGGGGCAGCCGGACGGCCCCTTCGAGGCGGCTGCTTCCGGTGCGGCGCGGTCGTATGAGCCGCGTGACCGTGGTCCCGCGGGGGTGGGGCAAGGCTCGCACGGGTCTGCGGTGGGCAGCGGTTCGTATGAGCGCGGTGTGGGGCAGCCGGACGGCCCCTTCGAGGCGGCTGCTTCCGGTGCGGCGCGGTCGTACGAGCCGCGTGACCGTGGTCCCGCGGGGGTGGGGCAAGGCTCGCACGGGTCTGCGGTGGGCAGCGGTTCGTATGAGCGCGGTGTGGGGCAGCCGGACGGCCCCTTCGAGGCGGCTGCTTCCGGTGCGGCGCCGGTGTACGACCATGGCCCCGCAGGGTCGGGGCAAGGTCCGGCAGGGGCGCGCGCAGGTGCCGTGGACCAACGGTCCGGTGCCCGCGGTGCGGCGCAGCCCCGTGGCCCGTTCGAGGCGGCGCGTCCCGTCTCGTACGAGCCCCAGCCGCACGCCACCCCCTCCAGCGTGGCGCAGCCCGCCCCTGAGCCCCCCGCCCCCAAACAGCGCAAGCGCCGTCGAGGCGGTGCGCGGTTCGCCGGGATGGTCGAGGAGCAGGCCGCCCCCGTCGCCGTACCGCCGACCGCCGCGCCCGTGCTGCCCGCTCCGAAGGCCACCGGCCGTGTCCTGCGCGGAGCGCGGTTCGCCGGGGCCGCCGAGGTGGCGGAGCAGCCGCAGCAGCCGCAGGCCGAGCCCTTGGACGCGGCGGGGCCGCGGGAGGTCGTCGTGACCGTCGAGCGGCTGGTGCGGCTGCGCGCCGAGGGGCGCAGCGGCGAGGCGCACGCCCTGCTCGTCGACGCCGCCCACTGGCCCGCCGCCCGGTTCCCGCTGCTCGCCGCGGAACTGCAGCGCGCCGGGCTCGGCGCCGACTGGGCGACCCTGCTGTGGGAGGCCGCCTCGCTGCCCGCCGACCGGCTCGTGGCCGCCGCGGACGCCCTGGTCGCGGCCGGGCGCGGCGACGACGGTGAGCAGATCCTGCGGCAGGGCGTCGCCCGGCCCGCCGGCGAGATCGGGCAGTCCGTACTGGCACTGTCCGGCGAGGGGCGCGAGCGCGAGGTGCGCGCGCTGCTCGACGCATACGTCCGCGTCCGCACCCCCGAGGAGGCGGCCCGCAGCGCCGAGCCCGACCCGGGAACCCTGGTGCCGCTCCTCCTGGAGGCCGCGCAGGGCGTCTCCGAAGAGCGACACTGGGATCTGGTGCACGCCCTCCGGGTCGCCGGCTTCACCGCCTGACACACCCCGACCACCCGTCCCACCGGCCCCTGCGCTCCTCCACAGGAGTGCGAAACGTGATCGACTCCGCGGGTTAACGGCGATGGTCTTGGCAAGGCTCTCCCGGAGGCTTACGTTCATCCCTCTACGGCCTGTTCTACGGGCGTAGAGGCTCTGACGACCCGCCGAAGGAGCAGCTCATGGCCAACGTCGTTCGTGCCGCTCTGGTCCAGGCCACCTGGACCGGCGACACCGAGTCCATGGTGGCGAAACACGAGGAGCACGCCCGCGAGGCGGCCCGTCGGGGTGCGAAGATCATCGGCTTTCAGGAGGTCTTCAACAGCCCCTACTTCTGCCAGGTCCAGGAACCCGAGCACTACCGCTGGGCCGAGCCGGTGCCCGACGGGCCGACCGTGAGTCGTATGCAGGACCTCGCCCGCGAAACGGGCATGGTGATCGTCGTGCCGGTCTTCGAGGTCGAGCAGTCCGGCTTCTACTACAACACCGCCGCCGTGATCGACGCCGACGGCACCTTCCTCGGCAAGTACCGCAAGCACCACATCCCGCAGGTCAAGGGCTTCTGGGAGAAGTACTACTTCAAGCCCGGCAATGTGGGGTGGCCGGTCTTCGACACCGCTGTCGGGAAGGTCGGCGTCTACATCTGCTACGACCGCCACTTCCCCGAGGGCTGGCGCCAACTCGGTCTCAACGGCGCCCAGTTGGTCTACAACCCCTCCGCCACCCACCGCGGTCTCTCGTCCTATCTCTGGCGGCTGGAGCAGCCCGCCGCGGCCGTGGCCAACGAGTACTTCGTCGCCGCGATCAACCGGGTCGGCGTCGAGGAGTACGGCGACAACGACTTCTACGGGACCTCGTACTTCGTCGACCCGCGCGGCCAGTTCGTCGGCGACACCGCGAGCGACAAGACCGAGGAACTCCTCGTCCGCGACCTCGACTTCGACCTGATCGAGGAAGTGCGGCAGCAATGGGCGTTCTACCGTGACCGACGACCCGACGCCTACGAAGGACTGGTGCAGCCGTGACCGACCTCTACGCCCGCCACAAGTCGGTACTGCCCGACTGGCTCGCCCTCTACTACGAGGACCCACTGGAGATCACGCACGGCGAGGGCCGTCACGTCTGGGACTCCGACGGGAACAGGTACCTCGACTTCTTCGGCGGCATCCTCACCACGATGACCGCGCACGCGCTGCCCGAGGTCACCAAGGCGGTCAGCGAGCAGGCCGGGCGGATCCTGCACTCGTCCACGCTCTACCTCAACCGCCCGATGGTCGAACTCGCCGAGCGCATCGCCCAGTTGAGCGGCATCCCGGACGCCCGTGTCTTCTTCACCACCTCCGGCACCGAGGCCAACGACACGGCCCTGCTGCTCGCCACCACCTACCGGCGCAGCAACACCATCCTGGCGATGCGCAACAGCTACCACGGCCGCTCCTTCAGCGCGGTCGGCATCACCGGCAACCGCGGCTGGTCCCCCACCTCGCTGTCCCCGCTGCAGACCCTGTACGTCCACGGTGGCGTCCGCACCCGCGGCCCGTACGCCTCCCTCAGCGACGACGACTTCATCGCGGCCTGCGTCGACGACCTGAAGGACCTGCTCGGCCACACCCGCCCGCCGGCCGCGCTGATCGCCGAGCCCATCCAGGGCGTCGGCGGCTTCACCTCCGGGCCGGACGGCCTGTACGCGGCCTTCCGCGAGGTCCTCGCCGAGCGCGGCATCCTGTGGATCGCCGACGAGGTGCAGACCGGCTGGGGCCGCACCGGCGACCACTTCTGGGGCTGGCAGGCACACGGCCAGAGCGGACCGCCGGACATCCTCACCTTCGCCAAGGGCATCGGCAACGGCAGCTCCATCGGCGGTGTCGTCGCCCGCGCCGAGATCATGAACTGCCTGGACGCCAACAGCATCTCGACGTTCGGGGGCACCCAGATCACCATGGCCGCGGGCCTCGCCAACCTCAACTACCTGCTGGAACACGATCTGCAGGGCAACGCCCGGCGCGTCGGCGGGCTGCTGATCGAGCGGCTGCGGGCCGTGGCCGCCCAGGTCCCGCACGTACGGGAGGTGCGCGGCCGCGGCCTGATGCTCGGCGTCGAACTGGTGAAGCCGGGCACCGACGAGGCCGACCCGGACGCCGCGTCCGCCGTCCTCGAAGCGACCCGCGCGGACGGGCTGCTCATCGGCAAGGGCGGCGGCCACAACACCAGCGCCCTGCGCATCGCCCCGCCCCTGTCCCTGACGGTCGCGGAGGCCGAGGAGGGCGCCGCGATCCTCGAACGCGCTCTGAGGAGCGTCACGCAGTAGTGGACTGAGCAAGGGAAGACCGCCATGACCACCTTCGGGACCCCCGAACCCGCCCTGTCGGTGCGCCAGGTGCTGACCCTGGAACGGGTGCTCGCGGGGGAGCCCGAGGTGGTGGCCGGCGCGGCCCAGCTCGACCGGCCGGTGCGCTGGGTGCATGTCGCCGAGGCACCCGACGTGGGCGTCATGCTCAGCGGCGGCGAGATGGTGCTCACCACCGGAGTGCTGCTCGCCGGCGACGAGGAGAAGCAGGCCGAGTACATCCGGTCCCTGCACCGCGCGGAGGCCGCGGCCGTCGTGCTCGGCCTCGGGCGGGCGTTCCCCTCCCCGCCGGACGTGATGCGCCGGGCCGCCGAGCGGTGCGGGCTGCCCATGGTCGTCCTGCACCGCCCCTTCCCGTTCGCGGAGCTGACGGAGGAGGTGCAGGCCCGGCTGGTCCGGCGGAAGTTCGCCGCCGTGAGCCTTTCGGAGTCCGTCCGCACAGCGCTCACCGGACTCATCACCGCGGGCGCCCCGCTGCAACGCCTCCTCGACGAGATCGCCCAGCACAGCGCCTGCCCGGTCGTCGTCACCAACCTCGCCCACCGCGTCCTCGCCACTGCGGGGGAGCGGCCGGCGGTGGACGACGTGCTGCGCGACTGGGAGCGCATCGCGCGGCAGGCCGGCGGCAGCGAGGGCGACGGCTGGATCCGCGCCGAACTCGGCGGGCGCGGCGAACGCTGGGGACAGATCATGCTGTGCGGCTACCGCGGTGACACCGCCACCGGACGCCTCCTCGCCGACCGGGGCGCCGAGTCCCTCGTGCTGCACCGCATGCTCGGCGGAAACTCGGCCCACACCTGGGAGGAGCAGTCCGCGCAGAGCCTGCTCACCGACCTGGTCAGCGGCGTCGTACCGGCCAGGCAACTGCTGCCACGCGCGCGTGCCGCAGGGCTCCCGGTCAACCGGCGCACCTTCGTGCCGCTGGTCGTGCGGGACGGCGAACCGGCCCAACTCGACCGGGTGCTGAGGATGTTGGGCCTGCCCGGCCTCGTCGCCGAGCTGGCCGACGCGGCCACCGCTGTCCTGCTCAGCCTCGCCCGCGACCAGGACGCCGAGGCGCTCGCCACGCACTTCGCGGCAAGGCTGCGGACGGAATCGGGGTCGACGAAGGCCGTGGTGGCCGCCGCCGACCCGCGCACCGCCTGGGACGACGTGCCCGCCGGACTGCGCGAGGCCCAGCACGTCGCCGACGCCGTCGCCGACTCCTCGGCCGCCCTCGACCTCCCGGCCGTCGTACGCCTCAGGGACGTACATCTGCGGGGCCTGATCCGGCTGCTGCGGGACGATCCGCATGTGCAGTCGTTCGCGGAACGGGAGCTGGACGGGCTGCTGTGCGCGGCCGACGAGGACCTGCTGTCCGTGCTGCGCACCTATCTCGCCACCGGCCGCAACAAGTCCCGCACCGCCCAGCTCCACCACGTCTCCCGGCCCGCGCTCTACCGCCGCCTGGAGGCCATACAGGGCCGTCTCGGCGTGGACCTCGACGACTTCGAACAGGCCGCCTCGGTGCACATCGCGCTCCTCGCGCACGACGCGCAACAGGGCTGAAACATGCCACGACCTGGGAAAACGGCGGTGAAACATGGGCTCGGAAGAGGGTGACACCGTGGCACGCGCAAGGCCCGCAGACGTGACAGCGTGCAACTCAAAGCCCGTTTTCGGACTTCCTAGTCTTCTCGCACACCGAGCGACCGGAGGTCCCGATGAGCAGAGTGATTCGTGCCGCCCTCTTCCAGACCGCGTGGACGGGCGACAAGGAGTCGATGATCCAGGTACACGAGCAGGCGGCCCGGGACGCGGCCGCGCAGGGCGCTCAGGTCCTGTGCTTCCAGGAACTGTTCTACGGGCCCTACTTCTGCCAGGTCCAGGACAAGGCGTTCTACGAGTACGCGGAGGCGATCCCGGACGGCCCGATCGTCAAGCGCTTCCAGGCGCTCGCCAAGGAACTGGGCATCGTCCTGATCCTGCCCATGTACGAGGAGGAGCAGCCCGGCGTCCTCTACAACACGGCCGCGGTGATCGACGCGGACGGCTCGTACCTCGGCAAGTACCGCAAGCACCACATCCCCCAGGTCCCGGGATTCTGGGAGAAGTTCTACTTCCGCCCCGGCAACCTCGGCTGGCCCGTCTTCGACACCAAGGTCGGGAAGATCGGCGTCTACATCTGCTACGACCGCCACTTCCCGGAGGGCTGGCGGGCCTTGGGCCTCGCGGGCGCCGAGATCGTCTTCAACCCGTCGGCCACCTCGCGCGGACTGTCCGCCTACCTCTGGCAGCTGGAGCAGCCGGCGGCGGCCGTCGCCAACGAGTACTTCGTCGGCGCGATCAACCGGGTCGGCGTCGAGGAACTGGGCGACAACGACTTCTACGGGACGACGTACTTCGTCGACCCGGAGGCCCAGTTCGTCGGCGAGGTGGCGAGCGACAAGGAGACCGAGCTCGTCGTCCGCGACCTGGACCTGGCCAAACTCCGCGAGGTCCGCGACCGCTGGCAGTTCTTCCGAGACCGCCGTCCCGACGCGTACGCCCCGCTGACCGCTCCCTGATCGCCGCCGAGTGCCGCCGCGGGCCCGGTGCACGGAGATCGGGCCTGCGGGGCACAAGGGGCCTTCAGCACCGTCGTCCGTCATAAGGAGAGGGAGAATGAGCAGCCGTACCGTCATCCGTGGTGGCCTCGTGATCACCGCGTCCGACGAACTCCACGCCGACGTCCTCATCGAGGACGGCCGCATCGCCGCCCTCGCCGCGTCCGGCACCCCGGCCGCGGAGGCCTGGACGGCCGAGCGGACCATAGACGCCACCGGCAAGTACGTCATCCCGGGCGGAGTCGACGCCCACACCCACATGGAGCTGCCGTTCGGCGGCACCTTTGCCTCCGACACCTTCGAGACCGGCACCCGGGCGGCCGCCTGGGGCGGTACGACCACGATCGTCGACTTCGCGGTGCAGAGCGTCGGCCACTCCCTGCGCGAGGGCCTCGACGCCTGGCACGCCAAGGCGGAGGGCAACTGCGCGATCGACTACGCCTTCCACATGATCGTCTCCGACGTGAACCAGGAGACGCTCAAGGAGATGGACCTGCTGGTCGAGGAGGGCGTCACCTCCTTCAAGCAGTTCATGGCCTACCCGGGCGTCTTCTACTCCGACGACGGCCAGATCCTGCGCGCCATGCAGCGCTCCGCCGAGAACGGCGGCCTCATCATGATGCACGCCGAGAACGGCATCGCGATCGACGTGCTGGTCGAGCAGGCGCTGGCCCGCGGCGAGACCGACCCCCGCTACCACGGCGAGGTCCGCAAGGCCCTGCTGGAGGCCGAGGCCACCCACCGCGCCATCAGGCTCGCGCAGGTCGCCGGTGCCCCGCTCTACGTCGTGCACGTCTCGGCCATGGAGGCAGTGGCCGAGCTGGCGCGCGCGCGTGACGAGGGGCTCCCCGTCTTCGGCGAGACCTGCCCGCAGTACCTGTTCCTGTCCACCGACAACCTCGCCGAGCCGGACTTCGAGGGCTCGAAGTACGTGTGCAGCACGCCGCTCCGTCCCAAGGAGCACCAGGCCAAGCTGTGGCAGGGGCTCAGGACCAACGACCTCCAGGTGGTCTCCACCGACCACTGCCCCTTCTGCTTCGTGGGCCAGAAGGAGCTCGGCCGGGGCGACTTCTCCAAGATCCCCAACGGTCTCCCCGGCGTCGAGAACCGCATGGACCTGCTCCACCAGGCCGTCGTCGAGGGCCATATCTCCCGCCGTCGCTGGATCGAGATCGCGTGCGCCACCCCGGCCCGTATGTTCGGCATGTACCCGAAGAAGGGCACCATCGCGCCCGGCGCGGACGCGGACGTCGTCATCTACGACCCGAACGCCGAGCAGGTCATGTCCGTCGAGACCCACCACATGAACGTCGACTACTCGGCCTACGAGGGCAAGCGCACCACCGGCCGGGTCGAGACGGTCCTCTCGCGCGGCGAGGTCGTCATCAACGAGCGGGAGTACACCGGACACGCCGGGCACGGCGTCTACACCCCGCGCTCCACCTGTCAGTACCTCAACTAGGAGTGGCGCCCATGGACTTCGGACTCGTCCTGCAGACCGACCCGCCGGCCTCGAAGGTCGTCAGCCTGATGAAGCGCGCCGAGCGCAACGGCTTCACCTACGGCTGGACCTTCGACTCCGCCGTGCTGTGGCAGGAACCGTTCGTGATCTACAGTCAGATCCTGTCGAACACCACGAAGCTGACGGTCGGCCCGATGGTCACCAACCCCGGCACCCGCACCTGGGAGGTCACCGCCTCCACCTTCGCCACCCTCAACGACATGTTCGGCAACCGCACCGTCTGCGGCATCGGCCGCGGCGACTCCGCGATGCGCGTCGCGGGCCGCAAGCCCAACACCCTGGCCCGGATCAGCGAGGCCATGAAGGTCATCCGGGCGCTGGGCCGGGGCGAGGAGGCCGACCTCGGCGGCACGGTGATCAAGTTCCCGTGGATCAAGCCCGGTGCCGAGCTCCCCGTCTGGATGGCGGCGTACGGCCCCAAGGCCCTGAAGATGACCGGCGAGGAGGCCGACGGGTTCATCCTGCAACTGTCCGACCTCTACCTCACCCAGTACATGGTGAAGGCGGTCAAGGACGCTGCCGTCGCGGCCGGCCGTGACCCCTCCGACGTCAAGATCTGCGTCGCCGCCCCCGCCTATGTCACCGAGGACGACTCGCCCGAGGCGCTCGCCCACGCACGCGACCAGTGCCGCTGGTTCGGCGGGATGGTCGGCAACCACGTGGCCGACCTGGTCTCCAAGTACGGCGAGCACTCCGCCCAGGTCCCCGAGGAACTCACCGACTACATCAAGGCCCGTGAGGGTTACGACTACTCCCACCACGGGCGCGCCGACAACCCGGACACCCAGTTCGTACCCGACGAGATCGTCGACCGGTTCTGCGTCATCGGCCCGGTCGAGAGGCACATCGAGAAGCTGAACGCGCTGCGCGAACTGGGCGTCGACCAGTTCGCCGTCTACGACATGCACGACGCGCAGGAGGCCGTGATCGACGCGTACGGGTCACAGGTGATCCCGGCCGTCAACGGCTGAACCGACAGCTGCTGCTCAACTCCCCGTCCCCCCACTCCAGTTCTCCCCTCCCCACCTCCCCGGGGAGGGGGCCGGAGACCCCCGCACGGCCTTTCCGGACCCACCCTTCATTGATTGGCCTGCCCATGACCGACACCGCTCCCACGGCCATACCGCCGACAGCCCAAGTCACCCTCGCCGACGGGCGGGTGGAGATCGCCCCCGGCTCCCCGCTGCCCAGCGGCCCGTACGCCAACGAGGACCTGCTCCCGGTCCCGGTCGAGAAGCGCACCTGGACCACGTACAACTTCTCCGCCCTGTGGGTCGGCATGGCCCACAACACGGCCTCCTGGACCCTGGCCTCCGGTCTGATCGCCGTCGGCATGGACTGGAAGCAGGCGGTTCTCACCATCGCCCTGGCCAATGTGATCGTGCTGATCCCGATGCTGCTCACCGGGCATGCGGGACCGAAGTACGGCATCCCCTTCCCGGTCTTCGCGCGCGCGTCCTTCGGTATCCGGGGCGCCAACCTCCCCGCCGTCGTACGGGCGTTGGTGGCGTGCGGCTGGTTCGGCATCCAGACCTGGATCGGCGGCGAGGCGATCTACTTCCTCGCCGGGAAGCTGATCGGCAACGGCTGGTCCGATGCCGGGAAGGTCGGCGGGTACGCCTGGACGATGTGGCTGTCGTTCGCCCTCTTCTGGGTCATCCAGGTCGCCATCATCTACCGGGGCATGGAGACGATCCGGCGCTTCGAGAACTGGGCGGCGCCCTTCGTCATCGTCGGCGCGCTGGTGATGCTGATCTGGATGAGCAACAAGGCCGGCGGCTTCGGCCCGCTGCTCGATCAGCCCTCCAAGCTCGGCTGGGGCGGCGGCTTCTGGAAGCTGTTCTGGCCGTCCCTGATGGGCATGATCGGCTTCTGGTCCACGCTGTCGCTGAACATCCCGGACTTCACCCGCTACGGGAAGTCGCAGAAGGCGCAGACCTGGGGTCAGGCGCTCGGCCTGCCCACCACCATGACGCTCTTCGCGCTGCTGTCCGTGCTGGTCACCTCCGGTTCGCAGGCCGTGTACGGGCAGACGGTCTGGGACCCGGTCCAGCTCGCCGCCAAGACGGACAACGTCTTCGGCCTGCTGTACGCGCTGGTGACCGTGTTGGTGGCGACCCTGTCCGTGAACATCGCGGCCAACCTGGTCTCACCGGCCTTCGACTTCTCCAACATCGCGCCCCGCAAGGTCAGTTTCCGGGCCGGCGCGCTCGCCACCTGCGTCATCGGCGTGCTGATCTTCCCGTGGAAGCTGTACTCCGACCCGCAGGGCTACATCTTCACCTGGCTCGGACTGGTCGGCGGACTGCTCGGCACGGTCGCCGGCATCCTCATCGCCGACTACTGGATCCTGCGCCGCGGCAAGCTCGACCTCGTCGACCTGTACCGGGCGGGCGGCCGCTACTGGTACGAGGGCGGCTGGAACTGGCGGGCCGTCGTCGCCTTCGTGGCCGGCGGTGTCCTCGCCATCGGCGGCGCCAGCTTCAAGCCGCTGATCGACGGGCGGCCCATCCCGGCGCTGGAACCGCTCGCCGACTACGGCTGGGCGGTCGGCCTCGGCACTTCGATGGTCCTGTACGTGGTGCTGATGCTGCTGCGCGGAAGGGACCGCATCGAGGCCTGAGCCTGCGCCTTGGGAGGGCAGCCGGTCCTACTGGCTGCCCTTCAGCGCGGTCACGGCGTCCCTCGCCGCCTCGATCGCACCCTTGTTGATCTCGTCCGTGCTGGGCGCCTTCTTCGTCTCGAAGTCGCTGCCGTTGTACGTGACGACCACCAGCACGTTGGAGACCTGCGCGAACACCATGCCCTCGCGGGTCTGCTGCTTGTCCTCGGTGGTGAGGTTGACGACGGAGTAGGCCTGGTCACCGAGTCCGGGAACCGCCCCTCCGCCGCTCTTCTCCGTAATTCGCTGCTTGTAGGTGCTCTGTGCCGCTTCGTCCGAGTTCATGACTTCGAAGGAGACGTCGAGCCACCGGTAGTCGTAGCCCTTGAGCGCGTTCCAGGAGCAGGTGCGGCGCAGTTTCGCGTCCGTCGACTGGATTTCCTTGCCCGCCGTCTTGGCGCCCGGAACGAGCGCCTTGAGCGTCTTCTCCGCCACGCTGCCGCACGGCGCGGGGGAGGCGGCGTACGTCTTGGTCTGCGCGGTCGTGGACGGGGCGGAGGCCGACTGGCTGCCGGTCTGCGGAGCGTCCTTGTGCTCGGCGGTCGGCGTCGCCGCGGGGCCGGACGTCAGCGCCCAGCCCGCCGCGGCCAGCACGACGACCGGGGACAGACGCGCGGTCAGAGCGAGCGGCAGAGGAAAATCGCGCACGGCACACTTTTCGGTGGGGGACGGTGTGCGGAGGTGGTCCGCACTGCGGACGGGGCGCCAGTCTCACATGAGTCCCTGTGAGACGGAAGTGTCAACTCGCTCCGTGGCCGCGCGGTTACTGTTCAGTCGGCATCGCCGGGCATCCGGCGCGGCCGGCCGGCGGTGACGAGCCGGATGCCGTCATGCCGCTCGACCTCGACGTTCTCCCAGCCGTCCAGTACCGCCCGGACGCGGTCGGGGTCGGACCGGGAGCTCACCAACACCAGTCGGCCGCCCGGCATCAGCGCCCGCGCCAGATTGCGGAAGGCCGCAGCAGGGTCCGGGAAGGACAGCATGCCGCCGCGGCTGACGATCACGTCGTAGCCGCACGGCGGGAACGGGTGGACCTGCGCGTCCGCCACCTGGTACGAGGCGTTCGCGACCTTCTCCGCGGCCGTCAGCTTCTGGGCCGTGCGCAGCAGCGGCGCCGAGATGTCGACGCCGACCGCGTACCCGCGCGAGGCCAGCCGGGCGGCGATCCGGGTCGTGGTCCCGGTGCCGCAGCCGATGTCGAGGACCCGGTCGGCGGGCTTGATGCCCGCCGCCGCGAACAACGCGGCGTCGACGCCGTTCCAGGGGTGTGCCTGCCGGATGTCGGCGATCACGGTCATGACGTCTCCCGGGCGGCGTGCAGGCCGAACGAGCTCTCCAGGCGGTCCACGGCGGCGAAGGCTCCGTAAGAGACCAGGTGAACGAGGCAGTGGTCGGTGTGCTCCGGTCGCCGCCAGGCCGTCACGTCCTCCGGCGTGATGCGGTACGGCGCCAGGGCGGCCAGCAGCGCGAGCCGCGCGCCGGGGTGCTCCCGGCGGTCCGGGAGTGCGGCCCAGGCGAGAGGCGGGTGCGAGCCGTCCCAGTCCCACAGGGCCTCCCGTACGAGGGCCTGCTCGTCGGCGTCGAGAAGGCCCGCGCCGGCCGCGGTCGCCGACCGGAGCGCCGCGTACGCCGGGCCGACGGTCGTGCCTGCCGCCCATGCCGGTCCAGGGGCCGGATCGTCGAGGAGGGCGAGAGCCGCGCCGGGCACGGCGGTGCGGCGTACGGTACGGGCGAGCGAGCGGCCCGCGAGGCTCCGTACCGCGCGCAGCCGCTGCGCGTTGCCCGGCAGCAACTGCTCGGTCAGCAGGGCCGAGACGATCCGGTTGATGAAGTGGAAGGCGAGCGCGGTGCCGATGTAGGCAGGGGCGTGCTCGCTCGGGAAGGGGTACGGCATCAGGCCGGCGCCCGGCACGCGCGTGTGCTGCCCCCAGGCGAGCACACGCGCGTGCTCCTCGCGCTCCGGCCGCTCACCCCGGGCCAGCCGTTCCGCGAGGGCGTGGTCGCCGGTGGCGTGCAGCAGGACCGTGTGCGCGTCCACGCAGAACGGGCACTTGTTGGCGCGCGACACCCCGTAGGCCGCCAGCTCCTTTCCGGTGCGGCTGCCCGCGCCGGCGATCAGCGACTCCCGCATCAACGCCCAGGTGGGGGCGAGGATTTCGGGGGCGGAGGACAGCACCACGAAGGTGGCCGCCCTGTCGATGCCGAAGTCGCGAGCGAGCTGCTCGTACACCTCGGCGACAAGGCCGGTGGCCGCCTTGGGCGGCAGCGGTTCGGTGAATCGGAAGGGTGTGGACATGGGCAGCAGCGTGCGCCTCGGGGGCGAGCGCGGTCGTCGTACGGCCGAAGACAGTCCGCACTGCGACCGCGGGCGCGGCGGGACCGGGCACTACTGCGGGAGGAGTAGCAGGAGAGCCGTCCACAGGTCTGACGCCGTTGTCGGTGGCGCCGTCTACTGTGCGTGCATGGGCGGGCACGCGGTCTCACGCAGGTACCTCGCCGACGTGGCCCTCGCGGTCGTGGTCGGCGCCCTCGTCATGACCACGGCCGCCTTCGACTCGGACACCACCGCCGTCGACTACGCGCTGATCGCGGTGAGTTCGGCCGCCCTGGCCTTCCACCGTGCCGCTCCGCGGGCGGTGCCGGCCGTGGCGGCGGTGAGCGGTGGTGCGTACGTCCTGCACGCCCACCCGGGGCCTGTGTCCGCGCTGCCCGTGTTCGCGGCCGCGCTCGGGGCGGTCCGCCTGGGGCACCGCGGGTACGCGGCCGCCACGAGCGGGGTGTTCCTGGCGGCCTACTTCGCGACCGGGCCCACGACCCAGCAGGTGGTCGAGCGAACCGCGCTGCTCGCGGGCTGGTTCCTGTCCGCGGTGGTCGCGGGCATGGCGGACCGCAACTGGCAGGCGTATCTGCGCCAGACCGAACAGCGCGCCCTGGAGGCCGAACGCACGCGGGAGGAGGCGGCCCTGCGCCGTGCGGGCGAGGAACGCCTGCGGATAGCCCGCGAGTTGCACGACTCGCTCACCCACAGCATCTCGATCGTCAAGCTCCAGGCGGGGGTCGCGGTGCATCTCGCCCGCAAGCGCGGCGAGGAGATACCGCCCGCGCTGCTCGCGATCCAGGACGCCAGCGGCGAGGCCATGCGCGAGCTGCGCGCCACCCTGGAGATCCTGCGCACCGACGAGCCGACCGGCACGCCCGCGCTGCTGGTGGAGCGGGCCTGCGCGGCGGGACTCGCGGTGGAGCTGACGGTGACCGGTGCGGAACGGCCGCTGGCGGCGACGGTCGACCGCGCGGTGTACCGCATCGTCCAGGAGGCCCTGACCAACGCGGCCCGACATGCCGGAGCAGCGAAGGTCAACGTCCAACTCGCCTACGGTGACGACGACTTGACGATACGGGTCGAGGACGACGGCACCGCCGACCCGGACCGTCCACCCGCGCCCGGAGTGGGGCTCACGGGCATGCGCGAGAGGGTGACGGCGCTCGGCGGGACCCTGCACACAGGCCCGCGCGCGGAGGGCGGCTTCGAGGTGCGGGCCCGGCTGCCGCTGGGGGAGACGGGATGATCCGGGTCGCCCTCGTCGACGACCAGGCCCTCATGCGCGCCGGATTCCGGGCGCTGCTGGAGGCCGAGGACGGCCTGGAGGTGGTCGGCGAGGCGGCCGACGGCGAACGGGGCCTGGCACTGGTGCGCGCGCAGGTGCCGGACGTCGCGCTGATCGACGTACAGATGCCGGTGATGACGGGCATCGAGGCAACCCGGCGGATCGCGGCCGACCCCGCCCTGTCCGCCGTACGCGTCGTGATCCTCACCAATTACGGCCTCGACGAATACGTCTTCGAGGCCCTGCGGGCGGGCGCCAGCGGCTTCCTCCTCAAGGACACCGAGCCCGCCGACCTGCTCCAGGCGATCGAGGTCGTGGCCCATGGCGAGGCCCTGCTCTCCCCGTCGGTCACCCGTACCCTGATCGGCGAGTTCGTCTCGCGTCCACCGGACCGGTCGACGGCTCCCGGCCTGGACTGCCTCACCCGCCGCGAACGCGAAGTGACGGCCCTGGCGGCGCGGGGCCTGTCGAACGAGGAGATCGCCGCCCACATGGTCATCAGCCCCCTCACGGCGAAGACCCATGTCAGCCGGGCGATGACGAAACTGGGCGCACGGGACCGGGCCCAGCTGGTGGTGTTCGCGTATGAGTCGGGGCTGGTGGCGCCGCGGGGCGGGGATCACCGGTTCGAGTGATCGCCGTGCCGGACCGTCCTGGGGGCCGCCGGCAACCCGTCGCGCCCCGGCAGGGGCGCGGGGAACTGCGCGACCAGCCCTCACCGGCCCGCGGTGTCTTCCCCGCACCCCAGCGGAGCGCTTACGCGGCCGTGCCGCCCGCGTAGTCGCTGTTGAACGTCGTCTCGACCGTCGTGGCCACCGACTGGGCCACCCCGGTGCCCGTGAGGATGATGCCCAACTCACGGTTGCCGGACAGCGAGTTGCTGCTGATGTTCATGGAGCCCGCCTCCACCTCCTGGGTGGACAGGCCGTAGTCGGCGACCATGGCCTTGGCGTGGATGTAGAAGCCGTTGGGGTCGGAGTACCCCACGACCTTGCCGCCCGCAGCCTCTATCTCGGAGACCTCGCTGGAGTAGCTGGAGGGACTCTCCAGGACCACCCGCACGGTCACGCCCGCCTTCGCTCTCGCCGCGATGGCGTCGACCACCGTGCTGTCGCTGAACTCCAGTTCCTCGACGTCGAGTGTCTTCGTGGCGGCGTTGACCACGGACAGCAGCCGGTTGCGGGAGTCGGTGGGCGACCAGAGCAGGTGGTCGCCGTCGGTCGGGGTGATGGAGGTGCCCGCGTAGTCGGCGTTGAAGACCTTCTCGATCGCGGCGACGTCACGGGTGTCGTCGGTGAAGACACCGTAGTCGCGGCCCGTCGCGTAGTACTGCGAGGTGAGATTGCCCGTGAGGACCAGCGACTTGGTGGCGTCCACCGTGATCGTCTTCTGGTGGGTGTAGACGAAGCTCGACGACGACCACACCACACCCACGCCCGCGTTCGTCAGGGCGGTGTACGCCGAGTTGTTGGCGGTCTTGTGCTGGCGGTCGAGGATCACCCGCACCCTGACGCCCTTGTTCTCCAGCGCGATGAGGTCGTTGACGGCCGTGGTGTCCTCCAACTCGTACATGGTCATGTCGAGGGAGGTGGTGGCCGAGTCGATGAAGTCGTAGATGTTCGGCTGGCTGCCGCTCTGGGAGAAGGCGAACGCGGTGTAGCTCGCCGCGTTCGCGGGGACGGCGGTGGTGACTACGGCGGCGCCGGCCGCCAGGGCGACACCTGCGCGCCCGATGACCTTCCACAGCATGTGTGACTCCTGGTCGAGTTGTGCCCACGTGGGGGGTGGGTGAGCGTGGGCATGACACCACGCGCGTAGAACGCCCAGGAAGAGAAGGTCGGTGAACACAGGATTACCGGCCCGGAGTGCGAGCGGACAAACGGGACTTCAGGCAGGTGGGAGGCGGTTCATGCGGTCCCCGCGAGTTCGCAAAATCTTCGTAGGGTGCCCGCAGTGGAATGCGGCGCATGGCGTTCTGCCGGGAGGTCCGGCCCAGAACGCCATGTGACCCGCACCCGGCAGCTCAACCCTTGACGGCCGAGCTCGCCACGCCCTGGACGAACCAGCGCTGGAAGAACGCGAAGACGATCAGGACGGGCAGGACGAGGAGGACACCGAAGGCGAGCACCTGGCCCCAGTCGACGGGCATCTGCCCCTGGAAGACGCTCATCTCCAGCGGCAGCGGCCGCACCGAAGGGTCGGAGATCATCAGGACCGGCCACAGGAAGGCCCCCCACTGGGTGAGGAACGTCAGGATCGCGACCGAGGCGAACACCGGCTTCGACATCGGGACGATGATCGCGAAGAAGGTGCGCCACGGACCGGCGCCGTCGATACGGGCGGCCTCTTCGATGCTCGGCGGGATCGCGCGGAAGAATGTGGCGAACTGGTAGATGGAGAAGGCGTTGGCGATGAAGGGGACGGCCTGGATGTAGATGGTGTTGCGCTGACCGTTGAACATGTAGAACAGCGGGACGGCGACCGCTTCGAACGGCACCAGCATCAGCAGCAGGACGAGGGTGAAGACGGCGCCCTGGCCGCGCCAGCGCAGTCGCGTGAGGCCGTACGCGGCCATGGAGTTGACGATCAGGTTGCCGAGCACCACGACCGTGGCCACCAGCAGCGAGACGCCCATGAAGCGCCAGAAGTAGCCGGTGGCGTCCGAGTCGAAGCTGTTCAGTACGGCGCGGTAGTTGTCGAAGGACAGGTGGGTGGGCAGGAAGCCGGTCAGCCCGCTGAGCACCTGGTCGGACGGCTTGAAGCTGCCGAGGACCAGGTAGAGGACCGGCAGGACGAAGACGAACGCCAGGACGCTGAGCACGGCGTAGTCGAAGAAGCGGCGCAGGGGTGTGCTGGTCATGATCAGTCCTCGTTGCCGGGGCGGACGACGCGGCGCTGGATGAGGGTCAGGGCGACGACGATCAGGAAGAAGACGACGGTGATCGCGGACGCCTGGCCGATGTTGTTCTGGTCGAAGGCGGTGGTGACGGCCTGGTACATCACGGTGCGCGTGGCGTCCTCGTCGAGTCCGCCGCCGTGGACGAGGACGTAGACCTGGTCGAAGACCCGGAAGGACAGCACCGAGGTGAGCATGGCGACGAAGGTGAGGGTGCCGCGGATGCCGGGCAGGGTGACGTTGCGGAACTGCTGCCAGCGGGAGGCCCGGTCGAGCTGGGCGGCCTCGTAGAGTTCGCCCGGGATCTGCTGGAGGCCGGCGAGCAGGATGACCATCTGGAAGCCGACGCCCTGCCACACGGACAGCACGATGATCGAGGCCATGGCGGTGAGGCCGTCACCGAGCCAGTCCAAGGCGCCCCAGTTGCCGAAACTCACCGCGTGCAGCGCCGAGTTGAGCAGGCCGTCACCGCTGCGGGCGAGGATGAGCCGCCAGATGACCGCGACCAGGGCCATGGGGAAGACGACCGGCAGGAAGAACAGCGACCGGAACACGCCGATCGCCTTCAGCCTGCGGTTGAGCAGGATCGCCAACGCCAGCGCGAGGCCGGTCTGCAGGGGTACGACGACCACGGCGAAGGTCAGGTTGTTCAGCAGGGCCCGCAGGAACGGGCCGGACATGTCCGGGTCGGTGAAGATGCGCCGGTACTGCTCGATGCCGAAGAAGCGCGGCGGAAGCGGGGAGCCCAGCCGCACGTTGTAGAAGGACAGGACGACGGCGTACACGAACGGCACGGCGACGAAGGCGATCAGTCCGCCGAGCGCGGGTGCGGACATCAGCAGTCCGTGCACCCGGTCGCGGTTCGCGCGGCGAGGCCGTACGGGCTTGACGGACGGCGGTGCCGGGCTCGGCTTTGGCCGGTCGGGGGCGGCGGGTGCGGGGTTCACGGTGGTCACGGTGGGTGTCCTCTTCCGGGCCGGGAGGGACGGGCGCTGTCAGAGTGCGTCCGTGCCTCCCGGCTGCTGGATGCCGCTACTGCAGCTTGTAGCCGTCGTTGTCCGAGAAGTCCTGGTCGACGGCGCGAGCGGCCTTGTCCAGGGCGGACTTCGGGTCCGCGCCGCCGTAGACGTCGCTCAGCGCCTGCGAGAACTTGGCGGTGACCGTGGGGTATCCGGCGGTGACCGGGCGGGTCACGGCGACGCAGGACTTGTCGATGGTCGTGTCACCGCAGGCCTTGGTGAGCTGGTCGGCGAAGAGCTGCAGCGGGCCGCCCTGCTTGTACAGGCTGCTCTTGGCCAGCGCGGTCCTGGTGCCGGGAGGGGCTCCGTTGGCCGTGGTCATCGCGGTGACGTTGGTGTCGTTCAGCAGGGAGTCGAGGAAGGCGCCGGCGGCCTTGCCGTTCTTGGTGGCGGCGCCGATGCCCCACGCCCACGAACCCTGCCCGGTCTTGGGGCCGTTGCCGAAGTCGGGCAGCGGCAGCACGACGAGGTCCTTGCCGAGGGCCTTGCCGTAGGCGGG
Organism: Streptomyces longisporus; assembly: GCF_039532765.1. Taxonomy (NCBI): domain Bacteria; kingdom Bacillati; phylum Actinomycetota; class Actinomycetes; order Kitasatosporales; family Streptomycetaceae; genus Streptomyces; species Streptomyces longisporus. Next base: position 207,702 of record NZ_BAAASG010000001.1, read on the forward strand.
GTACATCCAGTGGCCGACCCAGCTGAGGGCGACGCGGCCCTTGGTGAAGGCGTTGCCGTCGGTGTTGGGGTCGACGTACTTCTTCCAGGACTGGAAGGTCTTCAGCGCCGAGACCACGGCCGGGGTGTCCAGGGCGCCTGTGGCCTTGCCGTTCTTCAGCAGGGAGCCGCCCGCCGACCAGACGACGGGGGCGAAGCCGTAGGTGCCCCACTCGTTGGCGAAGCCGTTGCTCTCCTGGAGGTCCAGGCTCTTGCCGTCGGAGTCCTTGGCGGCCAGCTTCTGCACCGCGGCGGTGAACTCGGCCGCGGTCCAGTCGTCGGACAGACCGGTGGGGTACTTGACGCCGGCCGCGTCCAGCAGCTTCTTGTTGCCGTAGATGCCGAGCCCTGAGTCGTACATGCCGAGCCCGTACTGCTTGCCCTCGAACCGGCCCTCCGCCTTGATCGCCTCAGTTGCGTTGGCCAGGGTCTTGGCGGAGACATAGCTGTCGATCGCGGTGAGCTTCTTGTTGTAGACGAAGTTGGCCATCGTCGGGCCGTCGAACTCCATCACGTCCGGCAGCTTGGACGCCTCGGTCGCGGTGATGGTCTTGGTGTAGTCGTTGTCCGGGATCAGTGTCAGCTTGACCTTGACCTTCTTCTGCGAGGAGTTGAAGGTCCTCACCGCGCTCTGCAGGGCGGCCGCCTCACTCGCCTGACCCTGGTGGGCCCAGACGGTGATGGTGCCCGTGCCGCTGCCCTGCTCGGCGGAGGTGCCGGTGCCGCTGCCCCCGCCGCAGGCGGCGAGCGCGGCCAGGGGAAGGGCGAGGGCCAGGGCCGTGGCGGCCGTCCGACGGGCTCTTGTGGTACCGGCGTTCATCGTGGGTGCCTCCGGTGTGTGGTGCGTGCGAGGGTGGGTGGTGCTCAGGTGCATGGGGGGATTCGGGATCGGCACGCGCCGGTACGGCGACGTGGGCGATGACTCCGTCATGTGGGCTGCCCCTCGGGCAGTTCGGGACCGGCGCTCGGCTCCTTGACCACGAGGGGCAGCAGCTCCCAGGCGTCGACCGCGTGGCTCAGGCGCGCGCCCGGCGCGGTGCGGGCCTCAAGGCGCCAGGGGCCGTCCCCGGTCGGGTAGAAGCGCAGGGTGAGCACCTGGCCGGTGGTGGTCAGGAAGAGTTCGGCGAGGGAGTGGTCGACGACCAGGCGCAGTTCGACCGGCCGGCCGGTGGGGCAGGGCATTCGGTACGAGCCGCCGTGGGCGCGGGGGTCCAGCGAGGCGTGGTCGCGGTCGACGACCAGCTCGCCCGCGTCGGCGTCGAGGCGGATGTCGAGGTACTCGCCGGGTCCGGTGATCAGCCGCAGGCTCGCCGTGCCGGTCGCCTCCAGACGGGCCGTCAGGTCGAAGGCGCGGCCCACACTGCCCAGTTCGACTGGTTGCGGGCCATTCGCCACGCCCTCCGCATGGAGCGCCGACTCGCCGCGCAGGGCAAGGAGTTCGGAGGCGGGCTGCTGGTGCAGGGTGCCGTCGGCAGCGACCGAGATCTCACGCGGAAGGGTCAGTACGCCGGACCATCCGTCGGCGACCGCCCAGTCTCCCTCGCGGGCCTCCGGGGACCAGCCCCACAGCAGCCATCGGTCACCCGGTGCGCGCAGGAGGGCGGGGGCATAGCAGTCCGGACCGTGGTCCACGAAGGCCGGCGCACCGGCCTCGAAGGCGTTGCCGTGTTCCTCGCCGACCAGGGCGGTGACGCAGCGCGCGCCGTCGTGGTGGTTCCAGGCGCTGAAGATCAGGGCGCCGGGCCGCCCGGAGTGCGGCGGCAGGTACTGGGGGCACTCCCAGCCCTCGCCGGTGTGCAGGTCGGTGCCGGCCACCGGTTCCTGGGCGCGGGCGTCGAAGGGGCCCAGGTAGGTCCAGGTCTCCAGGTCGGGCGACTCGTACAGCAGGGCCGCGCCGCGGCCGTCAGCGAGGGCGGCGCCGACCAGCATCCGCCACCGCTCGCCGTCCCGCCACACATACGGGTCGCGGTACATGGTGCAGTCCTCGGGCCAGGTGGGGACGGCCAGTTGGCCCCGCCGGCTGAAGGTCCGGCCGCCGTCGTGGGAGACGGCGGTGGCGACCGGCTGGTGCTGGGGCGAGCGGTCCCAGCGGTTCGCGGAGTAGAAGGCGACCAGCCGGTCGCCGTCGGAGACGGCGTTGCCGGAGAAGCAGCCGTCGGCGTCCACGCCACCCGGGGTAGGGGACAGGGCGATCGGCAGCGGTTCCCAGCTCAGCAGGTCGGGGCTGCGGAAGTGACCCCAGTGCATGTTCGCGTGCGTCGCGCCGGAGGGGTTGTACTGGTGGAAGACGTGGTAGTGGCCGTCATGGAAGACCAGTCCGTTGGGGTCGTTAATCCAGTTCCGGGGCGGGCGCAGATGCGCGACGGGCCGGTGCGGATCGCGGGGCGCGGTGGACACACGCGTGCCTTTCGGTATGTGCAGCAGAGCATGCGAGGACGGATGGTCACCGGGAACGGCCGGCCACGATCGCCTCGTGGAACTCGATGAAGGCGCCTTTCACGCCGCGCTCGCTGCCGGCCCTCGTGGCATGACGAGGAAAGCCGGGTCCGGCGTGCCGCCGGCGGCGAGATGCGGGAAGGCCGACTGAAGCGCCGACGGCTCGTCGGCGGGGAACGCGCGGCTCAGTACTCCGAGGCGCTGTCGGACGTCAGGCGGGAATGCCGCCTCGATCGCTCATTGAAAAGCCCGGGGGACATATGTGTACCCTCACTGTGTTCCACGTACTGGCAGGACCGACGACCGGTTGCGACGGTCGCCTGTCACGGTGCGATTGCTTCGCCGTCCCGGGGTCAGAGTCGGGGCGGCGAAGTGACCGATGCCCGCGCCACCAGCGGGCAAGGCAGCAATTCCTTGGTGTCCGGGCCCGGTGGCCGGCCCGGCGTCTTGGTGAGCGCGAGCAACTGGGCGACGGCCCGTGCCCCCATCTCGTAGTGCGGGAGCTGAACCGTGCTCAGCTGCGGGTGCACCGACTCGCAGACCAGCTCCTGGTTGTCGAAGCCGATGACCGACAGATCGCCGGGGATGGACAGTCCCAGCTCGGCGGCGGCCCGGTAGGCCCCGGCGGCCATCCGGTCGTTGAAGCAGAACAACGCCGTGGGGCGCCGCTCGGCCGTCAGCAGCCGGCGCGCGGCCCGGTAGCCCGTGTCCACGTCACCGCCGACCGTGTTGAACGGCACCGCCGTCTCCGCGGCGACCAGCGACGGGTCGTAGGCCACACCGGCCTCGGCCAGCGCCTTGCGGTAGCCCTCCAACCGGCCCTGCCGTGCGGGCAGATCGACGGTCTGCACGGTCACACCGATCCGGCGGTGGCCGTGGTCGATCAGCTCGCGCACCGCCGCGTAACCGCCCTGGACCTCGTCGGGCACCACGGACGGGACGGCGGGGTCGGCCGAGCCCGCGTCGAGCAGCACGGTGGGCGTCGAGCCAAGGGCCTCGGGCAGTTCCACGATGCGGTGGTACATGGCCGCGTACACGATGCCGTCCACCTGCCGCTGGAGCAGCATCTCGATGCTGGTGCGCTCCAGTTCGGCATCGCCGCTGGTGTTGACCAGCAGCAGGACCAGGCCCTCGGCCGCGGCGGCCTCCTGGGCACCCAGGATCATGCGACCCGCGTGGGGGGTGGTGGCGATCTGGTCGCTGACGAAGCCGATGGTCTGCGACCGCTGGGTCCGCAGGCCCCGGGCAAGACCGTTCGGCGCGTACCCGAGCTCGTCGGCGGCCTTCCAGACGCGCCGGCGCGTCTCCTCGCTGATCCGCTTGCCCTCGACCCGGTTCAGGACGTGCGACACGGTCGCGGTCGACACACCCGCCGCCGCAGCCACGTCCTTGATCCCGATCCGGCGCGCCATTGCCCCCGCCCAAAGTGGTTGATTCCGGGTTGCCTAATCGTTTAGCCAACCGTGTGGACATGAGAGTGCCCCCGCCGGAAGCCACTGTCAATGGCTCGTTACGAACTCGTGGCCGCGACATGTCCCGGCGGGCGGCAGGAAGCGCGACCGGGCCCACGGGCATCGGTGCAGCGTTCCGTACGCATCCGTTTTCTGTCCCTGTTTCTCCCTGTTCCGCCAGGTCCGAGGGGTTCGCCTCGCTAACATGGCCCTCCCGACGGGCCGTTGGCCTGCGGAGGGGCCCGCGCCAGGGGGAGGCGGCTCATGGTTGAGGCGGCGGAAGCGGCCGGGCCGACCGGGCGCTCGGGAGCCCCGGGTGGGCGGCCGCGGCTCGCACCGGAGGCGGAAGCGGTCGGGCTGGCCGTGGGCGGGCTCGCGTTCGGGGCGTATGTGCTGGTCGTCAGCGCGCCCGGGCGGTATGTCACGACCACCACGACATGGTTCTCGGGTGCGGTCGGCGGTCTGTATCTCGGAGCGGGGCTGCTCGCGCGGATGCGACGGCCGAGCAACCCGGTCGGGCTGCTGATGCTGTGGGTGGGCATCGGCTGGTTCGCCGAGGACCTGCAGATCAGCCCGGCTCCGGTGGCGCACACCGTGGGGCTGCTGGTGCGCTCGGCGTCGAGCGGATTCCTGATCCCGCTGCTGCTGATGTTCCCCGACGGGGTGCTGCGCTCGCGGCTGGAGCGGCTCCTGGTGGCCGCCGGTTACGCGACCGCGTTCGGGCTGATCCCGCTGAGCACACTCTTCTACGACTCGCTGGTACGGAATCTGCTGCTGGTGCACCCCGTGCTCTGGCTGCCCCAGGCCGTCGACCGGGTCCAGTTCGTCATGAGCGCGGCCGTCGTCGCCGTCCTGCTAGGCCGGTGGGTGAGGGCCACACGTCCGGCGCGGCGGGTGCTCGCGCCGCTGTTCGCCGCGGGACTGGTCGGCGGGCTCGCGTCCACGCTCGACGCGATCCTCGGGACGGGACCCGACTCGCCGACCCATCCACCGCTCATCGCCGTCGCGCACATCGCGGTGCTCGCCCTGCCGCTCGCCTTCCTGGCCGGCGTCTGGCATGTCCGCATGGGGCGTACGGCCGTGGCCGACCTGCTGCGCCGCATGCCGACCGCCACCCGGACGCAGCTGCGTGACGCGCTGGCGCGGGCGCTGCGCGACCCGTCGGTGCAGGTCGGCTACCCCGTGCCCGACGGGTACGTCGACAGCCGGGGCGCCGCGCTCGCCGTGGCGCCCGGACGGCAGGTCAGCCCCCTGGAGCGGGACGGCCGGCGCGTCGGGGTGCTCGTCCACGACCCGGCGCTGCGCGAGGACCGCTACGTTCTGGAAGCCGTCGTCTCCGCGGCGGCGCTGGAGCTGGACAACCAGCGCCTGGCCGCCGAGGTTCGTGCCCAACTGGCCGAGGTGCGCGCCTCACGGGCCCGTATCGTCGAGGCGGGCGACGAGCAGCGCCGCCGGATCGAGCACGACCTGCACGACGGGGCACAGACGACGTTCGTCACCACGCTGGTCACGTTACGGCTGGCCCGGCAGAGGTTCGCCGGCCGGGAGGCCCCCGATCCCGAACTGGTCGCCCTGCTCGACCGGATCGCGGTGCTCATGGGCGAGGGCATCGACCAGCTGCGCGACCTCGCGCACGGCATCCATCCCGCCGTACTGACCGAAACGGGCCTGGTGGCGGCCCTGGAGACGCTCGCCGCGCGCGCCCCCTGCCCGGTCGAGGTGACCGCGGGCGCGGTGCCCGGTCTGCCGCCGCCGCTCGCGGCGACCGTGTACTTCGTCGCCGCGGAGGCGCTCACCAACGCCCTGAAGCACGCCCACGCGCACACCATCGGCATCGACGTCCGCCACCGGGCCGAGGACGGGGTGCTGCGTCTGACGGTGGCCGACGACGGTGTCGGGGGCGCCGACCCGGACGGCGGCACCGGACTGCTCGGGCTGCGGGACCGGGTGGCGGTGTTCGACGGCACCATGACGGTCCGCAGCGAGCGCGGGCGGGGGACCGTGGTGTCGGTGGAACTGCCGTTGCCCGTCCGGGACTTGGCCGTGACGGCGGCTGCGGCCGAGGCGTTGTCCGTAGCGGAGGCGGCTTCCGGCGTTTCCGGCGAAGGGGAGGACGGACGGGCGTGACGGAACACGAGTTGCCGGGAGGCTCCCCGCGCGGAGGCATCACGAGCGCCCCGCCTGTGCCCAGGCCCCTGCGGATCGTGCTCGCCGACGACGAACGCCTCTTCCGGGCCGCCCTCGCCGCGCTGCTGGCGAGCCGAGGGCACGAGGTCATCGCCCAGGTCGGCGACGCGGACGCGCTGCGTGCGGCGGTCGCCCGCACGGTCCCGGACCTCGCGGTGATCGACATCAGGATGCCGCCGACGAAGCGCCTGGAAGGTCTCCAGGCGGCCGTGGACATCCGGCAGTCCCACCACGGCGTGGGAATCCTGCTGCTGTCCCAGAGCGTCCAGGTCACCCACCTCGCCGAGCTGACGGCATCCGATGTACGGGGCGTCGGCTACCTGCTCAAGGAGCGCGTCGCCGACGGGCACTTCCTCGACACCGTCGGCCGGATCGCGGACGGGGAGTGCGAGTTCGACCAGGAGGTGCTGCAACTGCTCCTCAACGGCCCGCGCCGGCGCGGCGGTCTGGCCACACTCAGCCGCCGCGAACTGGACGTGCTCCGGCTCATGGCCCAGGGCCTGACCAACCCGGCGATCGCCGAGCAGCTCGTCGTCACCGTGAAGACCGTCGAGACCCACGTCGGCAGCATCTTCCGGCGGCTCGAACTGCCCGACGAGAGCGAGGGGGAGTACCACCGCCGGGTCCTGGCCGTGCTGAAGTACCTCCAGTCCCGCGACTCCTGACCTGCGGCCCCGGTTCACGGTCCGCGGCCGGCGAGGTCCGACAGGGCCCTGACCGACAGCCGGTCCTTGGCCAGGAAACCGGCGGCCGGGGACCGGGCGATGCGCGCGGCGAACTCGTCGGCCTCGCGCACGGAGCACAGGACGAGCACCATGTCGGCGGCCAGCGTCTTCAGCTCGCGCGTCACGGAGAAGGCGTTCTCGCCCGGCAGCCCCAGGTCCAGGAGCACGATGTCCGGCCGCTCTCCCCGGGCGACCGCCGCGACCGCCGCCGCCCCGGAGACCGCCTCGGACACGGCATACGCCCCGTCCGCCTCCAACAGGGCGCGTACGGCGGCCCGGTAGGCGGGGTCGTCGTCGACGATCAGCACGCTGCGGCTCATGGCCCCATGCTGACGGCCCGCCATGGCCACGGCATCAGGGCAGACCCTGAGAAGCCCGCGCCGGCGGACCGGTGTCCGCCTGGATGTTCCCGGCTCCTGCCGCGCGAAGACTGGGCGGACCACTCATCGGGGAAGCCGGGGGAATCGGGGGAACATCATGCGGGGGAACATACGCGGGAAGGCATGGAAGAAAGCTTTCGGGCCGGTCACCGTGGTCGTGCTTGCGGCACTGCTCGCGACCGGCCTGGCCGGCTGCAAGAAACCGGGCGAGGGCTCGGTGACCGTCAAACCGGCGTTCCTGCCGGTGTCGTTCACGATCGACTCGGCGGGCAACATCAGTGTCAACGCCGACGCGAAGATCGTCACGCCGCTCGGCGAGGTCTCCGTCGGCGGATTCCAGCAACGACTGGTCAGCGGCAAGAACCTGGTGGTCCTGATCCGGCACCTGGCGCACGCCGTGACGACCACCCGGAGCGCCGCGTTCGTTCACGTACAGGGCGCGGACGGCAGCACGGGATACGTCTACTCCGCGTACGAGATCCACACCGGGGGCCGCCATGTCCAGCCCTCCCTGGACGGGCGGGACCTCGCCCTCGCGCAGGGCGGCACGGTGCTGGTCGACGCGACCCGGACACAGCCCGGCAAGGTGACGCGGCTGCAGATCGCCGACGCCCCGAAGCAGCAGGACTCTCCCGTGCCCACCGGTTCCGCATCCTCGTGCGCCCCCGGCACCGGCGACATCGGCATCACCCTGCCCGAGGTGAGCGCCGGCGCCGACATCGACGACACCGTGGCACGGCTGGCCGCCGACTGCCTCCAGGTGCAGTACGCGGCCGAGCCCGCGAACGGCGTCGGGGACGGCACGGTGTCCCGGGTCGTCATCCCGACCGCCGGCGGCACCGTACAGATTCCGCCCGCCGACGACGCCGCGCCCCGGCCGGGCGACCGGGTGACCGCAAGCCGCCGTGACCCGACGACGGTCTACGTGGCCGCGACACCGCCCGCGCCCTCGGAACCGCCGACGGACTCCCCGAGCCCCACACCGACGGACACGCCCACCGACACCGGAACTCCCGGGACCGCGCCGGTCACCGGCGCCGTGACGGCACCCGTACGCACCGGGCCCACTACCGCGGACACCCAGATCAGCCACATCGAGGCGGGCGGCTCCTACCGGGCGCTGTGCGCCGCGCACGGCGACCGCGTGCAGGCCCACGGCTACGACAGCGATCTCTGGGTCGAACTGCTCCGGGCCGGCGGCGGTACGGGCTGGGTCACGGCCACCGCGCTCAGCGGCGGCCCCGACGCCCTGTCGCTCCCCGGTTGTGCCGAGCCCTCCGGTCCGGCGCCGGACGGCACGGCCGCGGCGACGGTCACTCCGTCCGACGGCACCCCGACCCCGACCGCGACCGAATGAGGGACGACGAACAGCGATGAGCAGAACGAAGAAGAAGGTCGGCGAGATCCGCATCGCCAAGCGGATCGTCACCATCGGACACGAGACCTACCCGCTCGCCAACATCTCGCGGGTCCAGACCCTGCGCGTGGTCTGGGGCGGCAAGCTCGCCACGCTCCACCCGCTCCGCGAGATCACCGCCCTGCTCCTCCTGGGCGGCGCGATCGCCCTGGTCCTGCAGCGCGCCGGGTCCCGGCTCGCGGGCGCCGACGCCGAGACCGTACGGCGGATCGGTACGGCCGTCGTCGCGCTGCTGGCCGTCCGGACCGCATACCTGCTGGGCGTGCTGCTCTACCGGCTGCTGCTGCGGCGCAAGCGGTACGCGCTGCTCATCGAGACGGCGGGCACGCAGTACACGGCACTGTCCGGCACGGCCCGCGACGAGATCCACCGCATCCAGGCGGCGATCGTCGCCGCGATCGAGGACCCTCCGGCCACGGAACGGATCCTGCACGTGGGAGGGGACCTCGTCGTCGGGGACAAGTTCGGCGGCGACAAGGTCGGTCGCGACAAGAACGTCCGGAGCGGATCCCCCGCATAACCACCACCCTCACGCAGAGAACGAAGAGAAGGAGCCACGGATGTCCGACTACGTCCACGGGGACAAGTTCGGCGGCGACAAGATCGGCCGCGACAAGAACGTCCAGACCGGCGGCAGCGGAAACACCTTCAGGATCGACAACTCGCCGGAAGTCTCGCCCGCCGAGCTGGACGCAGCCGTCGGTGAACTGCGCGCCTTCGTAGCCCAGTTGACCCGGGAGGGGGTCGTTGCGGCGGACGGCAGCGTCACCGACGCCGGTGCGGTCGTCACGGCGGTGCGTTCCCGGCCCGAACGCCTGGGGGCGCTCGCCCGTGCGATCGCGGGCGGCGCCTCGGACGCGGTGCTGGCAGCCGTGCAGGGTGGGGTGGCGACACTGGTCACGGCGCTCGTCACAGGGACGTGACCGGGCCGTCGTCAGGTCGCGAGCAGCCCGCGGCCGTACCAGTCCTTGGTGTCGCGGACGCCGGGCAGGGCGTAGAAGCAGCCGCCGCCGGTGGGGGAGATGCAGTCGACGAGGGGTTCGTCGATCAGACGGGTCCGGGTGGCTTCGAGCTGGCGCTTGACGTCCTGCTGGTAGCAGCAGAAGACCAGGACCATGTCGTGGTTGCCGACGTTGTCGACGACTTTTGCGGGAGTGCGGCAGTGCGGCAGATCAGGATTTCGGCCTCGCAATTACCCCTCCGCGAGCCGGGCTCGTCGTCTCCATCCTCGTCGCGACCCTCGTGCGGGCCGACCCCCGCTCCCGGTTGCCGCAGGTGTGGACGGGCATCCTCGCGGCGATCGCGCTGGCCATGAGCTTCGGCGCGGTCCTCACCTTCACGGCCGCGCGAAGTCAGCGGGATGCCGTCAGGTGGATACCGGGGACGTCCAGTTCGTCGGCGCTGAGGAACTGGTTGTACGCGGTGACGTTCGTGAAGAAGATCGGGATGGGAAGGGTGAGCCCCGGTGGCAGCGGGGGCGGCATGCTCGGGGTGAACGTGACGGGGAGCAGGCCGAGGAGGTTCCCGCTGAGGACCTTGGTCAGCAGGACCACGGGCCGCCCGGTGGCCACCGTCGTGCTGGAGGGGGCGTCCGTCTCCAGCGTGCCCTGGCAGGGATACCAGGGGCCGGGAGCGGACGGGTCCACGCGGCCGATACCGGGGATGCCCATGTCGAGCAGGGGCAGCCGGAGGCCGGGCAGGCCGTGGAAGGGCGGAGCGGGCGGCGGGGGCTGGTTGCGGCCGCATCGGGGGGCGAGGAGAGGGGCCGTCTGGCGCAGACTCGCAATGTCGACCCGGTACGCGGTGAAGACCAGGACCTCCTGGGGGCCGTACGCCGTCGGCACCTCGGTGATGCCGTGATAGGTCAGGCCGGTGAGTACCAGCAGCGGGGTGACGACCCGGAACGGCTGGGCGGCGGTGCGCACGCGGTACGCGGCGGCATCGACACCCAATCTGAGGGAGATCAAGGGCTGCGGAAGGCACCAGCGCGATTGCTTGCCCCCGTCGGGGCCGGCGCCCAGATCGATGTGCAGCGGCAGCAGCGACAGCGGCCCGTCCATCCGCCCGTCGGCGGGCAGCGGCGGGATGTCCAGACGCAGCACGGACGGCGGGACCTTGCCGTCGGACCCGCTCGGCTTCTTGTCCGACGTGCCCGGCTCAGGGGCGTGGTCGGGCTTACTGCCCTGCGGCCGGTCGGTGGGGCCGGTCGGCCCCGACGTCTCACCGCCGTGCCGGGCAGCCGAGCCCTTGTCGTCGCGTGCGTGGTCCGAACCGTGCAGGCCGAGCAGGTCGGAGACCGAGCCGAGAAGGCCCGCTCCGGATGAAGGAGCGGGAGCGGGCTTGACGGAGACGGGTCCGCGTCCGGGCCTTTGTTCGTCGTGCCTCTCGGTACGTGGCTTCGGCACAAGAGGGACGAGGGGTGTGTGCGGGCCGCCTTCCCCTGCGGAGTCTGAGCCGGGGATACGACCTCCGGTGCCGCGTGCGGGAGGCACCGCCCCGCCCAGCAGTCCGTCGAGCAGAGAGCAGACGGTCAGCTGCGGGGCGGTCCTGTCGTCGACGGTGCTCCCCAGCACGCTGGGCGGATCGGCGCGGTTCGGCACCACCCGCGGGAGGTGCGCCGGCGCCGGTTGCAGCCCGCCGGTCAGCAGCGCCCCGATCGGCAGCACACCGAGCGCCCGCATACGGCTGGTGCGCCAGGTCAGACCGTTCGGGCGCGGGGTGCCGCCGGCCTGTCCGCCGCCGACCGCACGACCTCCGCCGCCTCCCCGGCCGTCCGGTTCATCCGAGCCACCGGCCCCACCGCCGCCCGACCCACCGGAACCGCCCGAACCGCCGCCGGAATCACCAGGGCCGCCCGGACCGTCCGGATCCTCCGGGCTGTCCGGTCCTCCGGGGCGGTCCGAGCCGTTCCCGCGGCGCCAGTCCGGCCAGATCGGCGGCCGGGCCGGAGGCCTCGCGTACGGCACCCAGCTCACCGCCATCGCGCCGCCGGTGATGCCCAGCAGAAAGCCGATCAGGAAGCCGCCGAAATTGGAGAGCACCAGGGAGGCGACCGCGAGCACCAGCGTCGCGATGCCCGCGAACACCCGGTGCCCGGGCGACAGCCACAGGCTGAGCGCGAGAACCACCAGGAAGATCCCCATGAGCGACCCCGCCACGCCGGCGATGCCTTCATGCATCATGATCGGCAACGGCGCGAACGGGATGGAGAGGATCTCGACCCCGGACAGCAGCGTCCACACCCCGGCCCAGAACGGACGGCTGCGCCGCCAGTCACGGAAAGCGCTCCACCATCCGTTCCGCTCGCCGTCAGCCTCTCCCTTCCTCCTGCCTCCGAGATGCAGCCACGCACTACTCACTTCGGTCCCCCGGAGTGCGGTGGTGTCCGTGATCCGCATCGTCCTCATCAGAGGAGTGGTGACCTGCATGATCCTCGTCCGAGGAGTGGTGACCTCCGTGATCCTCGTCCGAGGAGTGGTGACCTCCGTGACCCTCGTCCGAGGAGTGGTGACCTCCGTGATCGGCACCGGAAGAGCCGTGACCGTCGTGGTCCGCACCGGAAGAGTCGTCGCCCCCCTGGTCCGCGCCCTGATCCGCATCAGCGTCGAAGCACGGGTTCGAGCCGACCTGCACGCTCAGATGGAGTCCCGGCAACCGGAACGTCGCCGCACTCACCGAACGGGTCTGCTGCCGCAGGTTGTCGATGCGTACGGTGTCGGCCTGCTCGCCGAAGCCGCCGGGCTCGCCGTGCACGCCCGGCACACCCTGCACCGTCGCGGCATCCTGACCGATGTTGATGTTGTGGAAGAGCGCGTCGCCCTTCAGGTCGTGGCTGTCGGCGACGAGCCGGTCCGCGTGCGCGGGGGTCCCGCCGCTGCCCGAGGTCAGCCGCAGGGTGACGGGTCCGAGGACCGGCACGTCCTGTACGACGGACTGGCACAGGTCGTACAGGTCCGCGGACCGGATGCCGGAAAGCGCTTCCGGGTAGGAGGCGTGAGCGCCGCGGTCCAGCACACCGAACTGAACGAATCCCTGCCCGTCGAGCGTGCTGGCCGAGATCTGGAAGCTCTCGCCGGAAACCGTGAACGAGTTGGGCGACACCCCGAAGGACGCGGCCAGGGCGCCACGCGCCATCGCCGTGCACAGCCCTGCGGACGCCAGCAAAGTGGGCACCATGGCCACGGCCAGGCGCCTCCATCGGGTGTGGCCCGTGAGACGTGTGCTCACGGTGGTCTGGGTGGCACTGTCGGCGTTGCTCGTCATCCCTCTCCCCGTCAGACAATCCGGGCCGGCCCATCAACGGGCCGAGAAGCCCCAAATTCCCGAGTCTCGGGCGGTACGCATCGCCAACTGCGGCGGGACCCGCGGGTGACTCCGAGAATCAGCGGCGGGACCCCAATGGACGGACGCATTCACCCGCGTGGCTCAAGAGGGGAGGGGGAGGGTGTTCAGTAGCAGGGCTTGTCTCCGGCCTTCACGCTCAGGCGCAGGCCCGTGAGCCGGAAGGTCGCCGCGGTCACCTCTCGGGTCGACTGCCGCAGATGATCGATGCGGACGCTGTCGGCCGACTGTCCGAAGATTCCCGCGAGGTCGCCGGAGCCGTTCTTGAAGGTCGAGGCGTCCTGGCCGATGACGATGTTGTGGAACTCCGCGTCGCCGCCGAGGTCGTCGGTATGGACGACGAGATGGTCCGCGTGCGCGGGTTCGCCGCCCCCGCCGGCGCCGATCCGCAGGGTGGTCTCGCCGACGACGGGGAGCTTGACGACCATCGACTGGCACAGGTTGTACAGGTCGGCCGAGTCGATCCCGGCGATGGCTTCCGGATACGTCGTGGACTTCGACCGGTCCGTCGAGACGTACTGGGTGAAGCCCGTGCCCACCAGCCGGTCGGCGGAGATCTTGAGGTTCTGTCCGGAGATCGTCATGGACTGTGCCGTGACCGCGAGCGAGACGGGGAGGATGCCGCTGCCGATCCCCACCAGGAGCAGCGCGGACACCACCAGCGTCGGCACCATCACCCAAGCGAGCCGACTCCACCGGGTGTGCCCCTCGGGGCGGGCACCGGGCTCAGGGAACGTCATCACTGCCTCCCCGGCTCGAGCGGGGCCGAGCGGGGGCGGGAACCACCTGAGCCGCCGGCTGCGGCCGTCGGGCCGCAGCCTCATTGCAACCTGCGGTGTGGAGGTCGGCAACCGGAACCGGTGCGCAGTGATCAGCCGAGGCTTCGGGCGCCCGGGATGTGCAGTGGACCTCGGGTGGTCTTTCTCCCCAGGTTCCTTCTGGGATTGGATGGGGTCGGCCCATGCCCGCAGACATCGAGGTCAGAGATGCATTTCACCACTCGTCCCACCCTCCAGGGCACCTTCGGGACGGTGTCCTCCACCCACTGGCTGGCCTCGCAGTCGGCGATGGCCGTTCTGGAGGCCGGCGGCAACGCGTACGACGCTGCCGTGGCCGGAGCGTTCGTGCTGCACGTCGTCGAGCCGCACCTCAACGGGCCGGCCGGCGAGGTGCCGATCCTGCTTGCCCCGGCGGGCGGTGAGGTGCGGGTGCTGTGCGGCCAGGGCGTCGCACCCGCCGGTGCGACGGTCACGCACTACCGCGGGCTCGGGCTGGAACTCGTCCCCGGCACCGGACCGCTCGCCGCCGCCGTGCCCGGCGCGTTCGACGCCTGGATGCTCCTGCTGCGCGACCACGGCACCAAGCCCCTCGCCGACGTCCTCAAATACGCCATCGGGTACGCCGAACACGGCCACGCGCCCGTGGAGAACGTCGGCGCCACCGTCGAGTCGGTACGGCAGCTGTTCGAGACGGAATGGACCTCGTCGGCGGAGGTGTACCTGCCGGGCGGCAGGGCCCCGCGCCCCGGTGAGCTGCTGCGCAACCCCGCCCTCGCCGCCACCTGGAAGCGACTGCTCGCCGAGGTCGCCGGTGCGGGGGACCGGGTCGCGCAGATCGAGGCGGCGCGGGAGGTCTGGCGGTCCGGGTTCATCGCCGAGGCCCTGGTACGGCAGGCGCAGCGGCCCACCATGGACACCAGCGGTCTACGCCACACCGGCACCCTCACGGCCGCCGACCTCGCCGGCTGGTCCGCGACCTACGAGGCACCGGCGACGTACGACTGGAACGGCTGGACCCTGTGCAAGGCCGGTCCGTGGAGCCAGGGCCCGGCATTCCTCCAGCAGCTCGCCCTGCTCCCGCCGGAGCTGCCCGAGTACGGGTCCGCCGACTACGTCCATCTGCTGATCGAGGGCTGCAAGCTCGCCATGGCCGACCGGGAGGCCTGGTACGGGGACGCCGCCGAGGTCCCGCTCGACGAGCTGCTGTCGGCGGACTACAACGCGGCCCGGCGCGACCTCGTCGGCGACAAGGCCTCGTACGAGCTGCGTCCCGGCAGTCCGGGCGGGCGGACCCCGCGGCTGAGTAGGTACGCGCGCGTGGTCGCCACCGACGACCCCGGGTTCGACCCGATGGGCGCGGGTGAGCCGACGGTCGCCAAGCCGACCACGTCCCCGGTGCCGGGGGAGCCACGCGCGCGTGCCGGGGAACCCGAGGTGCGCGCCGACGGTGCCACCCGTGGGGACACCTGCCACCTCGACGTCGTCGACCGCTGGGGCAACCTGGTCGCGGCCACGCCCAGCGGTGGCTGGCTGCAGTCCAACCCCGTCGTGCCCGAACTGGGGTTCCCGCTCGGCACCCGGCTGCAGATGACCTGGCTGGAGGAGGGCCTGCCGAACTCGCTGACGCCCGGCCGTCGCCCCCGCACCACCCTCACGCCCTCGATCGCCCTGCGGGACGGTGTGCCGGTCATGGCGTTCGGCACGCCCGGCGGTGACCAGCAGGACCAGTGGCAGCTGCACTTCTTCCTGGCCGTCGCCCTGCGCGGGCAAGTCCGCGGCGGGCTTGACCTGCAGGGTGCGATCGACGCCCCGAACTGGCACAACGACGGCTTCCCGGGGTCGTTCTACCCGCGCGGCATGCGGCCGGGAAGCGTGACGGTCGAGTCCCGCATGGACCCCGGCGTCGTCGAGGAGCTGCGGCGCCGCGGGCACGATGTCACCGTCGGTGACCCCTGGTCGGAAGGCCGGCTGTGCGCGGTCGCCCGGGACCCGGAGACCGGCATCCTGTCGGCGGCCGCGAACCCGCGGGGCATGCAGGGGTACGCGGTGGGTCGCTGATCGCGCACACCGGGCCGCTGTCCGAGCACGCCGAGTTCACGCCGATTCCACCGGGGGTCCACCGGCAGGGCGGGGATTGTCAGTGGCGCGTGCTCTCATGGAGCCATGATCGAAGACAAGGAAACCATCGACGAGTTTCTCGCCCGCCACTCGGCCGACGTGGAGGAGGCGGTCCGCAAGGCCGCCGCGGCCGAGATCATGCCCCGCTTCCGCCGGCTCGCCGCCCACGAGGTCGACCAGAAGGCCGGACCGCACGACCTGGTGACCGACGCCGACCGCCTCGCCGAGCAGTACCTCACGGACGCCCTCGGCGCGCTCTTGCCCGGTTCGGTCGTGGTCGGCGAGGAGGCGGTGCACGCCGACCCGGTGACCTACGAGGCGATACAGGGCGACGCCCCGGTCTGGATCGTCGACCCGGTCGACGGGACACGGCAGTTCGTGCGCGGCGAATCCGGCTTCTGCACGCTGGTCGCCCTCGCACACCGCGGAGTTCTGCTCGCCTCCTGGACCTACGCACCCGCCCGCGACCAACTGGCCACCGCCACAAGGGGCCAGGGCGCTTTCCTGGACGGCGAGCGGCTGTCCGCCGGCTCGCCGGTTTCCGGGCGGGACCTCCAAGTGGCCACCTCCCACCCGGACTACACGACCGACGAGCAGAAGCGCGCCCTGCTCGGCCTGCGGACCGACGGTATCGAGTTCCGGTCCTGCGGCTCGGCGGGACTGGAGTATCTCGCCATAGCCCGCGGCCAGTTGGACGCCGTCGCTTTTTCCTGGGAGGCGGCGTGGGACCATGCGGCGGGCATCCTGCTGGTCGAGGAGGCGGGCGGCGCCCACCTCACGCTCAGCGGGGAGCCCTTCCGCATCACGGGCGGCAACGCCCTTCCCTTCACGGCCGCACGCGACACGGCGACGGCCCGAAGGGTGCACGGGCTGCTGTCGGGCCCGGCCTGATCAGCGGGAACCACCTGCCGCCGGTGGCTGTCAGTGTCCCGGCATATGCTGATCCTCAGAGGCCATCGGCTGACGAAGGGGTCCGAAGGTGCCGTCGATGCTCGATGCTGTCGTGGTGGGTGCGGGGCCGAACGGACTGACGGCCGCCGTGGAACTGGCCCGCCGCGGCTTCTCCGTGGCGGTGTTCGAGGCCCGTGACACCGTCGGCGGAGGAGCCCGCACCGAAGAGCTCACCCTGCCCGGCTTCCGGCACGACCCGTGCTCCGCGGCCCACCCCCTCGCCATCAACTCCCCGGCGTTCCGCACCATGCCCCTGGAGCGGTACGGCCTGGAGTGGCTGCACGCCGAACTGCCCATGGCGCACCCCTTCACCGACGGCACCGCCGCCGTGCTGTCCCGCTCGGTCGCCGAGACGGCCGCGTCCTTCGGCCCGCGGGACGCGGGCGCCTACCGCAGGCTGGTCGCCCCCTTCCTCCCCAAGTGGGACACCCTGGCCCGGGACTTCATGTCCCTGCCGCTCACCGCGCTGCCGCGCGACCCGGTGACCCTCGCCCGCTTCGGCCTGGTCGGCCTGCCCCCGTCGGCCTGGCTGACCCGCCGCTTCCAGGACGAGAAGGCCAAGACCCTGTTCGCGGGCCTCGTCGCACACGTCATGGCCCCGCTGAACGGCTTCGCCACGGGCGCCATCGGCCTGGTCTTCGCTCTGGCCGCCCACGCGCGCGGCTGGCCCGTGGCCCGCGGCGGCTCCCAGTCCATCTCCGACGCGCTCACCGCGTACCTCAAGGACCTGGGCGGCCTGGTCCACACGGACTACGAGGTCAAGCGCCTCGACGACCTGCCGCCCGCCCGCGCCTACGTCTTCGACACCTCACCCACCGCCCTGGCCCGCATCGCGGGCTTCGGCCGCTACTACGAGGGCTACAAGTACGGCCCCGGAGTCTTCAAGGTGGACTACGCGCTGGACGGCCCGGTGCCGTGGACCGCCGAGGAGGCCCGCGCCGCCGGCACCGTGCAGATCGGCGCGGACAGCGCGGAGATCGGCGCCGCCCTGACGGCGGCCTCCCGGGAGGGCAGAGCACCCGACAAACCCTTCATGATCACCGTCCAGCCCGGCGTCGTCGACCCCACCCGCGCCCCCGAGGGCAAACAGGTCTTCTGGGCCTACGGCCATGTCCCCAGCGGCTGGACGGGAGATCTCACGGACGCCATGGAACGCCAACTGGAGCGCTTCGCGCCCGGTTTCCGCGATCGCGTCCTCGCCCGCGCCACCGCGGGACCGCCCGAACTCGCCGCCCGCAACGCCAACTACATCGGCGGCGACATCGCCTCCGGCGCGGTCTCCGGACTCCAGATCCTGCTGCGCCCCAAGCTCTCCCTGTCCCCGTACAGCACCCCCCACCCGGCCGTCTTCATCTGCTCCTCGGCCACCCCACCGGGCCCGGGGGTACACGGCATGTCGGGGCACAACGCGGCGAAGGCGGTCTGGAGGAGGCTGAGGCAGACATGACGCCGACCATCACGCTCGCCAAGGGTGACATCACCCGCGAGAGTGCCGACGCGATCGTCAACGCCGCGAACTCCTCCCTGCTCGGCGGCGGAGGAGTCGACGGCGCCATCCACCGCCGTGGCGGCCCCGCGATCCTCGAGGAGTGCCGCAAACTCCGCGCCTCGCAGTACGGCAAGGGCCTGGCCACCGGCCAGGCGGTCGCCACCACCGCCGGTGACCTGGACGCACGCTGGGTGATCCACACGGTGGGCCCGGTCTGGCGGATCGGCGGCGGCGATGCCTCGCTCCTTGCCTCGTGCTACCGGGAGTCTCTGCGTGTGGCCGACGAGTTGGGTGCCCGTACGGTCGCGTTCCCGGCGATCTCCACCGGCGTGTACCGGTGGCCGATGGAGGATGCGGCGCGTATCGCCGTGGAGACGGTGCTGAACACACCCACGGACGTCGAAGAAGTGCGGTTCGTCCTCTTCGATGACCGGGCGTACGAGGCGTTCTCCCGGCAACTCGGCTAACGGAAAGCACGGTGGTACATCACCCACTGCCCTTGAGCCCCCCGGCAGGCGGGAATTGGACAGGCCGGCGTCCCTAGCAGGGACGCCGGCCTGTCCGGCGTTGTGATGTTGCCTGCCGGCAGAGGCTGGACACGGGATGACCCGGAGCTGCTGCCGGGGAGCATGATGCGGTGGGCGACGACGGTGGCCGTCTATCTGGGCGGGCACCCTCCCGATGCCGGAGCAAACCCCGGATCAGGTCGAACCCGTACGCCATTCCCCTGGACGCAGCCAGGTGCCAAGGGGAGTGTGCCGCTCCACCGAACCGGGTATCGACTGGCCGGCTACCTCTGAGGAAGATCGCCAATCACCGTTGACCACAAGCTGCTCACCGGCGGACTGGTTCCGCGCGGCCCGTACGGGCCGGTGCAGGACTGCCTCGGCGGTGTCTTGGGCGATCGACGCGTTCCTGGAATGTGCGTCCGGATCGTCTCCGGGTTCGCGGCCGGCGGGCCCAGGTCGCCATGATGCACAAGATCGCCATCGCGATCCGGCGCATTCTCCACGACAGGACCAGTTACCAGGACCTCGGGGCCGACCACTTCACCCGACGTGAGTCCGAACGCGCCGGCCGGCCCGGACGCGCGCTCCGGCCGGTGGGAGCTCTCCCCCCGGCCGGCTCAGTCCATGTAGGAGGCCGCCTCGCTCGCCGCGCGGTCGGCGTCGCGGTCGCGGATGGCGTCGACGAGCGCGTCATGGTCCTGGAACTGCTCGGAGCGCAGCTCCGAGCCGAAATGGTCCAGGAGGGAGTCGCGGATGACCTCGCCGAGGTCGGCGTGGAGTCCGGCGAGCACCGTGTTCTGGGAGGCGGTGACGACGGCGAGGTGGAAGGCCACATCGGCGTTGACGAAGGCCACCGGGTCGTCGGCGGTCCATGCGTCCTGCCGCTGCCGGAGCGCGTGCTCCAGCCGCTCCAGGTCGTCCTCCGTGCGGCGTTGACAGGCGAGACGGGCCGCACGCACCTCAAGGGCGCTGCGGACGTCGACTATGTCCTCCGTTCTGGCCTTCTCGAAGCGGTTGCGCATCATGCCGGCGAGTTCGCTGGTGGCCTGGACGTAGGAGCCGGAGCCGTGCCGGATGTCGAGCAGCCCGGTGTGCGCGAGGGCCCGGATGGCCTCGCGCACGGTGTTGCGGGCGACGTTGAGCTGTTCGACGAGCTCGGTCTCGGTGGGGATGCGGCTGCCGACGGGCCAGGCGCCTGAGGTGATCTGCTCGCGAAGCCGGGCGATCACTTGGTCGCCCAGTGCTTGGCGGCGGACAGGTCCCATGGTCATGACGCCAAGCGTACGCCAGATCCGTCAGTCATCCTATGACTCTACGAGAATCACTGGACATCCAGTCATGGGATGACTCTATGATGGGGTCCATGACAACGGATGAGGTCAACAAGAGCGCCTCTCGTTCCACCGCGGCCCAAGCCAGCCCCGCCATGAGGGGGTTGCGCCGCACCGCCGTGGTGGCGCTGGTCCTGGCCGCCCTGAATCTCCGCCCGGGGGTCACCAGCCTCGGGCCCGTCCTGGAAGAGGTCCGGGACAGCCTCGACATGAGCGGCTCGGTGACCGGGCTGGTGACCTCGATCCCCGCGGCGTGTTTCGCCGTGGTCGGCTCCACGGCCCCGCTGCTGGCCCGCCGCTTCGGTGCGAGCGCCGTCATCGCGGCGGCCGGCGGCGTGCTCGCTCTGGGTCTGGCGCTGCGGCCGTTCGCCTTCGACCCGGTGCTGTTCGTGGCGCTGACCGCGCTGTCGCTGGCCGGCATCGCGGTGGCCAATGTGCTGCTGCCGATGGTGGTGAAGCAGCGCTTCCCCGACCGGGTGGGCGCCATGACGGGCCTGTACTCGATGGCGCTGAACGTGGGCGCGTCGTCCGCGGCGGCGCTCACGGTTCCCCTGTCGGAGGCTTTCGGCGGCGACTGGCGGTACGGCCTGGGCGCCTGGTCGGTCCTCGCGGCCCTGTCCGTGCCACCCTGGCTGGCCCTGGCCCTGGCCCGGGGCCGGCAGGAGCCGCACCCGGGACACACCGGCAGCGCGGTCGGCCCGCCGCCCGCTGCCGAGGGCCGGCTCTCGCGCGACCCCACGACCTGGGCACTCGCCGTGTACTTCGGGCTCCAGGCGAGCTCCGCCTACATCATCATCGGCTGGCTGCCCCAGATCTACCGGGACGCGGGACTCTCCCCGGGCACCGCGGGACTGCTGTTCTCGGTGTCCTCCCTGCTGGGCGTGCCCCTGTCCTTTGTGCTGTCAGCCATGGCCGGCCGACTGCGCAACCAGAGCGGGCTCGCCGCCGGGATCGGGGTGTGCGGCTTCGCCGGATTCGCCGGTCTCTGGTTCGACCCCGCCGTCGCACCATGGCTGTGGGCGATCCTGCTGGGCATCGCCAACTGCTCCTTCCCCCTCGCCCTGACGATGATCGGAATGCGGGGCCGAGACGGCGCGACCGTCGCCCGGCTCTCCGGTTTCGTGCAGAGCCTCGGCTACGCGCTGTCCATTCCCGGCCCCCTTGTCGTGGGTGTTCTCTACGGCCACGCGGACGGCTGGCGGCTGCCGCTGTCCTTCGTACTGCTGCTGACCCTGATCCAGATTGTGGCCGCTATTCCCGCGGGCCGCGACAGGCCAATCGGCTGAACCACTCGGGCTCGGCAGAAAATCGCTTCACAGGTACGGCCTAATCTCCGCGTTCCGCCCTGTGTATATCTGTCGCAGACCTGCGGAAATGTCTTGCGGAGATAGTATGCAACAACACCCACTTGTGGCGCGCATCGGTTTTTCGTGATAATTCTTATCGAACTGCGCGACAGCAGTCCGGAACTCCTATTAGGATTTCGATGGCGGGCCCCCAGGTAATTCTTACCGGGTTCAGGTTCCGCAGAGCCACGCCAGCCGCACTGGGCTGGCGAGTAATTCCGAGTACCGCACCAGGAAAGAACGCGAAGTTCGAGGCGCCGTTTCGTCCTCACCATGGACGCCGCCCTCCCAAGACGCGGAAAAAGGAAGACCCCCATGAGTTTAGAAACCGCCCCCTGCTCCCGTCGTGCCGCCTCCGGCCTGCCCGACGTGCTGCGCAGCCGGGCACAAGCGGCCCCCGACCGGATCGCCGCCGTCCATGAACACCAGTCCCTGACCTTCGCCGAGCTGGTGGCGCGCAGTGAGCGGGTGGAGGCGCTGCTCCGGCAGGCGGGCGTGGGCCGGGACAGCCGGGTGGGCGTGTTCATGGAACCGTCGCTCGACCTGCTCACCGGTGTCTGGGGAATTTTGATGTCCGGCGGCTGCTATGTTCCGCTTTCCCCCGAATACCCGGAAGAGCGGATCGCATACATGCTGGCCGACGCCGGCGTGGATGTCGCCCTCACCCAGGAGAACCTCCGTCCCGCATTTCAGGAATTGGCTCCGGCCGGCGTCACGGTGCTCACTCTCGACGGAATATCGGAGGTCGCCGACGAGAACGGTCCGGCAGCGGTCCGGCCGGATTCCGGGGTGCGCCCCGACGACCTCGCCTACGTCATCTACACGTCCGGCAGCACCGGAAAACCGAAGGGTGTGATGGTCGAGCACCGCAGCATCGTGAGCCAGCTGGAGTGGCTGCACGACGAGTGCGGTATCGACGAGCGCGAAACGGTGCTCCAGAAGACGCCGATGAGCTTCGACGCCGCGCAGTGGGAATTACTGGCCCCTGCCTGTGGCAGCACGGTGGTGATGGGAGCCCCCGGCATATACCGCGATCCCGAGGCCATCATCACCACCGTCGAAAGGCACGGGGTGACGACGCTCCAGTGCGTACCCACTCTGCTCCAGGCGCTGCTGGACACCGAGAGGTTCCCCGTCTGCCGGACGCTGCGCCACATATTCAGCGGCGGCGAGGCGCTGTCCCGCAGCCTGGCCGCGCAGTGTCTGGACACCATGCCGGACGCCTCCCTGGTCAATCTCTACGGGCCCACCGAGTGCACCATCAACGCCTCGTCGTTCACCGTGGACCGGGCCGTGCTGGAGGACGGACCGCTCGTCATGCCGATCGGCACCCCGGTCCGCGACACCACGCTCTACGTGCTGAACCCGGACGGCGAGCCGGTCCCCGCCGGTGAGATCGGCGAGCTGTACATCGGCGGCGTACAGGTGGCCCGCGGCTACCTCGGCCGCCCGGACCTGACCGGCGACCGGTTCGTGGCCGATCGCTTCTCCGGCGTCCCCGGCTCCCGCCTCTACCGCACCGGGGACCTGGCCCACCTCAACGCCGACGGCACCGTGCAGTTCGTCGGACGCGCCGACAACCAGGTCAAGCTGCGCGGCTACCGCGTCGAGCTGGACGAGATCCGTCAGACCGTCGAGACCCACGACTGGGTCCGCGCCGCGGCCGTCCTGCTCCGCGACGACGCCACCACGGGCTTCCAGAACCTCGTCGCGTTCGTCGAGCTCAACCCCAAGGAAGCCGCCCTGATGGACCAGGGCAACCACGGCTCCCACCACCAGTCCAAGCACAGCCGACTCCAGGTCAGGGCCCAGCTGGCGCACCCCGGCTGCCGCGACGACGCCGATCTGGCCGGGCGCCCCGCGGTGGACCTCCCCGGCGCCGAGGCCACGCCCGCGCAGCGCGCCCTCGCCTTCTCCCGCAAGACCTACCGCTTCTACGAGGGCGGCAAGGTCACCCGGGACGACATCCTGCGCCTGCTCGCCCCGCGACCCCGCCCGTTGCCGCCGGCCCGCACCTCCGAGACCATCGGCGCCGTCGAACTCGGCACCGTCCTACGGAACTTCGGCCGCCACCTCAGCGACCAGCGGCTGCTCCCCAAGTACGCCTACGCCTCCCCCGGCTCCCTGTACGCCACGCAGCTGTACGTGGAGATCGGCGCCGGGCACGACATCCCCGCGGGCGTGTACTACTACCACCCGCTCCACCACCGGCTCGTGCTCATCGGCGCCGCCGACGAGACGTCCACCGCCCGGGTGCGGGTCCACTTCCTCGGCAAGCACGGCGCCATCGAGCCGGTCTACCGCAACAACATCCGCGAGGTCCTGGAGATCGAGGCGGGTCATATGGTCGGCCTCTTCGAGGAAGTGCTGCCAGCCCACGGCCTGCGCATCGTCGCCGCCGAGCACCGGCCCGCCGTCAAGCACCGCCTGGACTGCGCCCCCGAGGACCACTACCTGGGCAGCTTCGACCTGCTCCCGCTGGACCGGGACACGGCGGACGGCGACGCGGACGGCGACGCCTTCGACATCTACGTGCAGGCCCACTCCGCCCGGGTCGAGGGCCTGGCGCAGGGGCAGTACCGCTACGCCGGGGGCGACCTCGTCCGGGTCGGCGCCGACGTGATCCTCAAGAAGCACGTCATCGCCATCAACCAGCGCGTGTACGAGCGCTCCGACTTCGGCGTCAGCCTGGTCGCCACCCACACCGAGTCCTGGCGGCACTACCTCGACCTGGGCCGTAGGCTCCAGCGCCTCCAGATGAACGACCTCCACCTCGGCTTCATGTCCTCGGGCTACAGCTCCAAGTCGGGCGACGACCTGCCGTCGGCCAAGCGGCTGGGCCGCATCCTCGCCGACCACGGGCTGCCGTCCGGACCGTCCTACTTCTGCGTCGGCGGCCGGGTCAGCGCCGAGCAGTGGGGCGGCGAGGACATGAAGGAAGACGTGGTCCACATGCAGGGGCCGGCCGAGCTGATCAAGGAGGACCTGGCCACCCTGCTCCCGCGCTACATGCTGCCCAACCGGATCGTCGTCCTGGACCGGCTGCCGCACACCGCCAACGGCAAGATCGACATCAAGGCCCTCCAGGCCACCCAGGAGGACGAACTGGCCGTCGGAGGAAGGACCTTCGTCGCGCCCGCCACTCCGCTGGAGCGGCGTATCCGGGACATCTGGCAGGCGGTGCTCAAGCGGGACCAGGTCTCCGTCGCCGACGACTTCTTCGAGCTGGGCGGCAACTCACTCCTCGCCGTGGCCCTGGTCGGTCGCCTCAACGCCGACTTCGGCGGCTCGGTCCCGCTGCAGATCCTCTTCGAGGCGCCCACGGTGCAGAAGCTCGCGGTGCACCTGGAGGCCGCCTCGCCCCGGCCGGCCTCCCGTCTGGTGCCGCTCCAGCCCGAGGGCCGGGGCACCCCGCTGTACTGCTGGCCCGGCCTCGGCGGCTACCCCATGAACCTGCGCCCGCTGGCCGCGTCCCTCGGCATCGAGCGGCCCGTGCACGGCATCCAGGCCCAGGGCATCAACCCCGGCGAGAAGCCGTTCGACAACGTTGCCGAGATGGCGGCGGCCGACGTCCGGGCGATCCGCGAGATGCAGCCCCACGGCCCCTATCTGCTCTGCGGCTACTCCTTCGGCGCCCGGGTCGCCTTCGAGGCGGCCCGCCAGCTGGAACAGGCCGGGGAGCAGGTGGAGCAGCTGTTCCTCGTGGCACCGGGACAGCCCCGGCTGCGTGCCGAGGACGCCGCGGGCGCGACCGGCCGGGCCGACTTCACCGACCGCGCCTTCCTCGCCCTGCTCTTCTCCGTCTTCGCCGGCACGCTCGACGGCCCGCGGCTGGACCGGTGCCTGGACACCGTCACCGACGAGGAGACCTTCGTCGCCTTCGTCACCGCGGACTTCCCCGGCCTCGGCGAGGACCTGGTGCGCTCCGTCACCGAGATCGTGCGGCGGACCTACTCCCTCACCTACGAGTTCCACGAGCTGCGCGGCGGCCGGCTCGACGCCCCGGTGACCCTCGTCAAGGCCACCGACGACAACTACTCCTTCATCGAGCACGAGGGCGGTTACTCCGCCCGGCCGCCCGCCGTCCACCAACTGCGGGCCGGTCACTACGAGCTGCTGCGCGCACCCCATGTCGAGCAGCTCGCCGCGATCCTGAACGACCGGCTGCCCGCCGGTGCCAGCGAGTCCCCCCGTCACAGCCGGCCTGCCCAGGCCACGATCCAGGAGGTCGGAGTGCCCCACATCAACATCAAGCACTTCCCGGTGGCCATCACCGAGGAGCAGGAGTCCGAGCTGGTCGCCGCGGTCACCGCGGCCGTGCGCGACGCCTTCGGCTGCACCGAGGATGTCGTCTCCGTCGCCTTGGAGCCCATCGACCAGGCGGTGTGGAACGAGCGGGTCTACATCCCCGAGATCGTCGCCCGTCAGGAACTGCTGCGCAAGACGCCGAACTACTGACCGCCGCCCGCAGCCGACGAGAGAGAGGACCCCTCATCATGACCAGCCCCGCAGCCCGGCGCCTCCCGGTCCCCCTGGTGTTCACCGACGAGGTGGCCACCGCGCTCGCCGCCGGTGACCCGGTGGTCGCCCTGGAGTCGAACGTCATCACCCACGGCCTGCCCTACCCCGACAACGCCGCCACCGCCCGCAAGGTCGAGGAGGCGGTGCGCGAGGGCGGCGCCGTGCCCGCCACCATCGGCATCGACGCCGGCCGCATCATGATCGGGATGACCGACGGTGACATCGAGCGGTTCGCCGACACCCCGGGCATCCCCAAGGTCAGCAGCCGGGACCTGGCCGCCGTCCTGGCGTCGGGCGGCACCGGCGCCACCACCGTCGCCTCCTCACTGGTCGCCGCCGAGCTGGCCGGCATCCCGTTCTTCTCCTCGGCGGGCATCGGCGGGGTCCACCGAGGTGCCGAGACCACCATGGACATCTCCTCCGACCTGGTCCAGTTCACCCGCTCCAAGGTGGCGGTGGTCTGCGCCGGCGCGAAGAAGATCCTGGACCTCGGGCTGACCCTGGAGTTCCTGGAGACCCACTGCGTCCCCGTCATCGCGCACGGCTCGGACGACTTCCCCGCCTTCTACTGCCGTTCCAGCGGGCTGCGCGCCCCGCAGCGGCTGGACGACCCGGACCTGATCGCCCGCGCCGTCGAGACCCACTGGGCGCTCGGCAATCCCGGCGGCGTCCTCGTCACCAGCCCGACCCGGCCCGAGGACGCCATCGACGAGGAGGACGTCGAGGCGGCCATCGCGGACGCGCTGCGCGGCGCAGCGGCGGACGGGGTGCGGGGCGGCGCCGTCACCAAGTACGTGATGCGCGCGGTGGACCGCGCCACCGAGGGGCGGTCCGCCCGCGCCAACACCGCCGTGCTCGTCCACACCGCACGTGTCGGCGGCCGGCTCGCGGCGGCCCACGCCCGGCTCCGGCGGGAGGAATCCCGGTGACCACGGCCCCGACGGCAGCGGCACCCTCGGCAACGCCCACGACGAACTCGCCGGTCCTGGCGGAGACGGAGAAGACAGTGCGGACCCTGACCGAAGCGGCGGCAGTGACGGATGACACCGTGCAAACGAGCGCCGACGGCGCCACCCCGACCCGGGTGGCCATGTTCGACCTCGACGGCACCCTCGTCGACTCGCCCCGGGCCATCGTGGAGACGTTCGCCGCCGCCTTCACGGCGCTGGGCCTCCCGCCCCGGGACCCGGCGGACGTGCGGGCCACCATCGGCCTCCCCCTGGAGCAGGCGTTCGGCAAGCTGCTGGGGGTGCCGCAGGACGACCCCTTGGTCGCCGAGGGCGTGGCCCGCTACCAGGAGGCGTTCCGCACGGTCATCCTGCCCCGCGCCCGCTCGCTGGTCTTCTCCGGCGTCGCCGAGGGCCTGGCCGCGCTGCGCGACCGGGGCATCGTGGTGACGGTGGCCACCAGCAAGTTCCACGCCAGCGCCGACGCCCTGCTCACCGCGGCCGGCCTGCGCGACCACGTCACCGTCCTGGTCGGCGCCGACGACGTCACCCACCCCAAGCCGCACCCCGAGTCCGGGCGGCTGATCCTGGACCGGCTCGGTGCGCTGCCCGAGCACGGGGTGATGGTCGGCGACACCACCCACGACCTGAAGATGGCCGGGGCGGCCGGTCTGGCGTCCGTGGCGGTGACCTACGGGGTGCACGAGCGGGCGGAGCTGGAGTCGGCCGCGCCGACCCACATCGCCGACGACTTTCCCCGGGCCGTGGAGCACATCCTCGCCACCCTGGCACCGGCCGACACCCGGAGCGTGGCGGACCTGCTGGACGACGACACCTACCACATCGAGTTCAACGGCCATCTCACCAACCACATCAAGCACGCCGTCGTCGCCCTCGCCGGCCTCGGGGTCGACCCCGGCCGGATCAGGGCCTACCACGACAACTACATCGCCCTCACGCCGTACGGCTGCCGGGTGGAGCCGGCCCGTCCCGCGCAGCGCGAGATCGACGACGACAATTGGCTCGAACTCCTCGGACAGCGCCAGGACTTCGCCGCGTACTGCGCCTTCTTCGACCGGCGCGAGCGGGAACTGGGGATGACCGGTCTGCTGCGCCGGTACATGCCCCGACTCCTCGCGGGCTGGGCCGGAGCGCTTCAGCACGCCACCATCCACCTGGGCTGGGCCCTGGACGCCGGCAACCGCCGGATGGCCATCGAGGGCATCGCCTACCTGGCCTTCGCCTACGTCGACTGCCACCCCGAGCGCGCCCTGGCCCCGGCCGCGCACGGCGCCGAACAGCCCCGCGACACCCTGCTGCGGATCGCCCGGCACTGGGAGGAGCACCAGCCCCGGCTCGGCGCCCGGATCGAGGACATGGTCGAGAGCGCCGGCAGCGGCATCCATCCCGAGCTGCGCCGCTCCGGGCTCCAGTACCGCATCGCCCGGATGCTCGGCGAGGGCCACCCGCTGATGCACGAGACGCCCTCCTGGATCGCCGCGCAGGACCCCGACACCAGTTGGGACCAGCTCGCCCACCTCGTCACCGTCCTCTATCTGACCGAGCCGGGCGACTTCCTCCTGCTGCACCTGGTCACCGCGCTGCACGCGATGCGGCACATCGCGGACGCACTGCCCGTCGAGGATCGCCGGCGCGCGGTCGCCTGCTACTGGACCGGCATCATCGGGGTGCTGTTCTCCCGTGGCCGCTTCGTCGCCCCGGCCAAGCTGACGGCGATCGACGGCCTCTTCGACACCGCCCTGGACGACGTGGCAGACCCGCGCTGGGCTCGCGAGTGGGATTGGCACATCGCGCGGGCCGTCGAGGAGGAAGAGGAGCACAACGCCAAGCTCGTCTACGTGATGCGCGAGCTGTGGCAGCGCTCGGGCGGCAGCTCCGTGTACCGCGTCGCCGCCGGTCAGTTCACCACCACCCCGGAGCTGCCGCCCACCTTCGAGCAGCCCCCGTCCGAGTGAGACCCGCACACCGCCCCGCTCCATCCCGCCCCGCTCCACCCCACCCACGAAGGAGCCACCGATGACCACCGCCCTGCGCCCCGTGACCACTGCCTCCGCCACCTCGGACACCTGCGGCCACTTCTTCGGCGCGAACGTTCACCTGCTCCCGCAGACCGACCAGCTCCGCGCCCTGCACACGGTCGTCCGCAACCGTGACGCCAGCCGTGAGGACTTCGTCTTCGGCGCCGGCCGGATCATCCGGATGCTCACCGAGGCGGCGCTGAACCTGCTGCCCTTCGAGCCGTACGACGTGACCACCCCGGTCGGCAGCACCTACCACGGCCTGCGCTTCGCGCAGAAGCTGATCGGGGTGCCGATCATCCGTGCCGGGGAGAGCATGGAGGCCGAACTGCGCGCCGTGGTCCCGGGCATCAGAATCGGCAAGATCCTCATCCAGCGCGACAAGACGACCAAGCAGCCGCACCTGTACTACACCGCCCTGCCGCAGGACATCGCGGACCGCCAGGTCCTCCTGCTCGACCCGATGCTGGCGACCGGCGGCACCGCCCTCGCGGCCATCGAGGTCCTGCGCGAGCTGGGTGTGCCGGAGGAGCACATCGTCTTCGTCAACTTCATCACCTGCCCCGAGGGCATCGCCGCCGTAGCCGACCGCTACCCCGGGGTCCGGATCGTGACCTCGGCCGTTGAGAACGGTCTCAACGAGCAGGCCTACATGCTGCCCGGCATCGGCGACTTCGGCGACCGGTACTTCGGGACCGACCGCTAGTCCTCGAGCAGTACTTCGTGGCTTGACCTGGGGAAACGTCGAGCCGGTGGGAGTGCAGCGGGCAGAGTGCCGTCACGGACGGCTCCTGCCCGCCCGCCCCTCTCGACGGAGTGCCCACGACGGCGACGGTGGCAGCGGAGGGCCGCCGCTTGGCGTCGGCGGGGCCCACGAGACCAGCTCAGCGCGCAGCTGCGGGCGCGGGGGACTCGGGCCGCGTGAGCCGCCAGAAGTCGCCGCCCTTCCGCCACAGCCAGCGCGATGACCTCGGCATCCTCATCTCCGCGAGCCCCACAACGGGGCTCCCGGCCTCCGATCCCGGCATGACTCATGAGCGCACCGCATGCACCTTCCGTCAGGTGCGAAGCCGGTGCCGGTCGAGGCGCCTCAACTGCACAGGCCAGGCGATGTGCGCCAGGGCAGCGCCGCGAGCACCTCGGCTGCTTCGAGGGTCGTCGAGATGGGCCGCTGCCGAGAATTCCTCCCGCGTCAGGCACGAGAAGACACTCGTCCCCCGGGCCCTCGCTGCCGCTCGGCCCTTCCGCCTGAGCCCGACCACGGGGCCGTCTACGGACGTCAAAGAAGTGCGGTTCATCCTCTTCGACGGCCGAGCGTACGACGCGTTCGCCAAGCGACTCGGCTGAGGAAGCCGTGGTGGGGCACACCAATTCCCCAGCCCCACCGGCGGACGGGGCGATGTCACGCAGGGGCGCCGAGCGGTGGGTGCTCGAGCACGCGGGGCTTGTACTCGACCAGTTGGATGCGGCCGTCGAAGGTGCGGTGCTCGATCATCTCGAGGGCGACGTCCGGATAGCCGTCGTAGATGCGTTCTTCGCCCGTGGCCCCGGTGATCACCGGGAACATCACGACCCGGAAGCGGTCGACGAGTCCCGCTCGTAGCAGGGACCGGCACAGGCTGAGGCTGCCGATCGTGCTGAGGAGCCCCGAGCCGCTCGACTTCATGGCGCGGACCGCCTCGACGGCGTCGTCGCGCACGAGCGTGGAGTTGGCCCACGTCAGTGGCTCCTCGAGTGTGGAGGAGAACACCACCTTCGACGCCTGCGTGAGCTCGTCCACGGAGGCCTCTTCCTCGGGCCTGAACTCGTCCTGGCCCTTCGGCACCTCGCCCGCGGCGAAGCCCGACATCAGGCGGTAGGTGTTCGCTCCCATCAGGTAGGCGGCCTTGGGCTGTTCGCCGAGCCATGCGAGGTACTCCGGGCCCTCCAGGCCCCAGAACCCGGGCCATCCCTCTCCCGATGCGTAGCCGTCGAGGGAGGTGATGAAGTCGACGAGAAGCTCCGACATGGCGGTGTCCTTTCCTGAGGTGTCACGAGCTTGGACCGGTCGGGAGCCACAAAATCATCGGCGGAGGCTCTGCCGCTCCCGCGTCTCCTAGAAGAAGAGGATGCGGAAGCGGCCGCCGCGGAAGATGTAGCGGGCGTAGAAGCCGCTCGCCGTGGCGACGAGGACGCTCAGCAGGAAGCCGCCGAAGTCGCCGTCCGCCAGCCCCTTCACCGCGGCGACGGCCCCGCCCGCCGTCACCAGGCACCAGAAGCCGCCGAAGATCGCCCGGGAGGCGGTCTCCCGCACGCCCAGCCGCTGCGCGGGCGGCCGTACCGGCATCGCCGGAGGCCCGAAGGCTCCCGCCGACACGAACGGCGATGCCACCGGCCTCGGCGGCGCGGAGGGCACCGGCGGCGCACCTTCCGGCATCGGGGGCACCGGCGCGGGCCGGTTGTGGTAGCCCAGCGTCTGGAACAGGTCCGGCCGGGGCCGGATCGACGTACGGTGGCCGCAGCCCCGGCACTGGGGGCCGAGCTCCAGCTTGTTGTGCTGCCGGCAGCCGGGGCGCAGACAGGTGGGCTGTCCGGGCCGGGCGTCGGTGGGCCCGTATGCGGTGTCGTCGGTCATGACCGTGCCCTCTCTCCCTACTCACCGTCGTCCGAGGCGCCGGTGGCCCCGGACCGGGTCGCGCCGAACGCGGCGGCGAGCAGGTAGAGCACCGCTCCCACCGGGATGATGAAGACGGCGACCGGGAAGTAGTACGTGCCCGAGGTCTGCTTGGCGACGTAGACGCCGTAGACCAGCAGGAACGCACCGCCGAGCACCGACCACGATCGGTCCTTCACGGTGATGTCGGGCAGCATCAGCCCGCAGACGAGAAGCACGATCCCCGAGATCACGGAGAAGACTTCGTAGACACCCCAATGCATGGTTGGTCCCCCTTGTCGGACGTTGGCACCTGCACTCCACGGACGTCAGAACTGGCCCTTGTACTTCTCGATCACCGAGCCCAGTGAGTCGTCCGGACGAAAGCTGCACTCGTAGCGGATGGCGGGCAGGGCGAGCGGGCTGCCGAAGCCGCCGAGCCCCTTGGACGTGGCGATGTCGACCAGGGCCTGTGACTCCGTCGCCTGGTCCTCGTTCAGGAAGTCCTTGCAGGTCGAGGAGCCGGTCAGGCCCGCGTCCTCGCCGCCGAGGATCGCCGGAACGGCCTTGAAAACGATGAGGATCAGCGCCAGGACGACCAGGGCGATCACCACGTAGCGCCCGACCGGGCTGTTGTGGGTGACGTCTCCCTCGTAGGTGTCGCCCTCATGCTGGTGGGTGACATCGCCTTCGTAGATCGAACCGGCTCCGTTGACCACGCGGTTGTGGTCGCCGTAGGTGTCGCGCCGGTCGCCGATCTGCGCGTCGCCGTCACGGCCGATGCTGATCGAGTTCACCCGCGTGCCGCCCGGCCGCTCGGCCTTCGCCCCGCGCACCGCCTCGGCGAGGGCGCTCCGGAAGTCCTCGTCCTCCTCCACCGCCTGTCTCAGCAGGTACTCGACGAGGGAGTTGTTGCGCGGGTCGCGGGCGAAGTCGTCCCACTGCCCGCCGTTGCCCCCGCGGCGCAGCCGGTCCGCGACCAGATCGGCCAGCAGCCGGGTCGCCACCCCCTGCGCGACCTGCCCCGCACCCGCGGCCGCCGATGTCATGTGCTGAGTCAGGACGCGGACAGCCTCGGCTGCCATGTCGCTCACGTGCATGGGTCCCCAGCCCTTTCCCCCGATGAGTGTGCGCCGGCCGTCAGACATGTCGGTCCGTCATGGGACGGAACGGCCAGAAGGCGCATACCGAAGGAGAGGAATGTAGCGGTCCGGAAGATGTGAAGGACGGGTGAAGTTATTGAGCTTTACGCAAGAGAGATATGTAACGGAACGGATAGGCATAGGTCATATGCCATTCATGTCATGGGATTCCGGGCGAAGTCGGTCGATCTCATCGACTCGAACCGCCACCGATGCACCGCCTGGGACACCAACTGCCCAGCGCAGTACGTGAGTTCAGGAAGAGGGGCAGCCAACAGTGCGCCCCGCCAGGCGACGATGAGGACGCGGTCCCGGGGGGCGCGGTTGATCACACGACGCAGGGGCGCGCGAGCGGCTCCTGCGCCCGCGCCAGGTCAGTAGTTCGCGCCCCCGCCTGTCTGCCGCCGGCGCCTTCCGCATCAACGTGACCGTCACGAGGCGGACCCGGGAGCTGATTTCAACCGCGCGCGAGGGTGAAAGGACCGGCGGGCCCGCGAGGCGTTCGCCGCGCGGGCCCGCCGGGCCGATGCTCAGCCGTCGATGCGGTGCGTGCTCCAGAAGGAGGTCAGGTCCGTGGTCGTGGCGGCCTGCGCGGCCGCCTTGAACTCGGCCGTGGTCGAGACGCCGTACCAGTGCGAAGTGGCGTAGTCCTTCAGCAACTTGGTCATCGCCGTGTCGCCGAGCAGCCGCCGCAGGTCGTGCAGGGCGCACTTGCCGTAGCCGTAGACGACGGTGGAGTAGCGGGACGAGTGGGCGTCCCAGTAGGCCATGGAGTTGGTGATCTTCTCCGCCGACGAGGCCCAGGAGACGCTGTTCCAGCAGTTCGTGCCGGTCTTGCCGAGGGCCAGGTCGGTGGCGTAGTCGGTGAACGCCTCGTCCAGCCAGGGGCTGTTGTACTCGTCGTCGCCGACGATGCCGTACCACCACTGGTGGCCGATCTCATGGGTGAGCGCGGTGGTGCTGACCAGGTCGAGGACGAACCCGGGGTACTCCATGCCGCCGAACCAGTAGTTGTTGTCGATCACCGCGTCCAACTCTCCGTACGGATACGCCCCGAAGCGCGCCGCATGGGCGTCCACGGCCGACTTGGCGGTGGAGAGCATCGACTGGGCGTCGGAGGAGCTGATGCCCGAGACGGAGTAGATGTTGATCGCGGTCCCGGCGGCCGAGGTGCCGGAGACCTTGCTGAACGGGCCGGCCGCCCAGGCGAAGTCACGCACCTTGGAGGCCGTCGCGGTGGTGACGGTACGGCCGCTGGAGCCCGGGGTGTCGGTCGAGGTGCCGGTGGCCGGTACCAGCAGGCTGCTCGGGTGGTCGAGGGTCACCTTGAAGTCAGCGGCCAGGGAGTAGAAGGACTCACCGTTGTTGGTGTACGGGTCCAGGTGCCAACCCGAGCCGTCCTTGACGGCGAGGACGGGCAGCGCGTTGCCGATGTTGTTGAAGGCGCCGTCGTGGCCGAACCGGTCGGCGCCGCTGGGCACGGTGATGCCCAGGTCGAAGCCGATCGTGGCGGACTGCCCCTGCGCCAGTGGCGTCGGCAGGGTGATCTGCAGGGCCGTGCAGGCGACGGACAGGGAACCCGCCGTACCGCCGGTGACGTTGGTGACCGTGATCGGCATGGCGTCGCAGGTGCCGTGGTAGTTGTCCCACAGCCTCAGGTACACCTCGCTCAGTGCGGTCGAGGAGGCGTTGGTGAAGGTCGCGCTCTCGTGGCCGGTCCACACCGTGCCGCTGGTGTTGCTGCTGAGGCTGACGGTGTACGAGGGCGTGGCGGGCGTGCGCGTGGAGTCCGCCGGCGGGGTACTGCCACCGGACGTGTCCAGGGCGATGTCGTCGAGGACGAAGCTGGTCTGCAGGCTGGAGTCCTCGCTGCCGGTGAAGGCGAGGCTCACGGTCTGCCCCGCGAACGCCGAGACGTCGAGGGTCTTCTTCACGTACCCGGTGTTCTCGTCGAGGTTCGAGTACGTCGCCAGCGTCGTGCTGCCGATCTTCGCCGTCAGCTTGTCGTACGCGGTGGACGAGGTCGTCTCGTCGGTGTCGATGTGGAGCCAGAAGGAGAGCGTGGCGGTGCTGCACCCGGACGGGATCGTGACGCTCTGCGAGAGGCTGTCGGTGTGGGTGCCGCCCGTTCCGTCCAGCCAGGCGTAGCTGGTGCCGCCGTGGGCGGTCTGGCCGGAACGGCTGGTGATGACGCTCGTCGAGGACTGGGTCCACGGCGAAGTGCCGCTCTCGAAGCCGCTGTTGCCGACCACCTGGGCCGGGGTGCAGGCTGCCGCGGCCGACGGGGCGGCTGTGGCGGGGGCGGCGGGAAGGGAGACGGCGGCCAGCGCGGCGACTGCCAGTGCGCGCATGGCGATGGATCTGTGGGGGGTCCTTCTCACGCGAAACTCCTTTGCGGCGGCCGGGATCCCGGCCTGCTCGGTGCCGCCCGGCCGGCTGGGGTGCGCCTGCGGACGGCAGTGGGCTGCGTGTATCGGTGGTGCGACCGCTGTAGCGTGGCAGATTTGTCGAGGGCATGCCATGAAAAGGGGGTGAAGCGGGTTGGGGTGATTGCCGGGAAATCGGCGCCAAGGGGGCTCTACCGGTGGGGGCGAGCGCACGAGTTCGTGGGAGGTCGCGCTCGGCCCCGGGATGCGGGAGCGGCTGCCGGACGCGCGCAGACGTCGACCTCGTGACCGGATTCATCGAAGGGGCGGCCCGCCGGTCTCCATGACCGCAGGCTCTACGGGGCTGTCAGGTCTGCGCGGGGTCAGTCGCCGTCACCGAGGACCGCGTGCCCGTGTTGCCCCTGCTCGCCCTGGGCGACCTCGATGCCCGCGTGCAGATCGGTGGCCGCGTCCAGCACCGCCGTCGCCGATACGGCCACGCAGGCCAGGAGCAGACAGGCCAGGGAGCGGGGGAGCATGCGGGTGGCGGGCGCAGGGGCGCTCAGGAGGGCGGTGACACGGCGGGGCACCGGGCCCGCCGTGGCGGTCAGCGACAGACGGGGGCGCGCGGAGGGGCCCGCCGCACGGGCCGCGAGGGCGGCGCGGCCGACGGCTCGGGCGGTGAGCGCGCGGTCGCCCGTCGCCTGCGCCGCGGACTCGTCGGCCCAGCGCTCCAGGGCGTACGAGAGCGGGGCGCGCAGGCCGCGCAGGGCGGGGTGCAACGCGACGGCGAACTCCGCGGCCGCGAGGAAGACGTGGTGGCGGCCGGTGAGATGGGCGCGCTCGTGGGCGAACAGCACCTCGCGTTCGCCGGCACTGAGGGCGCGCAGCATTCCCGTCGTCACCACGATGCGGCCGGGCCGCCCGGGCAGGGCGTAGGCCTCGGGCCTGTCGTCGTGCCGCACGCAGAGATCGCCGGCGCTCGCGCCACTGCGGAACTGCCGGTGCGCGGCGCGCAGTTCGCGCAGGTGGCGGCGGGCCCGGTCGAGGACCAGGGCGCCGAGACCCGTCAGCGCGAGGGCGGCCAGCACCGCGGCCGGCACGGTGGTGGGCGAGCCGGCGCCCAGCAGATGCGGGGAGAGGCGTGCCGCCTCGGCGACGAAGGGCAGGCGCAGGGCGCCGGCCAGGGCCAGTATGCCCAGTGCCGCCGTACTGGAGAGGGCGAGGACCAGCGCGAGAGTCGTCAGCGCCCAGGCGGCCGTCCGCGGCCGCAACTGCTCGGCACCACGCCGGGCCACGGGCACGGCGAGCAACGGCATGAGCAGCGGAAGCCAGACGGCGTAGATCACGGGATTCCTCCAGGGGCCTGAGGACCGTAGTCGACCAGCTTACGCGCCGCAGCCGACAACAAGATCCCTAAGGCGCCGTTCACACGCTGTCCTCACCGCCCTCCTGGCCGCCCTCCAGGAGCGTGCGCAGCAGCTGTTCGTCCTCCGGGCTCAGATCGGAGACGAAGCGGGCGAGGACGGTGCCGCGGTCCTCGTCCTTGTCGAGTTCGGCGTGCATACGGCGGGCCGTGAGGCCGGGGGAGTCCTGGGCCGGTGCGTAGGCGTAGCCGCGGCCGGAGCGCGCGCGGGTGACCGCGCCCTTGGCGTGCAGACGTGTGAGGATCGTGGTCACCGTGGTACGGGCGAGACCGCCGCCGAGCTCCAGCTGGACGGCACCGGGCGTGAGCGGCGCGTCGGCGGCCCACAGTGCGGCCAGCACGCTCGCTTCGAGCTCGCCGGCCGGCCGTCGGTCCGTGCGCCCGTCGACCGGGCCGTCGACCGGCTCGTCAATCTGCCCCTGGGGCATGGGAACACTCCTCGGCTCTCATTCGTCTACAGTTCAGTAGACGGTCTACATGACTGTAGTCGCAAGGTGCGGGTCCGTGCCCGCTCCGTCCACGTCCCAGTATGAGAGGGGTCGCCTCCGTGGCAGCTGCCCAGTTCGCCGTAGCCCAAGCGGTGAACGTCCTGGATGCCGGATCCCTGCTGTCCGCCTTCGGCGCGTTCGGTATCGCGGTCGTCATGTTCGCCGAGACCGGCCTGCTGGTCGGTTTCTTCCTGCCCGGCGACTCGCTGCTGTTCACGGCCGGGCTGCTGTGCGTCCCCGGTGTCCATGGATCCGTGCACCTGTCACTCCCGCAGGTGCTGGCCGCCGCCGTGGTCGGCGCACTGCTCGGTGCCCAGACGGGGTACTGGCTCGGGCGGCGCGGCGGCCGCGCGCTGCTGGCGCGCAGCCGTGCGAAGAAGCTGCACGAGGGCGCGGCGCGGGCCGAGGAACTGCTCGCACGCTACGGACATGCCAAAGCGGTGGTCCTGGCCCGCTTCGTGCCGGTCGTGCGCACCGTGCTGAACCCGCTGGCGGGGGCGCTCGACGTGCCGGTGCGGGTCTTCACCCTGTGGCAGGTGATCGGTGGCCTCGTCTGGACGATCGGACTGGTGCTGGGTGGTTACGCGCTGGGTTCCTCGGTGCCCAACGTCGACCGCTACCTGCTGCCGCTGGTCGCCCTCGTGGTCGTCCTCTCCTTGACCCCGATCGCTCTCGAGGCCCGGCGCGCCCGCGCCCGCCGCGCCTCCGAGGGGGCCTCCTCGTGACCGGTCTCGCCTTCGGCGGCGCCTCGGTGGACGGCGGCGCGTACACCTGGATCACCGGCCTCGCCCGTCACACCCCGCATGCAGTGAACACCGTGATCGCCGCCTGGTCCGACTACGGCCTCGCGCTGTTCGGCGCGCTGATGCTTGCCGCGTGGTGGTGGGCCCGCAGTGCGGGGGAGGCGCGGATGGTCCGGGCGCTGGCGGCCCCTGTGGTCGTGGTGGTCTGTTACGTGGTCGATGTGCTGGTCAAGTCGGCCGTCGCCGAACGCAGACCGTGCCGGACGCTGCACACGGTGACGGTCGAGGCGTGCCCGGCCGCGGGCGACTGGTCGTTCCCCAGCAACCATGCGGTGATCGCCGGGGCCGCCGCGGCCGCCCTGTGGCTCGCCCACCGGCGCCTCGGCTGGATCGCGGCCCTGGCGGCCGTCCTGATGGCCGCCTCCCGGGTCTGGATCGGCGTGCACTATCCGCATGACGTGATCGTGGGCCTGGCATTCGGCGCGGCCCTCGCCTGGCCTCTCACTCTCCTGGCGGACCGCGCCGCCCCCCTTGTCACCCGGGCGGCCGCCACCCGGCTCAGGCCGCTGGTGACGGCTTCATGATCGGGCGCGAGGGGGAGAGGGACGAGCGGGGCCGGGGTGCGGTTGGGGGCGGCGACGGCGCGGGTCGGGTTCCTGGGCGCGCTGAAGAGGCTGCTGGGTCTGGCGGGGACGGGCGCGGCGGGGAGGGTGCTGGGTCTGGCGGAAGTGCTGGAGACGGCGGAAAGGAAGCCGGGTCCGGTGGCGGCACCGGGCCCGGTGGGCGTGCTGCTGGCCCGGGTGGTGAGGGCGAGCGCGGCCGACGTGATGCCGGATCCGGTGGAGGCGGAGGGACTGGGCGGGTAGCCCGGCGTTCAGCACGGGGACCGGCCGAGGGCGGGCGGCGGTCGGCGGTGCAGGGTGCGCGGGCACGCGACCCTGCGGGGCGGCCGCGCAGGGACCCGAGCGGACGAGGGCCGAGCGCCAACCGGAGCGGGCGAGGGCCGGGTGGAACCGGCCAAGGGCCAGGCGTGAACCGGACGGGGCAAGGGCCAGGCGTGAACCGGGCCGGACGAGCGCCGGTGCTGCTTGCCGTCGTCTGTGCGCTGCTGTTCGCCGGCCTCGCGACCGCGGTGGGACTGCGCCACGGCGCGCCCCTGCCGGGGGACACGGCGGCCCACGCGTGGGGGCTTGCGCACCGGCCCCCGGAAGCGGTGGCGCTCGCCCGCGGGTTCACGGCTACGGGGACGGGGCCCTGGCCCTACGTACTCGTGGTGATCGCCGGGTGCCTCGCGGGGCGCACCGTGCGTGAGCGGCTCCGGATCGCCGTCGTCCTCCTGGTCGTGCTGGTCGCCGGTCAACTGGTCCGCACCGGAACGATGGAACTCCTCGCGCGGGCCCGCCCGGCGCCTGCCGACTGGGCGACGCATGCGTCCGGCTTCGCGTTCCCCTCCGGCCACGCCACCACTTCGGCCCTCACCGCAGGCCTCCTGTGCTGGGCGACGACTCGTCGCGCCCGCGTGGATCTCGCCCGCACGACCTGCATTCTCGCGGTGTGCTGGGCGGTGGCCGTCGGCCTGACTCGCGTGTACCTCGGAGTGCACTGGGCGAGCGACGTCATCGGCGGCTGGCTGCTCGCCGTCGCATGGCTGAGCCTGTGGTGGTGGGGCTGGGCCCGGTGGCTGCCCGTGGAGCCGACGGGGCGTGATGAGCCAGGGGCACCCGGCACGGGCACGGCGCTGGACGCGCCCACCGCACCTCTGTCCCGGGGGGCTTCGGGCCGGCGTCCGCCTGCGGAGGCTCGTGGCTTGTCTCCGTCGTCGGACGGTCAGCCCACCCGCCCCCGCCCACGGACACTCCGGGGCCGAACCCACCCCCGGACACTGCCGATCCGCCCCCGTCCTGGGGAACCTCCGCCCACCGCCCCGCGTCCCACCCACAACATCCGCAGCACACCGACCACCGACGCACAATCGCCGACGGAGGACCATGCCCCCCAAGATCCTGGTCGTCGAGGACGATCACGCCCTGCGTGATGTGTTGTTGCGGGGGCTGCGGGACGAGGGCTTCGACACTGTGCCGGCCGCCGACGGTGCGACCGCGCTGCGGCTGGCCGAGGACGAGGTGGCTGCGGCCGTGCTGGATGTCGGGCTGCCGGATGCGGACGGGCGGGACGTCTGCCAGGCCTTGCGGGCGAACGGGTTCGTGGCCCCCGTCATCTTTCTCACCGCCCGGCAGAGCCTGACCGACCGGCTGTCCGGGTTCTCCGCGGGCGGCGACGACTACCTGCCCAAGCCCTTCCACTTGGTCGAACTCGCCGCCCGGCTGCGCGCGGCACTCAAACGCGCCGCACCCGCACCCCGCCCCGCGGCCGGCGACCTCGTCCTGGACGCCCTTCGGCACTCCCTGACCGTGCGCGGAACCGAAGTCGACCTCACGCCGACGGAGTTCCGGCTCCTGGCCCCCCTGATGGCCGCCCCCGGCGAGATCGTGAGCCGTCGCGAGCTCGTCCGGGCGGGCTGGCCGGAGGGCGCCCAGGTCAGCGACAACACCCTCGACCAGTACCTGACCCGCCTGCGCCGCAAGCTGCGCGAGGCGGGCAGCGACGTCACGATCGGCACCGCACGCGGCATCGGACACCGGCTGACGTGACCGCACTCCCTCCCCGGCCGGCGGCCTCACGCACCCCGGGCGCCGGCCTCCGTCCCCGTCTCGTCCCCCGCACGCTGCGCGGCCGGCTCTCCCTGGTCGCGCTCACCACCGCCGCCCTCCTGATGGTGATCCTCACGGTCGTCTTCAACACCGTCGTCCGCCACCACCTGCGGCGCCAGGCGGACGACGAACTGCGCACCCGAGCGGCCGCCGTCGCCACCACCGTCGACACCGGCGGCCCACGGGTGCGGGTCCTGGAGACCGTCAACGACCACCTCCTCGACGCGAACGTGTGGATCTACGCCGATCGGCGCCTGCTGGAGCAACCACCCTCCGCCGGCGCGCTCACGCAGGTCGCCGAAGGCCTGGCCCGCCAGGGCGGACGGCACTGCGTCACCACCTCCGGTCACGGATCGAGCCCCGTCCGCCTCTGCGCCGAGCCCGTACCCGGCGCACACCGGGCGGCCACCATCGTCACGGCCCTGGACCTGTCCCCGTACCAGGGTTCGGCCGACATCCTGCTGCTGGGCTCGCTCGCCCTGGACGGCGTGATGCTGGCCTGCACCTATGCGCTGACCCGGCTGGCGGTGGGACGCGCGCTGCGTCCCGTCGGGACGATGACCGACCAGGCCACCCAGTGGAGCGCGGTGGCCTCCGAGGAACGGTTCGGCAGCGCGGACCGACCGGCCGAACTCGCCCGGCTGGGCGCTTCGTTGGACGCCCTCCTGGACCGGATCCGCGCGGTGCTGCGGCACGAGCGGCAGCTGACCGGCGAACTCTCGCACGAGCTGCGTACCCCGCTCAGCAGGATCGTCGCCGAGCTGGACTGGTACCGCTCGCGTCCCCGCACGGCGGCCGAGACCAAGGCGGTGCACGAGACGATCGCCGAGGCCGCCGAGTCGATGCGCACCATCTGCGACACCCTCCTGAACAGCGCCCGAGAAGACGCGACCACCGTCGCCCCCGGCACCTCCCCGGTCCTGCCCACGCTGCGCCGTCTCGCCGCACAGGCGGATCCCCCCGACCACGTGACGGTGACGGTCGGCGCGCCCGGTGTCAGAGAGGGCACGGACGGACGCCTGGAGGCCGGCGTACAGGACGCACTCCTCGAACGGATCGTCAGCCCGCTGCTGGCCAACGCCCTGCGGTACGCCGAGTCGAGCGTCACCCTGTGCGCGGACCGCGACGGCGGCGGCGTACGCATCTGCGTCACGGACGACGGACCGGGCGTGCCGCCTGCCTTCGCCGGACAGCTCTTCCAGCCCGGCCGCCGCGCCGACCCGGACGACGGACACGGCGGAGCGGGCCTCGGGCTGCCGCTGGCA
Organism: Streptomyces longisporus; assembly: GCF_039532765.1. NCBI lineage: Bacteria > Bacillati > Actinomycetota > Actinomycetes > Kitasatosporales > Streptomycetaceae > Streptomyces > Streptomyces longisporus. The sequence continues at coordinate 249,480 of NZ_BAAASG010000001.1, forward strand.
CGACGCCTGGCCCGTTCCGTGGGGGGCGAGGTCTCCTACGACCCCGAACTCACCCCCGGTGCGCGCTTTGTGGTCAGACTGCCCTCCGGCTGACGACGTCCGCAGGCCGTCGCTCGCGACGGCTACGCCGGTGCTGCGCCTGCGGTGCCGTCACAGTGCTCTCGAACGGACCAGTCCGGCCAGCACCAGCAGCCCCGGTACCAGCGGCAGCCAGACGGTCAGCAACCGGTAGCCGAGCACGGCCGACACGCTCACCGAGGCCGGGGCGCCTGCCGTGGTCAGCGCCCAGGCGAGCGCGGCGTCCAGGGAGCCGAGGCCGCCGGGGGTGGGCAGCAGGACGGCGGCGCTGCTCGCGGCGAGATAGGCGAGCGCGATGCGCCCCACCGGCAGCGGTACGTCCAGGGCGTGGACGACGGCGATCACCACCGCCGTGTGGAGGGCCGCGAAGGCCAGGGAGCCGCCCCACAGGGCCGCCGCGCGCCGGGGGTTCTCGTGCACGGCACGGACGTCGGCCGCCGCGCAGGCCAGCGCCCGCCGCAGCCGCGTCCGCCGCACGAGCAGGACGGCCAAGGGCACCGCCGCCGCTGCCGCCACCGCGCCGACCAGCAGCTTCGATCCGCCCACCGACGGCAGCCGCAGCACACCGGGACAGGCGAGGGCGAGCACCGCCATCAGGGCGATCCGGACGACCGCTCCGGCGGTGGACTTGACCGCGAGGGCCGTGGCCGCCCGGCCGGGTGTCAGACCGCTGCGCATCAGGAACCGCAGATTGACCGCGCCCGCGCCGAGCCCGGCAGGCAGCAGATGGTTCGCCGCGGAGGCAGCGAACTGCACCGTCAGCAGCCGGCCCGCGGGCAGTGCCTCACGCACCGCGCCCTGCTGCGTGAGCGCCGCGCTTGCCCAGGTCAGCAGGGTGAGCAGGGCTGCCAGCAGCAGCCAGCCGCGGTCGGCGACCGCCAGTCGGTCGACGCCCGACCGGAGGACGGGCCAGTGCAGGGCGGCGAGGCCGATGGCGGCGGCGGTGAGGACGACTGCGGCCATGGCCGCGATGGGGTGTCTTTCGTCTGCGGTGCCGTCGTGGCTGGTCGCACCCCGCGGCGGAGCCGCAGATTGAGACAGCCCCGCGCTCCTGCGGGGCGCTGCCGAGCCGGCCGGGACTCCGCCGACGGTGCTTGTGCGTGCCGTCCCGTCCACGGACGTGGTCATCCTTGACCGCCCTTCCCTGCCATGCCGGGAGACAGGTACGCATAACCGCCCGTCAGGCGGTGTGGCTGCCATGTGCGGGCGTACGACGGCGGGTGGCCGAGCCGAGTGGTGAGAAGGACGACCGGCATCCGGCGGCCGGTTCGCGCGAGTTCCGCAGGGGTGGTGTTGGCGTCGTGGCCGCCGGTGTGGGCGGAGGCGCAGCCTGCGGCGAAGGCGACCGGCACGGAATCGCCCCCGGTGACCAGGCACGGTGGGCGTACGCCGAGACGGCGCAGGTCCGCGGCGGTGCGACCCCAGACACGGTGGTCGGCGGTGGTTCTGGACACGGCGCGCTCCAACACGTCGAACTGCACGGCCAGGTGGCCCGCGAGACCCAGGGCCACCACTGTCACCGCCAGCGTTCGCCGGTGCCCGCTCGGTGCGGTGACCAGACGGGCCACGGCGTCCGCGACCGGGATCGCGAGCAGGGCGTAGGCGGGCAACAGGAAACGGGGTGCCGCATAGCCGATCAGGAAGAGGTACGGCACGGCCGCGGTCGCCGCACAGGCCAGCGGCACCAGCGTCGGGGGCGTACGGCGGGCCCGTACGGCGATGACCAGCGCGGCGGCGGCGAGCAGCGGCAGGGCGAACCACCAGGCGATCACCGTCGGACTCGCGATCGCCCCCGTGCACGGGCGGCACAGGGCACGTCCGCCGAGGCTGCGCAGCTGGTCGACGACGGCGTTGTGCAGGCCCAGGCCGCCCTGGATGCGGGAGCCGGCGGCCAGCCGGGCGCCGACGCCGCCGTAGTCGACGTACGCCTCGACGATCCACTCGGTGGCCCCCGCCGCAAGGCCGGTGACCAGGGCCGACAGCAGCCGCAGTTGGCGTCGGGGGCGGACGAACAGCACGAGCGCGAGCAACGGGAGGCTGACCCAGACGGCGTCCGTGGGCCGCATCCACGCCATCAGCGCCGTGCCCGCGGCCACGCCCCACAGGGCGCCGCGCCGGGTGGGGTCGGACCGGGCGTGCAGGAAGAAGCCCACGGTGGCCGACCCGCCCACGGCCACCCAGTAGTTGGGCATGGCCTGCGGGCCGTAGAAGAGGGTGATCCACAGCGATGCGAACAGGGCGCCGCCGGCCGCGATCACCCGTACCGGGAACAGGCCCCGCCAGGCTCGCAGGGCCCAGTACAGACCGAGCCCGGACAGAACCGCCAGGTACACCCGCAGCAGCCCGGTGGACGACGACCAGGAGGCGACGGGAGCCACCAGCAGGGTGATGCCGCGGGCACGCGGTGCGCTGAAGAAGGCCGCCGGGGCGTGGGTGCTCACCTGGCTGACGTACACCGTCTCGTCCCAGCCCAGGCCCATTCCGGGCCGTACCAGGGCGAGTTGGAGCAGTGTGAAGGCTGCCGCCACCGCCGCGAGCCACCATTCGCCCGTGGAGCGCCACGGCGGCCGGGTGGTCGCCGGCGGCCCGTGCCGGGTGGCGCGGGTCGGGGTGGCGTGGGAGGTCCTCGTCATCGTTCACCCATCCGGCCCTACAAGTTGTAGGGTTGGTCTCACCCTACAGGGTGTAGGTCGGGGCGAAGCCGGTGCCGGGTAAGGGGCGGGTGCGACTTGGTGACCGCCGGACCCTACGCACCGTAAGGTGGTGGCCATGGCAGGCACGACTCCTCGCGGCAGGGGCGAGCGACGCAGCCCCGGCGAGCTGGAGAGCGAGGTCCTCGCCACCCTGTGGGCGACGGACCGGGCTCTCACCCCGGCCGAGATCCAGACCGACCTCGGCGGCGACCTCGCCTACAACACCGTGCACACCATCCTTCGGCGACTGCACGACAAGAGCCTCGTCCTGCGGGACGCCGACGGCCGGCGCGGTGCCTACCGCCCGGCGAAGAACGCGGCACAGATGACCGCCGAGGCCATGCACCAGGCCCTGGACCGCGGCCCCGACCCGATAGCCGCCCTCCAGCAGTTCGTCACGGGCCTGAGCCCGGCGGAGGAGGCGGCGCTGCGGGCACTCCTCAGCGAGAGCGGTGCGTGAGGCGGCGGCCGCAACAATACGGGCAGGGAGTTCACGAGGCGCAGAGGCAGCAGGCGAAGGAGGCGGCGCGGGCCATGAGGATCGACGTCTACACCCCGCTGCTGCTGTCCCTGCTGCTCGCTTTCGTCAGTCCGCAGGTCGGCCTGCGCCTCGCGCCCGCTCCGGCGGCCCGCGCTCTGACCGTGGCCGCCGTCCTCGCCGCGGGTGCCACCACCTGGGCGCTGGTCCTGCTGACGGTCACGCTTGTCGGCGAGGCACCGCCGGTCGTCGCCGACGCCCGTGAGGACGGTCGGGTGCTGCCCGATCCCGTCCCGGAGATCGTCGCCCTCGCCGCGCTCGCGGTTCTCGCGGTGGCCGTCTGCCGGGTCCTGCGGGCGATCCGCGCCGAACGCGCCACCCGCCGCACCCTGCGCCGCCTGTGCGAGGGGCACCCGGACGGCATCGAGCTCGTCGTCGCGGCCTCGCCGACCGCGCAGGCGTTCGCGGTGCCCGGGACCCCGGGCCGGATCCTGGTCACCTCCGCGATGCTCGCCGCGCTGCGCCCCGCCGAACGCCGCGTCCTGTTCGCCCACGAGCGCGCCCACCTCGCGCACCGCCACGCGCTGCTCGTCCACGCGGTCACCCTCGCCGCAGCGGTGAACCCCCTGCTCGCGCCGGTGCGTACGACGGTCACCTACCTGGTGGAGCGCTGGGCCGACGAGTGCGCCGCCGACGCAGTGGGCGACCGCCGCACCACCGCCCAGGCCCTGGCCCGAGCCGCCCTGGTCGCCCACCGCCCCGGCTGCGCACTGAACTTCTCCGACCGAGCCGTCACCCGCCGCGTCGCCGCCCTGCAGACGGCCCCGCCACCCCACCTGCGCCCGATCGCCGCGGCGGTACTGGCCCTCGGCGTCCTGCCCGCCCTCGGCGCGGCGGACGCGACGGGCGATCTGCTGCATCTGCTGGGCGGCGTGCTGACGTAACGCGGGCGCCTCCCCTGGGGGGTGGGACCGCGCGCCCGCCTGGACCGGGGGGGGGCTTTCCCGGAGCAGACGGGCGTGGGCGGTGGCCCGGGCCGGGCGTGGACGACGGGGCGGGTGCCGGCCCGGGCGGATGTGGGCGGTTGCTGCAGATGACCGAGGCGGCCGGGGCGGCTGGTGGCGCTGGCGCTCGCTCGGGCTGGACGGGGGTGGTCGCTTGTCTGGGGTGGCGGGGGCGGGTGCTGGGCTGGGCCGGATGGGGGCGTGGGCGCTTGCTGCGGGTGAAGGGGGCGGTGTGGGCCGACGGGGCTGTCGGCGCTCGCCGGGCGTGAACGCGGGGCGGTGTTTGCCCGGGTTGGACGGGGGTGGTCGCTTGTCTGGGGTGGCGGGGGCGGGTGCTGGGCTGGGCCGGATGGGGGCGTGGGCGCTTGCTGCGGGTGAAGGGGGCGGTGTGGGCCGACGGGGCTGTCGGCGCTCGCCGGGCGTGAACGCGGGGCGGTGCTTGCCAGGGGTGGAGTGGGCGGGGCGTGGGCGTGGGCGGTTGCAGCAGGACCTGGAGGCGGCGCGGACCGGCGCGGGCGCTGGCCCGGAGCGGACGGGGGCGGACGCCTGGCCCGGCCGACGGGGGCGCCGCCACTCGTCCGGACTGGACGCCGGGCAGGCGTTGTCCCGGAGTGGACGTGAGCGGGAGCTGTCTGGCGCGGACAGCGTGTGCGAGCCGCTCGGCCTGGACAGCCTGTGTCGGCCTCCTCATCAGGTCCGCCCCGCCCCCGCCTCAGCGCGACCCGGCCGTCGCCCTCCGTACCCCCGCCACAACCCCCGTCGCCAGGCACCCCAACACCACCGCCAACGCCCCGAACCCGTACGTCAGGGTCGCTGCGGCCGCCACCCCCGCCACCAGCAACGGGCCGCCCGCATCCCCGAGTTCGCGGCCGAGTTCCGCCGCGCCCATCGTCTGTCCGAGCCGTTCCTGCGGGGTCGCCGAGGCCAGGGTTGCGAAGCCCAGGGGGGTGATCAGGCCCGTGCCGGTGCCGATGAGGGCGGCGGCGAGCAGGATGCCGGTCAGGCCGGGCAGCATCGCGCAGGCCAGGCCGGTTGCCGCCAGCAACAGCCCGGCGGTGAGCCCCGCGCCCGCGGTGAGCCGCCCGGCGTCCAGGGCGCGTCCGGCACGGGGCTGTACGACGGCCGCACACCCCGCCAGCACCGACACCGCAGCCCCCGTCGCCACCGTCCCGAGCCCCGCCACCGCGCCGGACACCGGCAGAAAGCCCACCCCGGCCGAGAGCGCGGCCGTGGCCCCCGCGAGCGCGGCCGTCGGCACGAGAAACACCGGGTCCGTCAGCCGTCGCGCCAGATCCAGCAGGGTCTGCCGGGCGCGGGGGAGCGGCGCCACGACGGGCACGGTCACCAGCGCCCACACCGCGACGGCTGCAGCGAGCACCGCCAGCACGGCGAACAGCAGCCGCAGCCCGCCCGCCCACACCAGCACCCCGCCGAGCAGCGGTCCCAGCGTGTAGCCGATGGACTTGTAGAAGCCGTAACTACCGAAGACCCGCCCGTGCTTGGCCGCCGGATTCAGCCGCGCCACCAGCGCCGACGCGGCCGGCGAGAACGCGGACGCCGCCGCCCCCTGCCCGAGCCGCGCGGCCCACAGCCACCCCGGGCTGTCCGCCAGGACGTACACCAAGGATGCGGCGGCGAACGCCACCAACCCGCCGAGCAGCACCGGCCGCGCCCCCACCCGGTCGGCCACCGTGCCGAACACCGGCTTCAGCACAACCTCGGCCCCGTCGTAGAGCGCCAGCAGACCGCCCAGGACGAGCAGCGAGGTGACCGCGCCCTTTCCGGCACCCCCGAGGTTCGCGGCGATACCGTGCGCCCCGAAGGCGGTGGTGAACCCCGCCGCGTACAGCGGCCACATCGGTCGCTGCCGTCCACGGTCCATGCAGGGCAGCGTACCCACCACCCACCGCGCAGAGGAGAGGGTGATCCGGACCGCTCCAGCCCACACCACCTTGATGTCGGATTCTCGCCAGCCCCGGACCCGCCCATCGCCGATGCTGGACGCATGCAGAACGGGATGCACACCGACCGAGAGCGCTGCGTACGCGCCGTCCAGTCCAAGGACGCCCGCTTCGACGGATGGTTCTTCACGGCGGTCCTGACCACCCGCATCTACTGCCGGCCCAGCTGCCCGGTCGTACCGCCCAAGCCCGAGAACATGACCTTCTACCCGAGCGCGGCCGCCTGCCAGCAGGCAGGATTCCGGGCCTGCAAGCGCTGCCGCCCCGACACCAGCCCGGGCTCCCCGGAGTGGAACCAGCGCGCCGACCTCGTGGCCCGCGCCATGCGCCTGATCGCCGACGGCGTCGTGGACCGCGACGGTGTCCCCGGCCTCGCCGCCCGCCTCGGCTACAGCACCCGCCAGATCGAACGCCAGCTGCTCGCCGAACTCGGCGCCGGCCCGCTGGCCCTGGCCCGAGCCCAACGCGCCCAGACCGCCCGCCTGTTGATCGAGACGACCACCCTGCCCATGGCGGATGTCGCCTTCGCCGCCGGCTTCTCCTCGATCCGCACCTTCAACGACACCGTGCGTGAGGTCTTCGCGCTCTCCCCGAGCGAGCTGCGGGCGAGGCTGCCCAAGAAGAACGCCCCCGCGGCCCCCGGCGCCCTCACTCTCCGCCTGCCCTTCCGCGCCCCCCTCAACCCCGACAACCTCTTCGGCCACCTGGCGGCGACCGCCGTACCCGGCGTGGAGGAGTGGCGCGAGGGCGCCTACCGCCGCACCCTCCGCCTCCCGTACGGCCACGGCATCGCGACCCTGGCACCCGAACCCGACCACATCGCCTGCCGCCTCACCCTCAGCGACCTGCGCGACCTCCCCGTCGCCATCAGCCGCTGCCGCCGGATGCTCGACCTGGACGCCGACCCGGTCGCGATCGACGACCAGCTCCGCACGGACCCCCTCCTCGCGCCGCTGGTGGACAAGGCCCCCGGCCGACGCGTCCCGCGCACGGTCGACGAGGCGGAGTTCGCCGTACGGGCCGTACTCGGCCAGCAGGTCTCCACGGCCGCCGCCCGCACCCACGCCTCCCGCCTGGTCACGGCACACGGCGACCCCATCGACGACCCCGAGGGCGGCCTCACCCATCTCTTCCCCACCCCCGAGGCACTCGCCGCCCTCGACCCCGAGTCCCTGGCCATGCCCCGCACCCGCCGCACCACCTTCACCACCCTGGTACGCCAACTCGCTGCTGGAACCGTCCACTTGGGACCGGAGAGCGACTGGCCCGAGACCCGCTCCCAGCTCCTCGCCCTCCCCGGCTTCGGTCCCTGGACCGTCGACGTCATCGCCATGCGCGCCCTCGGCGACCCCGACGCCTTCCTCCCCACCGACCTCGGCATCCGCCGCGCCGCCCGGGAACTGGGCCTCCCGTCCACCCCGGCGGCCCTCACCGCCCGCGCGGCGGCCTGGCGCCCCTGGCGGGCGTACGCCGTCCAGTACCTGTGGGCGACCGACAGCCACCCCATCAACTTCCTGCCCGTGTAAGGACGTTCGTGATGAGCCCCATGAAGCACCACACCGTGATCGACAGCCCGTACGGCCCCCTCACCCTCGTCGCCGACGACGGCATCCTGTGCGGCCTCTACATGACCGAACAGCGCCACCGCCCACCCGAGGAGTCATTCGGCACACGGAACGAGACCCTCTTCGCAGAGGCAGAGGAACAACTGGAGGCCTATTTCTCAGGCGACCTGAAGGAGTTCACCCTCGAACTCCACCTGCACGGAACCCCGTTCCAGCGCACGGTATGGGGCCGGCTCCGCGAGATCCCCTACGGCGAGACCCGCTCCTACGGCGAACTCGCCACGGCCCTCGGCAACCCGTCCGCCTCCCGAGCGGTCGGCCTCGCCAACGGCAGGAACCCGATCGGCATCATCGTCCCCTGCCACCGAGTCGTCGGCGCGAACGGCAGCCTGACGGGCTACGGCGGCGGCCTGGACCGCAAACAGCGCCTGCTGGACTTCGAGAGCGGAAAGGCACTGTTCTAGCTGCTCAGCCGCGCCGACCCCGGTTGGTGCCGTACCGCCACGGCGCCGTGATCGCCGCGATGAGGCCGAGCGGGACGCTGTTCCGGCGGGGTCGCCCTGATCAGGTAGGAACCTGACCCCTGATCAGTTCTCAGGGTGCGGTGGGGGGTTACTCGGGGAGGCTCCTGATGAACGGGGCTGCCGGGGTGCATGAGACTCGTGGTCGGGGCCGGGCGTTCGCCGGTCCGACCGTCACCTTGGGAGAGCCCTGCCGTGAACTGCTCCGTGCGTCATACCCGTTGGTCCACCGTGGCAGCCGCCGGCGCCGTGCTGGCCGCCCTGGCCGTGAGCGTGGCCGCCCCCGCCTCCGCCGCGGTCCCCGCTACGGCATCTGCAGCGGCGGCGACCAGCACGCCGCTGCCCGCGCTCGATCCGGTCAAGCTCAGGGCGGCCATCGGCGGCCTGCCCAGCGCGGACGTCACCGGCGCGCTGCTGCGGATCACCGGCAGCGCCGGCCACTGGTCGGGCACCTCGGGCGTGGGCGACCTGGAGACCGGCCAGGGCGTCCCGCGCAACGGGCACTTCCGGATCGGCAGCATCTCCAAGGTCTTCACCGCGACCGTCGTGCTCCAACTCGCCGCCGAGCACCGGATCGACCTGGACACACCCGTCCAGCACTACCTGCCGGGCGTGCTGCCCGCGGGGCTGCCGCCGGTCACCGTGGGCCAGCTGCTCAACCACACCAGCGGCCTGCCGCGGGCGGCCGACAGCCCGGACTTCGGTGACGGCAGCCCCGAATGGTTCGCCGCCCACCGTCTGAAGAGCTTCACCCCGCAGCAGGTGATCGACCTGATGGCCGGTCAGCCGATGCAGTTCGCGCCGGGCACCGCGCAGCAGTACAACGGCATGAACTACTACGTCGCCGGCGTGCTGATCGAGAAGATCACCGGGCACACCTTCGCCCATGAGGTGCGGTCCCGGATCACCCGTCCCCTCGGCCTGCACGACACCTACGTCCCCGACGCGGACGACCCGACCCTGCCCGGCCCGCACTCGCACGGCTATCTGATGGTCAAGTCCGCGGACGGCACCAGGCACCCGGTCGACGTCACCGAGCAGAGCCCCTGGCCCTGGGCCGAGGGCGGCATGATCTCCACCGCCGCCGACCTCGACCGCTTCATCACCCAGCTGTTCCGCGGCCGTCTCCTTCCGCCGGCCCAGCAGGCCGAGCTCTTCGCGGTTCCCGACGTCCCCAGCTACCACAGCAGCCAGTGCCGCACCCAGACGGACGCCGGCCGGGCCTGCATGACCATGGGCCTGATGCGGGTCAAGGCCTCCAACGGCGTCGTGGTCTGGGGCAAGACCGGCTCCCGCCCCGGCTACACCAGCGGCGTCTTCGCCACCAGCGACCTCTCCCGCAAGATCGCCTACTCCCTCAACCCCAACAACCTGGACGGCACCGAGATGCGCTACATCCAGCACATCGCCGCAGCCTCCTTCGGCACCATCGTCCCGGCCGGGAGCTGACACGGTGCCCGTCGTGGGCGCGCGGGACCGCGGCCCGGGCCCCTAGCTGCGGCTCTCCGCGCCCAGCCGGGCCAGGAGTTCGGGCAGCGCGGTGCCAATGGGTTCCCGTACGACTTCGTCCGCGAGGTCGTCGTACGGCGTCGGGTCGGCGTTGACGATGACGAGCCGTGCGCCGTTGTCGGCGGCGACGCCGGCGAGTCCGGCCGCGGGCTGTACCTGCAGGCTGGTGCCGACGGCGATGAACACGGAGCAGGCCTTGGTGATGGCGAGAGCCTCACCGAGGACCACCGGGTCGAGCCGTTCGCCGAACATCACCGTCGCCGACTTGAGAATGCCCCCGCACTCCAGGCACGCCGGGTCGTCCTCCCCGGCCTCGACCCGGGCGAGCGCGTCCTCCATCGGCCCGCGCGCATGACAGCCGGTGCACACGAAACTCCGTGCGGAACCGTGCAGTTCGAGCACCTTGCGGGCGGGCAATCCGGCGAGCTGATGCAGCCCGTCGACATTCTGCGTGATCACCCGCACGGGCACCCCGGACCGCTCCAACTCCGCCACGGCCCGGTGCGCGGCGTTGGGCTCGGCCTGCAGCGTGCGGTTCTTGCGCCGCATCTGCCAGGACTGTCGCCGGATCTCCGGATCGCCCATGTAGTACTCGTACGTCACGAGCTTCTCGGCCCCGGGATCCTTCCGCCACAGCCCGTTGGGGCCGCGGTAGTCGGGGATCCCGGAGTCCGTGGAGATACCGGCACCGCTGAGGATCGCGACGAGGGGCTTGCTCATGGAACCGAGGGTAGGACGGGGGACCGGGTGGGGCGAACGGATATTCGTGCGCGCTCTCCGGTGCTAGGTTCCCGCCATGACCAAGGTCACCGTCTCGCTCGATGCCGAACTCGTCGTCGAAGTCATGGTCCTTGCGGGCGTCGGCAGCCCGCAGGACGCCGTCGAGCTCGTCGTCCGCGACTACATCGAGCGCGGCCACCGGACCGAGGCCCGCATCGCCGCACGGGACGAGAGGCTGCGCGAGGTGGACGCCAAGCCCCGCGACTCCGAGGGGTGAGCCGGCGCCCGGTCAGGCCACCCGCTGCCCGTTCTCCAGCTCGGCCGTGCCCGAGCCCTCCGCCAGGACGTCCAGGGCGACCCGGACGCGGTGGCCGAGGGTGCCCAGCAGGTAGTCGTCGAGTTCCTCGCGGGGGACGAGGCGCCAGGAGAGCAGTTCCTCCTCCTGCAGGCGGATCGCCTTGAGGTCGTCCTCGTCGAGGACACCACCGTCGTACAGATAGGCCACCAGCGGCGGCCAGCTCGGCTTGTACACCCAGTCGACCGCGAGCAGCCGCCCCAGTTCGCGGTCGAGACCGATCTCCTCGAGCGTCTCGCGGCGCGCACCCTGGCGCGGGGTCTCGCCGTCGTCGGACTCGATCGTGCCGCCCGGCAGCGCCCAGCCCTCACGGTAGTTGGGCTCGACGAGCAGCACCCGGCCCTCGGCGTCGCGGAAGAGGGCGGCGGCCCCGGCGAGAATGCGGGGCAGGCCGGCGAGGTACGTGGCGAAGTCTGGCGTGGAGGTCATCCAGGAAGGGTAACCAGCTCCGGGCTGGGCCTTCGGCTAGCTCTCCGCCTCCGCCAGATGCACCGTCCGCTGCGCCAGCTCGCTGATCCGCACCCCGTCGAAGCCGAACACCGCACTGCGGACCGTGTCCTCCAGCGGCTCCTTCCACTGCGCCGGAATCGCGTCCGCCCCGGTCAGTACGCCCGCCACCGAGCCGGCCGTCGCCCCGTTGGAGTCGGTGTCCAGGCCGCCGCGGACGGTCAGCGTGATGGTGCGGGTGAAGTCGCCGTCGCCGTACAGAAGCCCCGCGGTGAGTACGGCGGCGTTCGGGATGGTGTGGATCCAGCCGAGACCGGCGGTCTCCTCGGCCACCGTGGTGAGCGTGTCCTCCCAGGTCATCCGCGTGTCGTGGAGGGAGACGACCCGCCGCACGGTACGGGCGAGCCGGCTGCTCGCCGGGATGACGGCGAGGGCCTGGTCGACGGCGTGCCGCACGGTGGGCGCGGTGAACGCCGCCGCGATCAGCGCCGCCGCCCACATCGCGCCGTACACGCCGTTGCCGGTGTGCGACAGCACCGCGTCCCGGCGGGCCAGCAAGGCGGCCCGGCGCGGCACGCCCGGGCAGGTCCAGCCGTAGATGTCGGCGCGGATCAGGGCGCCGATCCACTCCTGGTACGGGTTGTCGTAGGTGGCCGTCAGCGGCGGCTTCAGCCCGTTGGCGAGATTGCGATAGGTGGCGCGCTCCGCCGTGAAGGTCTGCAGATACGGCAGCCGCAGCAGCCACAGGTCGCCCACCTGCTCGGTGCTGAAGTCGAAGCCGTGCGTCTCCAGGAGGTCCAGGCCGAGGATCGCGTAGTCGACGTCGTCGTCGCGGCAGCTGCCGTGGATCCGGCCGCGCACGCACTGACGCCACTCGGGGCGCAGCTCGAAGCCGTCGCTCTCGTCGGCGGGCTCGGGAAGATAGTCGGTGAGGGGCAGTGCGGCGGCCTGCCGCAGATAGCGGTCGATACGGTCCCGCGTCCACAGGTCGCCCTGCTCGACCGGCTTGCCGAGCATGTTGCCCGAGATCCGGCCCAGCCAGCCCCCGAGGATGCGGTCCGCGAGCTCTGGCTCAGTGCCCACAGGGGTCATAGCAGAAGGTTTACCCAATTTGGCCGCGGGCTGCGCGGGGTTCGGCGAGGGACGCACAGCAGGCCCCCGGCAGGCACCCACCGGTGTCCCAGGCTCCGGTCACGGAATGACGCCGGGGGCCTCCCCCGGTTAAGGTCGCAGCGGCGCGACTGGCCTTGACGTGCGCGAGGCCCGGAGAGCAAGGGGAAACAGGTGACACAGCGCGTGCTCATCGCCGCGGACAAGTTCAAGGGGTCGCTGACGGCCGTGCAGGTCGCCGAGCGGGTGACGGCCGGGCTGCGCCGGGTCGTGCCGGAGCTCCAGGTGGAGTCGCTGCCCGTGGCCGACGGCGGCGACGGGACCGTGGACGCGGCGGTCGCGGCCGGTTTCGAGCGGCGCGAGGTGCGCGTCGCGGGGCCGCTGGGCGACGAGGTCACGGCGGCCTTCGCACTGCGCGCGGGCACGGCGGTCGTGGAGATGGCCGAGGCGAGCGGGCTGCAGCGACTGCCGGCCGGCGTCTTCGCACCGCTCACGGCATCGACGTACGGCTCCGGCGAGCTGCTGCGGGCCGCGCTGGACGCGGGCGCGCGCACGATCGTCTTCGGCGTCGGCGGCAGCGCGACCACCGACGGCGGGGCCGGGATGCTGTCGGCGCTCGGGGCACGGTTCCTGGACGCGGAGGGCGAGCCGGTTCCCCCGGGCGGCGGCGGACTGAGCGAGCTGGCCTCCGCCGATCTGTCCGGCCTGGACCCGCGTCTCGCCTCCGTCGAACTGGTCCTGGCGAGCGACGTCGACAACCCGCTGACCGGCCCGAAGGGCGCACCCGCCGTCTACGGCCCGCAGAAGGGCGCCGCCCCGGACGATGTGGAGGCCCTGGACACGGCCCTCGCGCACTACGCGAAGGTGCTGGAGGAGGCGGTCGGCGCGAAGGCGGCGGAATTCGCCGCATCACCGGGGGCGGGTGCGGCGGGCGGCATCGGGTACGGCGCCCTGCTCCTCGGTGCCGGTTTCCGCCCCGGCATCGAGGTGATGCTCGATGTGCTCGGATTCGCGCCGGCGCTGGAGTGGGCGGATCTGGTGATCACCGGGGAGGGGTCCCTGGACGAGCAGACGCTGCACGGCAAGGCGCCGGCGGGGGTCGCCGCCGCCGCGCGTGCCGCGGACAAGGAGGTCGTCGCCGTGTGCGGCCGTCTGGCGCTGCCGCCGGACGCGCTGGGGCGGGCGGGGATCCGGCGGGCGTACCCGCTGACCTCCGTGGAGCCGGACGTGGCGAAGTGCATCGCGGACGCCGGGCCGATCCTGGAGCGGGTGGCGGAGCAGATCGGCCGGGACTTCCTGACCTGAGGCCGGGGTTTTTCGCCCCCGCCGCCCCTTCCCGTCCCGACCCGGGGGCCAGCCCCCGGACCCCCGCTCCTCAAACGCCGGAGGGGCTGGATCCGGCTCAGCCCACTCAGCCCGTCCGGCGTTTGAGGACGAGGCCGTTCAGGCCGAAACCGAAGGGCCCCGAACCAATGGGTTCGGGGCCCTTCGGCGTCGTACAAGCGCCGCTACGGCAACTGCGCCGCCCGTGCCTCGCGTCGGTTGTCGCGGAAGTTGTTCACCCGGCGGGCCGTGGCGAACAGGGGGATCACCGCACCGGTGACCAGCTGGAGCGCGCACCCCGTCTGGAGGAGCAGCTGGCCGCTCGGGGCGTCGAACGCCCAGGCCGCCAGCAGGCCCATCGACACGACGATCCAGGACAGCATCGCCACCGCGAGGCGGCCCCGCGGCTTCGGATACTCGACCCGGCTCACCATCAGCCAGGCGGTGCCGAGGATCGCCAGCAGGGTCGCCACGAAGGGCAGCTCCAGCAGGACGATCGAGACGACGGTCAGCGCGCCGAACGGTGACGGCATGCCCTGGAACATGCCGTTCGGGACGGTCACGCACGAGAATCTCGCCAGACGCAGCACCACGGCCAGGAGCACCACGATTGCCCCGACCGCGGCCACCCGCTGATGTGCGTCGTCCGCGACCATGCCGTAGACGAGGACGAAGTACGCCGGCGCCAGACCGAAGCTGATCAGGTCCGACAGGTTGTCCAGCTCCGCGCCCATGGGGGAGGAGCGCAGCTTGCGTGCCACCAGGCCGTCGAACAGGTCGAAGACCGCCGCGCACAGCATCAGGATGACCGCGGTGGCCGCGCTGTGGCGGGCCATGCCGGTCTCCTGGTCGCCGGTGAGGTGCGGGATCAGGATGCCGGTGGTGGTGAAGTACACCGCCATGAAGCCGCACGTGGCGTTGCCCAGGGTGAGGGTGTCCGCTATTGAGAGGCGGAGAGAGAGGGGCATCTCCTCCTCTTCGTCCACCTCGTCGGCCTCGGGCACCCAGCCCGCCTGGGTATCAGGATCAATCACGGTCAATGCGAGTCACCCCAGCCACGGTCTTCTGGCCGACCTCGACCGCGACGTCCACGCCCTCGGGCAGGTAGATGTCGACGCGCGAGCCGAAGCGGATCAGACCGATGCGGTCACCCTGCTCGACCTTCGTCCCCTGCGGGATGTACGGCACGATGCGGCGGGCCACCGCGCCGGCGATCTGGATCATCTCGATGTCGCCGAGTTCGGTGTCGAAATGCCAGACTACGCGCTCGTTGTTCTCGCTCTCCTTGTTGAACGCCGGAACGAACCCGCCGGGGATGTGCTCGACCGACGTCACCTCGCCGGAGAGCGGCGCGCGGTTGACGTGGACGTTGAGCGGGCTCATGAAGATCGCGACGCGGGTACGGCCGTCCTTCCACGGCATGATGCTCTGCACCACACCGTCGGCGGGCGAGATGACCCGGCCCGGGGCGATCTCGCGCTCGGGGTCGCGGAAGAACCACAGCATGCCCGCCGCGAGCGCGGTGGCGGGCACGGCCACGGCCTTGGCGACGCCGGAGCGGCGCGCACGGGCCAGGCTGAGGGCTGCGGTGGCGACGGTCGGCAGAAGCCACGGCGATGCTCCGCGCGCGAGGCGTACGCCGGCCCGGCTGTCGCGTGGTGCAGAGGTTTGGCTGTGGGGCATGGATGACCTTCGTAGCGGATGATGCCGCGCTGTAACGGGGGACGGCGGCTTTCCCGGGATGGTACCGGTCGCGGGCCGCAACTGGGCAAGCCAGGAAGCCGAGTCGGCGGCCGAAGAGTGCTGACGGGGTGTGATCTTCTTCTCCAAGAAAACACCCCGTATCCGGACATCTAGCCCTGGAACCGATACTCTTCGAGCAGCCTGCGGCCGATGATCATTTTTTGGATCTCGGCCGTACCTTCACCGATCAGCAACATCGGGGCCTCGCGGTAGAGGCGCTCGATCTCGTACTCCTTGGAGAAGCCGTAGCCGCCGTGGATCCGGAAGGCGTCCTCCACGACCTCCTTGCAGTACTCGGAGGCGAGGTACTTCGCCATGCCGGCCTCAAGGTCGTTTCGCTCCCCGGAGTCCTTTTTGCGTGCCGCGTTGACCATCATGGCATGCGCGGCCTCGACCTTGGTAGCCATCTCGGCCAGCTTGAACTGGATGGCCTGGTGCTGGGCGATCGGCTTGCCGAACGTGTGGCGCTGCTGGGCGTACTGGACGCCGAGCTCGAACGCACGCTGGGCGACGCCGCAGCCACGCGCCGCCACGTTGACGCGGCCGACCTCCACGCCGTCCATCATTTGGTAAAAACCCCGGCCGGTCTCGCCACCGAGCACACGGTTGGCCGGAATGCGCAGGCCGTCCATGATGAGTTCGGTGGTGTCGACGCCCTTGTAGCCCATCTTGTCGATCTTCCCGGGGATGGTGAGGCCGGGGCGGACCTCTCCGAAGCCGGGCTCCTTCTCGACCAGGAAGGTCGTCATCGACTTGTGGGGCGCGGTGCCCTCGGGGTGTCCTTCATCACTTCGGACGAGTACGGCGACCAGGCTTGACGTTCCGCCGTTGGTCAGCCACATCTTCTGGCCGTTGAGGACGTACTCGTCGCCGTCCTTGACCGCCTTGGAGGTGATGGCGGACACGTCCGAGCCGAGGCCCGGCTCCGACATCGAGAAGGCGCCGCGGATGTCGCCCGCCGCCATGCGCGGCAGGAAGTGGTCCTTCTGCTCCTGTGTGCCGTGCTGCTTGAGCATGTACGCCACGATGAAGTGCGTGTTGATGATGCCGGACACCGACATCCAGCCACGGGCGATCTCCTCGACGCACAGGGCGTAGGTGAGGAGCGACTCGCCCAGGCCCCCGTACTCCTCGGGGATCATCAGGCCGAACAGGCCGAGTTCCTTGAGGCCGTCGACGATCGCTTGCGGGTACTCGTCGCGGTGCTCCAGCTCGGTGGCGACCGGGATGATCTCCTTGTCCACGAAGTCGCGGACGGTGGAGAGGATCTCCTGCTGGATGTCGGTCAGACCGGCGGTCTGGGCGAGGCGTGCCATCGGGCTCAGCCCTCCTGAAGTTCCGGGCGGCCGGGCTGCTCGCCGCCGCGCTCCTTGATGTACGTCTCGGTGGGCACCATCACCTTGCGGCGGAACACGCAGACCAGCGTGCCGTCCTGCTTGTAGCCCTTGGTCTCGACGTAGACGATCCCGCGGTCGTTCTTGGACTTCGACGGCCACTTGTCGAGCACGGTCGTCTGGCCGTAGATCGTGTCGCCGTGGAAGGTCGGCGCCACGTGCTTGAGCGACTCGATCTCCAGGTTGGCGATCGCCTTGCCGGAGATGTCCGGCACGGACATGCCGAGCAGCAGGGAGTAGATGTAGTTGCCCACGACGACGTTCTTGCCGAAGTCCGTCGTCTTCTCCGCATAGTTGGTGTCCATGTGGAGCGGGTGGTGGTTCATGGTGAGGAGACAGAACAGGTGGTCGTCGTACTCCGTGACCGTCTTGCCCGGCCAGTGCTTGTACGTCGCGCCGACCTCGAACTCCTCGTAGGTGCGTCCGAACTGCATCGCGCTCAGGCCTCCGGGATCTCGAACTTCGACGTGCGCTGCATACCGGCCGCACGCCCCTTGCCGGAGATGACCAGCGCCATCTTGCGGCTGGCCTCGTCGATCATCTCGTCGCCGAGCATCGCGGAGCCCTTCTTGCCGCCCGCCTCGGACGTGTAGTAGTCGTACGCGTCCAGGATCAGCTCGGCGTGGTCGTAGTCCTCCTGCGAGGGCGAGAAGATCTCGTTGGACGCCTCGACCTGGCCCGGGTGCAGCACCCACTTGCCGTCGAAGCCGAGGGCCGCGGCGCGCTGGGCGACCTCGCGGTAGCCGTCGATGTTGCGGATCTGCAGGTAGGGGCCGTCGATCGCCTGGAGGTTGTTGGCGCGGGCGGCCATCAGGATCTTCATCAGGATGTAGTGGTAGGCGTCCGCCGGGTAGCCGGGCGGCTGCTCGCCCACGACCAGCGACTTCATGTTGATCGAGGCCATGAAGTCGGCCGGGCCGAAGATGATCGTCTCGACGCGCTGGGAGGCCGTCGCGATCTCGTTGACGTTGTTGAGCCCCTGGGCGTTCTCGATCTGCGCCTCGATGCCGATCTTGCCGACCTCGAAGCCCATGGTCTTCTCGATCTGGGTCAGCAGGAGGTCCAGGGCGACGATCTGCTGGGCCGTCTGCACCTTCGGCAGCATGATGCAGTCGAGGTTCTGGCCGGCGCCCTCGACGACCGTGACGACGTCGCGGTACGTCCACTCGGTCGTCCAGTCGTTGACGCGCACGACCCTCGTCTTGCCGGTCCAGTCGCCCTCGTTGAGGAACTTGACGATGGTGTGCCGCGCCTCGGGCTTGGCGAGCGGGGCGCACGCGTCCTCGAGGTCGAGGAAGACCTGGTCGGCGGGGAGGCCCTGCGCCTTCTCCAGGAAGCGGGGGTTGCTCCCGGGGACCGCGAGGCAGGAGCGTCGCGGACGCAGACGGTTGACGGGCGTGGTCATGCGGGGACCTCCAGGGGGTCGAGCTTGTTCGCTTTCCGGATCTCGTCGACGATGCGGCCGATGATTCCGGTGATGTCGAAGTCCTTCGGGGTGAAGACCGCGGCCACTCCGGCGGCCCGCAGCTGTTCGGCGTCGCCATTGGGGATGATGCCACCGGCGATCACCGGTATATCTGTGGCACCGGCCACACGGAGGCGCTCCAGCACGTCCGGGACCAGCTGGGCGTGCGAGCCGGACAGGATGGACAGGCCGACCGCGTGCACGTCCTCGGCGAGGGCCGCGTCCACGATTTGTTCGGGGGTGAGCCGGATGCCCTGGTAGACCACCTCGAAGCCGGCGTCACGGGCCCGCACGGCGATCTGCTCGGCGCCGTTGGAGTGCCCGTCCAGGCCGGGCTTGCCGACCAGGAAGCGGAGCTTGCCGACGCCGAGGTCCTTGGCCGTCAGGTCGACCTTGCGCCGCACCTCGGACATGGCCGAGCCTTCCTCGGCTGCGACCGCGACCGGCGCGGACGAGACGCCCGTCGGCGCGCGGAACTCGCCGAACACCTCGCGCAGGGCCCCGGCCCACTCGCCGGTCGTGACTCCGGCGCGGGCGCACTCCAGGGTGGCCTCCATGAGGTTGTCGGTGCCCTTGGCGGCCTCCTTCAGCCTCTCCAGCGCCTTGCAGGGGCGCGGGTGGTTGAAGGGCGGCTGGTAGCGGGTGTCGCGCCAGTGCTGCAGCGAGGCGATGACCCGGGCCTCGACAGCTGGATCAACCGTCTGGATGGCTGTATCGAGATCGGCCGTGAGTGGATTGGGTTCGGTCGTCTCGAAGATGTTGACGCCCACGATCTTCTCTTGACCGGACTCGATACGGGCGCGGCGCTCGGCGTGCGAGGAGACGAGCTGCGACTTGAGATAGCCGGACTCGACGGCGGCCATCGCGCCGCCCATCTCCTGGATCCGCTCGATCTCGGCCAGGGACTCCTCGACGAGCCCCGCCACCTTCGCCTCGATGACGTGCGAGCCCTCGAAGATGTCCTCGTACTCCAGCAGGTCGCTCTCGTGCGCCAGGACCTGCTGGATGCGCAGCGACCACTGCTGGTCCCAGGGACGGGGCAGGCCCAACGCCTCGTTCCAGGCCGGGAGCTGGACGGCACGCGCGCGTGCGTCCTTGGAGAGGGTCACGGCCAGCATCTCCAGCACGATGCGCTGGACGTTGTTCTCCGGCTGCGCCTCGGTCAGACCCAGGGAGTTGACCTGGGCGCCGTAGCGGAAGCGGCGGTGCTTGGGGTTCTGGATGCCGTAGCGCTCGAGTGTGATCTTGTCCCAGATCCGCCCGAAGGCGCGCATCTTGCACATCTCCTCGATGAACCGGACGCCCGCGTTCACGAAGAAGGAGATACGGCCGACGACGTCGCCCATGCGCTCCTGCGGCACCTGACCGGAGTCCCGGACGGCGTCCAGGACGGCGATCGCCGTGGACATCGCGTACGCGATCTCCTGGACCGGCGTGGCGCCCGCCTCCTGCAGGTGGTAGCTGCAGATGTTGATCGGGTTCCACTTCGGGAGGTGGGAGACCGTGTACGCGATCATGTCCGTCGTCAGACGGAGGCTCGGCCCCGGCGGGAAGACGTGCGTGCCGCGGGACAGGTACTCCTTGACGATGTCGTTCTGGGTCGTGCCCTGGAGCCGGGTGACGTCCGCACCCTGCTCCTCGGCGACGACCTGGTAGAGCGCCAGCAGCCACATGGCGGTGGCGTTGATCGTCATCGAGGTGTTCATCTGCTCCAGGGGGATGTCCTGGAACAGCCGGCGCATGTCACCGAGGTGCGCGACCGGCACTCCGACCCGGCCGACCTCGCCGCGGGCGAGGATGTGGTCGGAGTCGTAGCCGGTCTGCGTCGGCAGGTCGAACGCGACCGACAGGCCCGTCTGGCCCTTGGCGAGGTTGCGCCGGTACAGCTCGTTGGACGCCTCGGCCGTGGAGTGACCGGCGTACGTGCGCATGAGCCACGGCCGGTCCCTTTCCCTTTGTGCCTGCGCCAGAGGGCGCTCTGTGTCGGAGCCGACGTTCCTCAGCCCGCGGTCGCTGCGCTCCCTTGTCTTCGTCTCTTTCGGCTCCGACGCACCCTCAGGCGCAGGCACGGGCTCCCGCACACCTTCGGCGGGCTGACGCTCAGTCATCTATGACCTCGGGTGTCTCAGATGTTGCGGAAGCGGTTGATGGCGTCGATGTGCTTGGCGCGCAGCTCCTCGTCGCGCACGCCGAGGCCTTCCTCGGGGGCCAGGCACAGCACGCCGACCTTGCCCTGGTGGAGGTTGCGGTGCACGTCGTAGGCCGCCTGCCCGGTCTCCTCCAGGGAGTAGGTCTTCGACAGCGTCGGGTGGATCTTGCCCTTCGCGATGAGCCGGTTGGCCTCCCAGGCCTCGCGGTAGTTGGCGAAGTGCGAGCCGATGATCCGCTTCAGCGACATCCACAGGTAGCGGTTGTCGTACTCGTGCATGTAGCCGGAGGTCGAGGCGCAGGTGGTGATGGTGCCGCCCTTGCGGGTGACGAACACGGAGGCGCCGAAGGTCTCGCGGCCGGGGTGCTCGAAGACGATGTCGATGTCCTCGCCGCCGGTCAGTTCGCGGATGCGCTTGCCGAAGCGCTTCCACTCCTTCGGGTCCTGGGTGTTCTCGTCCTTCCAGAACTTGTAGCCCTCGGCGTTGCGGTCGATGATCGCCTCGGCGCCCATCGAGCGGCAGATCTCCGCCTTCTGCGGGCTGGAGACGACACAGATCGGGTTGGCGCCGCCGGCCAGCGCGAACTGGGTGGCGTACGAGCCGAGGCCGCCGCTGGCGCCCCAGATCAGGACGTTGTCGCCCTGCTTCATGCCGGCGCCGTTGCGGGAGACCAGCTGCCGGTAGGCGGTGGAGTTGACCAGGCCCGGGGCGGCGGCCTCCTCCCAGCTGAGGTGGCCCGGCTTCGGCATCAGCTGGTTGGACTTGACGAGCGCGATCTCGGCGAGACCGCCGAAGTTCGTCTCGAAGCCCCAGATGCGCTGCTCGGGGTCGAGCATGGTGTCGTTGTGGCCGTCCGACGACTCCAGCTCGACGGACAGGCAGTGCGCGACGACCTCGTCACCGGGCTTCCAGGCGTTGACGCCCGGACCGGTGCGCAGGACGACGCCCGCGAGGTCGGAGCCGATGATGTGGTACGGCAGGTCGTGGCGCTTGGTCAGCTCCGACAGCCTGCCGTAGCGCTCCAGGAACCCGAAGGTCGACAGGGGCTCGAAGATCGAGGTCCACACGGAGTTGTAGTTGACCGAGGAGGCCATGACAGCCACCAGGGCCTCGCCCGGGCCGAGCTCCGGCAGCGGAACCTCGTCCAGGTGGATCGACTTGCGCGGGTCCTTGTCGCGGGTCTCCAGGCCCGCGAACATCTCCGTCTCGTCCTTGTGCACGGTGATCGCGCGGTACGACTCGGGGAGCGGCAGGGCGGCGAAGTCGGCCGGCGTCGAGTCCGGCGACTGGATCGCGTCCAGGATGTCCTTGGTGGTCACGGTGTTGCCTCCGGCGATACGCGTCCTGAGGGAGGGACGCTGAGGGTTACGTCGGTGCCGTCGGTTCGGCGGTCATGCTGTGCGGCAGCGCTTTGTGGCGCGGGAGGTTGCCTGTGACGCAGGCGTCCGGGCGGGGCAAGTCGATGACTTGTTGGGACAGCCGGCGTACGCATGGTCTCTGCACGCCGGCCGCCCGGACTCCTTCAACGTATGACACCGCGTGTCACCTGGCAAGGCACTGAGTGCCAGCAATCGCTCTCAGGTGAAATCTTTACGTAACAAATGAGCGATGATCGATCGAATGCGGCTTGAAATCTGCTCGAAAAGGGGCTCTGACATGCCAAAACGGCCACCCCGAAGGGTGGCCGTCATCACAGGGCGGAAGAGACCTCAGCGGTCCTTGAGCGCCTGCTCGATGGTCCGCATGACCTCGTCCAGCGGAGCGTCGGTGCGGGCGACGGTGACCAGGACCTCGCCCTGGGTGGAGACGGCCGCGGGAGCCGTCGGCCGGGTCGCCGTCGTGGTGCTGCGCCCCGCCCCGATGCCCGTCCCGAACGTCTTGCGCACGATCGCGAAGGCATGGTCGAGCTGCGCCTCCACGTCGCCCTGTCCGCCGGCCCGCAGCCAGCGTCTGAGGACGTGGTTGTGGGCGGTGACCACAGCGGACGCGGCGACCTCCGCGAGCAGCGGGTCGTCGTTGGCGTCGTCGTCGTGCGCGTGCTCGTCGAAGTGGCCGAGGAGATACCGGGTGAAGAGGCGCTCGTAACGCGCCACCGAGGCGATCTCCGCCTCACGCAGGGTGGGCACCTCGCGGGTGAGCTTGTAGCGGGCGACCGAGATCTCCGGCCGCGCCGCGTACATCCGCATGACTTCCTTGATGCCGCGGCACACCGTGTCGAGCGGGTGCTCGTGCGCGGGAGCCGCATTGAGCACGGCCTCCGCACGGATCAACGTGTCGTCGTGGTCGGGGAAGATCGCCTCTTCCTTGGAGCGGAAGTGGCGGAAGAAGGTGCGCCGCGCGACCCCGGCAGCGGCCGCGATCTCGTCGACGGTGGTCGCCTCGTACCCCTTGGTCGCGAACAGCTCCATCGCCGCGGCCGCCAGTTCGCGGCGCATCTTGAGCCGCTGGGCGGCCGCGCGACTGCCTGCGGCACTTTCCGGCGCGTCGGGCGTGGCTGGTGTACGTGAGGACTTGGCGGGCTGGGACATGACCCGAACGTACTGCATGTGCGCAGCTTGTTGCGCGTGTACCGGGGTTACCCCGCCCTGCACGGGCGGGGGTCCTCCGGTGGGGCCGAGCAGTCCGCCCCAGTCCGTCTCGCCTCTGAACCAGTCGCCGGCGCCGTCAGCGGCGGGCATATTCGCGGAAGCCACGGCCCGTCTTGCGGCCGAGGCAGCCCGCGGCCACCAGGTGCTCCAGGAGCGGCGCGGGGGCCAGGCCCGGGTCGCGGAACTCGCGGTGCAGGACCTTCTCGATCGCCAGGGAGACGTCGAGCCCGACGACGTCCAGGAGCTCGAAGGGGCCCATCGGGTAGCCGCCGCCCAGCTTCATCGCCGCGTCGATGTCGTCAAGAGATGCATAGTGTTCCTGCACCATCTTGATCGCGTTGTTGAGGTACGGGAAAAGCAGCGCGTTCACGATGAAGCCTGCACGGTCGCCACAGTCGACGGCATGCTTCTTGATCCGTCCACACACCTCGCGGACCGTCGCGTGGACGTCCTCGGCCGTGAGCACCGTACGGACGACCTCGACCAGCTTCATCGCCGGCGCCGGGTTGAAGAAGTGCATGCCGATCACGTCCTGCGGGCGCGAGGTGGCGCGGGCGCAGGCGACGACGGGCAGCGAGGAGGTCGTGGTGGCCAGGACCGCGCCCGGCTTGCAGACCTTGTCCAGCGCCTGGAACAGCTGCTGCTTGATCTCCAGGTCCTCGGCGACGGCCTCGACGGCCAGGTCGACGTCGGCGAAGGACTCGTAGGAGCCGGCTGCGGTGATCCGGTCGAGGGTCTGCGCCGCCGCCTCGGCGGTCATCCGGCCCTTGTCGACGGAGCGCGAGAGGGACTTGCCGATACGGGCCTTGGCGGTCTGCGCCTTCTCCTCGCTGCGGGCGGCGAGGACGACCTCGTAACCGGCCTTGGCGAAGACCTCCGCGATGCCGGACGCCATGGTGCCGGAGCCGGCGACACCGACGGAGCGGACCTCGCGGCCCGGGGTGAGGGCGGCACCGTCCAGGGGCGTCAGCGCGTCCCGCACGACGGTGGCGCTGCCGGGGGCCTCGTAGGTGTAGAAGCCGCGGCCCGACTTGCGGCCGGTCAGGCCCGCCTCGCTGAGCTGCTTGAGAATCGGGGCGGGGGCGTGCAGCCGGTCGTGGGACTCGGCGTACATGGCCTCCAGGACCGTGCGTGCGGTGTCCACACCGATCAGGTCGAGCAGCGCGAGCGGGCCCATCGGCAGACCGCAGCCTAGCCGCATCGCCGCGTCGATGTCCTCGCGGGAGGCGTACTTGGCCTCGTACATCGCGGCGGCCTGGTTGAGGTAGCCGAACAGCAGCCCGTCGGCGACGAACCCGGGCCGGTCGCCGACCGCCACGGGCTCCTTGCCGAGGTCGAGGGCGAGGTTGGTGACCGCGGTGACGGCGGTCGGCGCGGTGAGGACGGACGAGACGACCTCGACCAGCTTCATCGCCGGCGCCGGGTTGAAGAAGTGCAGGCCGAGCACGCGCTCCGGACGGGCCGAGTCGGCGGCCAGACGGGTCACGGACAGGGCGTTGGTGCCGGTCGCCAGGATGGTCTCCGGGCGGACGATGCCGTCGAGCTCGCGGAAGATCTGGTGCTTGATCTCGTACGACTCCGGAGCCACCTCGATGACGAGGTCGGCGTCGGCCGCGGCCCGCAGATCGGTGGAGGTGCTCACGCGGGCGAGGACGTCCGCGCGCTCCTGCTCGGTGAGCCGGCCCTTCTCCACGGCGCGGGCGGTGGCCGCCTCCAGGGTGGCGACGGCCTTGGCCGCCGCGGCCTCGCTGATGTCGATGCCGACGACCTTGCGGCCGGCCTTGGCGAGGACCTCGGTGATACCGGTGCCCATGGTGCCGAGGCCGACGACGGCAATGGTCGTGAGCGAAGCGGAAGGGGTGTGGGACAGGGGAGTGGCCATCGCGGGACTCCAGGCATGAGGGTGACGACTGGGAGAGCGCCCGGGTGCGCCGAGGGAAGGCCGGCCTGAGCCGGGCCTGGCGCACCGGGTGCATGAAAGCAATGCGGGTGTTGCCGGGCTGCAAGCGCACACGCCCGGTGCCGTCGCCGTGGGCGCGCACACGCCTGGAGCGAACGGTGAGAATCCGACCGGCCCTGTCCCGTGGCCGGGTCGTGCTGCGGTACCTGATGTACCGAACCGACTTGCTCTTACGGCAGCTGCGTCACCAGGCCGCCGCAAGCGGGTGCGAGTGGGTAACTCGCTCGTCTGAGCTTAACCGGCGGGTAACGAGCGCGCCAGTCCCCGTGTTTGTGATGTGCGTCCCGAGAGATCGGCGGCCCCTCTAATCTTCGGTGTCATGGACGAAGAGTTGCGATCGCTCACGGAGCGTTTACGGGCGGAGTCGGGGGCGACGGCCGCGTACGACCGTCTCGTGGCCACCGAGGATCCCGACGAGCTGGCGCGGGTCCTCACCGAGCCCGGGCAGCCGCTGTGGGCCAGGGAGCTGGCCGCGTTCCGGCTGGGGCTCGCGGGTGACCGGCGTGCCTTCGAGTCCCTCGTCCTGTTCCTGAACCACCGCGACCCGCAGCGCTGCGCCTCCGCCGCCCACGCCCTCGCCCGCCTGGACGACCCGCGCACCGCCCGCGCGGCGGCCGCCCTCGCCACCAACGAACTCCGCGTCGCCTACGCCCTCCATCCGGTCCGGCTCCTTGCGGAGCTGCGCGCCCCCGAGTCCGTGCCCGCGCTGATCACCACGCTGGAGCGCAGACTGCGCCCGCACGACCCGTACCGCCGGGTGGCGCTCGCCTGCGTGGAGGGCCTCGGCGCCCTGGAGGACGCCCGCGCCAGACCCGTACTCAACGAGGCACTGGCACACCCGGCGCTGGCGGAGGCGGCGGTGCGGGCGCTGGCCCGGATCCCGAGGCAGAGGTGAGGCCGCGTCAGCCGGTCAGGTCCCTGACGTACCGCACCTCCGGCACCTCGACCCCGTCCACCTCGAAGGGTTCCTCGGCGCCGTCGGGGCGGAAGTCCGACCGCTCGTAGAAGCGGCGGGCGCGCGCGTTCTCCTTGAGCACCCACAGGTACATCCGTGCGTGCCCGGCGGCCGTGCACCGCCGTACCGACTCCTCGATCAGTGCCCGCCCGACGCCCACGCCGTACGACTCGGGGGCCACGTACAGTGCGTACAACTCGAGCTCCGCGGTGCGGACTTCACCGTCCCGGTACGGGCCGTGGCAGGCCCAGCCGACGATCTCCCCGTCCTGCTCGGCGACCAGGTTCACCACATCGGCGCTGCCCCCCAGGAAATGGGTGCGGCGGCGCTCGGCGTCCTCCGACACGCTCATCGTGTCGAGGTAGGACTGCGGGACGATGCCCCGGTAGGCCGTCTGCCAGCCACCGACGCGGATCTCCGCCACGCGCTCGCAGTCCGCCAGGGTCATTTCGCGGACCAGGAGACCGCTCACCCGTCCACCACCGCGAAGGCCTCGATCTCCATCAGGAACTCGGGCCGGACCAGGGCGGCGACCTGTACCGCGGAGGCGGCGGGGAGGCGGTCGTCGGGTATGTGGGCGGCGCGGGCCCTGCGGATCGCGGGCAGGTGTGCCGTGTCCGTGACGAAGTAGGTGAGTTTGACGACGTCGGCGAAGGTCGCCCCGGCGGCGGCCAGACAGCGGCGGAGGTTCTCGAAGACCTGGCGGGCCTGGGCCTCGGCGTCGCCCTCGCCGACGAGCCTGCCCTCCTCGTCCAGCGCGAGCTGGCCGGCGATCGCGACGAAACGCCCCGTGCCCATGACGACGTGGCTGTACTGCGCGGCGGGGAAGACCCCGTCGGGGGTGGTGATCCTGGTCAGCTCACTCATGCGTCCATCGTGGACCATGGGTCTGACAACGCCTCCGACGGGACCTCACCTTCGGGTCGTGCTCAGCCGCGGAAGCCGATCAGCGCGTGCAGAGTTGCGCCGCTGTCGGACCCCGACGCCGCCTTGGTGCTCATCGGCGCCTTGGAGCTCAGCGGCTTGGGGTCGGGCGTCTTCGGGCACACCGCGTCGATCGGGCCGCCGCTGCGCGGCACCGTGCCGTCGGACAGGTATGCCGCCAGGTACTTGTCCAGGCAGGCGTTCCCGCTCAGCGTGATGCCGTGGTTGCCGCCGCCCTGCTCGACCACGAAGCTCGAGCCGGCCAGCAGACGGTGCACCGTCGCGCCGCCCTCGTACGGGGTGGCCGCGTCGTTGGTCGCCTGGAAAAGCAGCACCGGCGGCAGCTTGTCGTTGGCGACGTGCACCGGCTTCAGTGAATCCGTCGGCCAGAACGCGCACGGCGCGTTGTACCAGGCGTTGTTCCAGACCATGAACGGCGCCTTCTCGTAGACCGCCCAGTTGTCCTTGCGCCACTGGTTCCAGTCGCGCGGCCAGGGGGCGTCACGGCACTGCACCGAGGCGTAGATGCTGTAGCCGTTGTCCCCGGACGCGTCGACGGCGCCGAAGTTCTGGTACGCCTCGACCAGCGGGTCGGATTTCTTGTCGTTCACGTACGCCGCGAACGCCTCGGCCAGGTACGGCCAGTAGCCGTCGTAGTAGCCGCCCGGGACGAACGTGTCCTCCAGCTCGGAGGCCCCCACCTTGCCGCCGGCCGGCTTCTTGGCGACCGCCTTGCGCATCGCGTACCACTTGGCCTCGACCTTGGCCGGGTCGGTGCCGAGCCTGTACGTCGCGTCGTACTTGGCGATCCAGGCCATCAGGGCCTTGTGGCGGGCGTCGAAGGCGTGGTCCTGCGCGAGGTTGTCCTCGTACCAGACGCCGGTCGGGTCGACGATCGAGTCCAGGACCAGGTGCTTCACGCGCTGCGGGAAGAGCTTGGCGTACACGGCGCCCAGATAGGTGCCGTACGAATAGCCGAAGTAGCTGGTCTGCCGGGCGCCCAGGGCCGCGCGGATCGAGTCCATGTCCTGCACGGCCTGGAGGGTGTCGAGGTACGGCAGCAGGCTCGCGTACTTCGTGCCGCAGGCGGCGGCGAAGGACCTCGCGCGGTCGAGGTTGGTCTTCTCCAGGGCCGGTGTGCTCGGCACGGTGTCCGGGCGCACCGGGTTGAAATGGCCCGGCTCGCAGTCGAGGGCGGGCTTGCTCTTGCCGACCCCGCGCGGGTCGAAACCGATGATGTCGTACTGGGCCGCGACCGCCTTGGGCAGGGAGTTCGCGACGAATCCGGCGAGCGTGAGGCCGCTGCCGCCCGGGCCGCCGGGGTTGACCAGCAGCGGGCCCTGGCTTTTCTGCGCGGTGTGCTTCACGCGCGAGAGCGCAAGCGTGATCTGCTTCCCGTGCGGACGCTGGTGGTCGAGCGGCACATCGAGCGACGCGCACTGGAGCGTCGGATAGTTCGTGGTGGCGCAGTTCTTCCAGGTGAGTTTCGCGGCAGGAGCGTCTTGCGGGGACTGCGCGGTGCTCGCGCCCGCGGGGAGAGCCGTGAAGCTCCCGGCCACGACGACGGCGGCACCGCACAGCACGGCTGCGCGTTTTCTCATGAAGTCCTCCCAGGACGGAGGGTTTCGGACCGCGAGTCTCACGGTCCTCGCCGCATCGTCCCGGAAAGCCGCCTTTGAAGAACTCGTTCCGGCCAGACTTGACCCGATTGGGTCGCGGGATGCGCTCGTATGCTCTCAAATGAGAGTGAGTTGGGTCGGTTCGGACACCGCCGGCTCGGGTGCCTCGGGCGGCCGGATCCGCCGTGGCATCCCCGCGCGCGTGGGGCCGATCCCGTACTCCTGTGCCAGCTCGTGGACCTGACGGGTGATCCGGCGCTGGTACCACTTCGGGGCGTAGGCGCCGCCCGCGTACAGGCGCTCGTAGCGGCGCACCAGGTACGGGTGGTGCTGCCCCAGCCAGGCCATGAACCACTCGCGGGCGCCGGGGCGCAGATGCAGCACCAGCGGGGTGACGGAGGTGGCCCCGGAGGCTGCGATCGCCCGCACGGTGGCGCGCAGTTGGGCCGGCCGGTCGCTCAGGAACGGGATCACCGGGGCCATCAGCACACCGCACCCGATGCCGTGCTCGGCGAGCGTGCGGACCACGTCCAGGCGGCGCTCCGGCGCGGGCGTGCCCGGCTCCACCGTGCGCCACAGCTCGGTGTCGGTGAAGCCCACCGACACCGAGATGCCGACGTCCGTCACCTGGGCCGACTGCACCAGCAGATCGAGATCGCGCAGGATCAGCGTGCCCTTCGTCAGGATCGAGAAGGGGTTGGCGTGGTCGCGCAGGGCGGACAGGATGCCCGGCATCAGGCGGTAGCGGCCCTCGGCGCGCTGGTAGCAGTCGACGTTCGTGCCCATCGCGATGTGTTCGCCCTGCCAGCGGTGCGAGCCGAGCTGGCGGCGCAGCAGCTCCGGCGCGTTCACCTTGACCACGATCTGCGAGTCGAAGTCGAGCCCCGAGTCGAGGTCCAGATAGGTGTGCGTCTTGCGGGCGAAGCAGTACACGCACGCGTGCGAGCAGCCGCGGTACGGATTCACGGTCCACTCGAAGGGCATCCGCGAGACGCCCGGCACCCGGTTGATGATCGAGCGGGCCCGCACCTCGTGGAAGGTGATGCCACGGAATTCAGGCGTGTCGAAGGTGCGGCTCACGACCGCGTCCGCGCCGAACAGCGCGGCGTCCGCCGCCCGGCTGTGCCCGCCGGACTCCACTGTGAGGTTCTCCCACCGCATGACGCCTCCTCGGTAGCGCTGCCCCGAGTGAAACACGTGTTCGATTTCTCGTGCAAGGCCTGTTTCCGATCGCTCCACAAGCCCCGGGGGGCGTCCTCGGGCACCCCGATTTGGGCGGCCGTGGGCGGGGGTGGTTGGCTTGCCCCAACCCCGAGAGAAGCAAGTCCTGGAGGAAACCGATGGCGCAGGTCGAGGCCACAACCGAGCGGGTCGTCGCGGCAGACGCGGAGAAGGTGTTCGACGCCCTCGCCGACTACAGCGGCACGCGCGCGAGGCTGCTGCCCGAGCACTTCAGCGAGTACGAGGTGCGCGAGGGCGGCGACGGCGAGGGCACCCTGGTCCACTGGAAGCTCCAGGCCACCAGCAAGCGCGTGCGCGACTGCCTCCTGGAGGTCAGCGAGCCCACCGACGGCGAGCTCGTCGAGAAGGACCGCAACTCCTCCATGGTCACCACCTGGCGGGTCACCCCGGCAGGCGAGGGCAAGTCCCGTGTCGTCGTGACCACCGTGTGGAACGGTGCCGGCGGCATCGGCGGCTTCTTCGAGAAGACCTTCGCACCCAAGGGCCTCGGCCGGATCTACGACGCCGTGCTCGCCAAGCTCGCCACCGAGGTCGAGAAGTAAGTACCGTCCCCTCGGGGGCGGTTGACGCCCCTCACCGGATCGAGTGGATCTCCCTGCGCCGCACCGGTCCGCCGTAACTCGTCGCGCTTGCCCGTAGTTGCCGCCTTGAGCGGGATTGTGTGGCGGCGCGGCGAGGGGAGCGGTACGTGAGCGGGACGACGGCGCAGGGCGAGCTGCGGGGCGAACCGGCCGTGGCGCTCCCGCGGACCCCCGCCGCACCGGCCGGGCCGGTCGAACTGAGCCCGCGCCGGGTGCGGTTGGTCTTCCTCGGACTGATGCTGGCGCTGTTGCTCGCCGCCCTGGAGCAGATGATCGTCGCCACCGCGCTCCCGAAGATCGTCGGCGAGCTGCACGGCCTGGACAGGATGTCCTGGGCGATCACCGCCTACCTCCTCACGGCCACCGTGGGCCTTCCGGTCTACGGCAAGCTCGGCGACCTGCTCGGCCGCAAGGGCGTCTTCCAGTTCGCCATCGTCGTCTTCGTGATCGGCGCCGCGCTCGCGGGCCGGGCGCAGAGCATGGACCAGCTGATCGCCTTCCGCGCGGTCCAGGGCGTCGGCGCGGGCGGGCTCATGATCGGCGTGCAGGCGATCATCGCGGACATCGTGCCGCCCCGCCGGCGCGGACGGTTCATGGGACTGATCGGCGCCGCGTTCGGCCTCGCGTCCGTGGCCGGCCCCCTGCTGGGCGGGTACTTCACGGACCACCTCTCCTGGCGCTGGTGCTTCTACTTCAACGTTCCCTTCGGCCTGGTCACCCTCGCCGTCGTCACCGTCGTACTGAAACTCCCCAAGCAGCAGGCCAAGGCGCGGCTCGACGTGCTCGGTGCGCTGCTGCTCGCCGCCGCGTCCACCTGCCTTGTGCTGCTGACCAGTTGGGGCGGCACCGAGTACGCCTGGGAGTCGCGGACGATCCTCGGGCTCGGCGCGGGAGCGGCGGCCGCCACCGCCCTCTTCCTCGTCGCCGAGCGCTTCGCCGTCGAACCCCTCATCCCACTGCGGCTGTTCAGGGACTCCGTCTTCAACGTCACCGGTCTGGTGGGCCTGGTGATCGGCGTCGCGCTGTTCGGCGCCGCCAGCTATCTGCCGACCTTCCTGCAGATGGTCGACGGGGCCTCCGCCACCGAGTCGGGCCTGCTGATGCTGCCCATGATGGGCGGCATCGTCGGCGCCTCGATCGTCTCCGGGCAGCTCATCAGCCACACCGGGCGCTACAAGATCTATCCCGTCCTCGGCAGCGCCGTCTCCGTCGTCGGCATGTGGCTGCTCTCCCGCCTCCAGGTCGACACGCCCCGACTGCACTACAGCCTCTGGATGGCCGTCCTCGGTGCCGGCATCGGCATGGTGATGCCGGTCCTGATCCTCGCCGTGCAGAACTCCGTGCGCCCCGCCGACCTCGGCACCGCCACCAGCGCCAACAACTACTTCCGGCAGATCGGCGGCAGTGTCGGCGCCGCGATCTTCGGCACCCTCTTCGCGGCCCGGCTCACCGACGCCCTCGAGAAACGGCTGCCCACGCGCGCGGGCGCGCAGCTTCCCGATCCGCAGTCCATCACCCCGCAGCTCGTCCACGCCCTGCCCGCGCCGCTGCGCGACGACTACATCCGCGCGTACGCCGACGCCATGCCCCGGATCTTCCTCTACCTGGTGCCGGTGCTCGCCCTCGGCCTGCTCATCGCGTTCTTCCTCAAGGAGAAACCCCTGGTGTCCTACAACGCCGCCGAAACCGAGCCCGCGGCCACCGCGATCCCGCACGCCCGTTCGCCGCACGCCGCCGGAGTCCCCGTCTGCGGCACGGTGCAGCACCCCGACGGGACCGTCGTCCGCCGCGCCGCACTCACGCTCATCGACGCCACCGGACAGCAGATCGGGCGGGGCGCCAGCGGCGAGGACGGACGGTACGCGCTGTCCACGCCCGGCACGGGGTCGTACGTCCTCATCGCCGCCGCGGGCGGCCACCAGCCGCAGGCCGTCTCCGTCACCGTCGGCGAGCGCCCGGTGGACCTGGATGTCGTCCTCGGCGGCGCCGGACGCCTCGCCGGCGGTGTGCTCACCGCCGACGGCACCCCCGTGCGCGACGCCACCGTGACGCTCACCGACGTACGCGGCGAGGTCGTCGCCACCACCCGCAGCGGACGCGAGGGCGGCTACGTCATCACCGAACTGGTGGCCGGCGAGTACACCCTCGCCGCGAGCGCCCCCGGATACCGCCCGGCCGCGCTCCCCGTCACCGTCCAGGCCGCCCGGGAGACCCGCCAGGACGTCGAACTCGCGGGCGGCGCCGTACTGCGCGGCACCGTGCGCACCAGCGGCGGGCGGCCGGTCGACGACGCGCGCGTGACACTGCTCGACGCGGCGGGCAATGTGGTGGACACGCTCACCACCGGCCTCGACGGAACGTTCCGGTTCGTCGACCTGTCCTCCGGCGAGTACACCGTCATCGCGGCCGGTTACCCGCCGGTCGCCACCGTGCTCCGGGTCGCGGGAGGCGGACGGACCGAGCGGGATCTGCAGCTGGGCCACGAAGACTGACGTGGTGTCATACGCTCCGGCGCGCGCCCCCGCGCGCGAGGACCGTTCCGTCGCACCAATTCCCGCATTGCCGCACATCACCACCGGGCGGAGCCTTACGGTGGAGTAGGCGGCACAGATCTTGCGGAGCCGTGGGGAGAGAGGGCCTGGGCCATGGACAATGGCACCGACCGTGGCACCGAGAGGGACACGCCTCCCAGCCGCGGAGCTGGGACCGGCGCGGCGACGGAGCCCGCCGCGGCCGGCCGCGTCCCGCTGGCCGTGGTCGTGGTGGACCGTGACGGCCTCGTCTCCCACTGGAGCAGGGGCGCGGGCCGGCTCTTCGGAGTCCCCAAGGACGACGCGATAGGCCGCTCCGCGGTGGACCTGCTGCCCGTCTCCGGCGCACTGCCCGAGGACGAGGACATCAGTCCGTACGGGCCGTACGGTGCATATGACGGGCTGGGCCCCGACCTCGAGACGTCCCTCGACGGCAGGCTCTCGTACCCGGCAGCGGGCCGCGCCCGGCTCACCGTTCCCGAACACGAGGGCGACCACGCGCGCGTGGACGTGCTGTGGTGGGCGTACCCCCTGGTGGGCCCGGGGCACGAGCGGCTGCTGGTGCTCGCGGCCGACACCGCCGGACTCCGCCAGGACGAGCCGGACGGCAGCGAAGGGGACCTGGCGTTCGAGCGGATCGCGCCCGGCTTCGCCCTGCACACGGACTTCCCCGGCGCCGAGGAGCTGGCCCGCAGGTTGCCCGAGATCCTGCCCAGCATGAGCGTCGACGAAAGCGCCCGCATCGTCGCCCAGGTCCTCGAACTGGGCTACCCCGTCCTGGAGTTCAGCCAGAACGACCGGGTGCCCGTCACCCCCGACTGGGGCGTCCCGCGGCGCATCGAGCGCAAGGCCCGGCGCGAGCGGGCCGCGCGGGCGGCGGCCGAGGGCCTGCCGGTGCCGCACGAACTCGCCGACGACGCCGAGGACCTCGAGTACGCAGCCGTACGCGAACACCTGGAGTTCCTCAACGAGGTCAGCGGGAAGATCGGCACCTCGCTCGACCTGGCCACGACCATCGTCGAGGTCAGCAAAGCCGTCGTCCCGCGCTTCACGGACGTCGCCGGCACCTATCTGCGCGAACAGGTCGTCGCCGGTGAGGGTTTCCCGGACGGTGTGCCGGACACGACCACGATGTGGCACCGGGTCGCCCTGGAGCACACCGACGAACCCGGCCGCTGGGACGACGTCGTCCCGGTCGGCGAGGCCATGCCCTTCCCGGCGCACACGCCGTTCTTCCAGTGCATGACCAGCGGCGAGCCCGTCCTGGTGCCGCGCATCAGCGAGGAGATGGGCCACGCCATCGCCTCGCAGTTCGAGAAGCGGGACATCCGGCCGCTCATCACCAACCGCTCCATGCTGATCGTGCCCCTCAAGGCGCGCAACGTGGTCCTCGGCTTCATGATCCTGCTGCGCCACCCCGAGCGCGTCGAGTTCAACGACATGGACCGGGTCACCGGCGCCGAACTCGCCGCCCGCGCGGGCCTCGTGCTCGACAACGCGCGCATGTACACGTACCAGGAGTCCGTCGCCGAGACCCTCCAGGACAGCATGCTGCCGCACATCCCGCCGCGTATGGCGGGCTGCGACATCGCCACCCGCTATCTGCCGGGCACGCTGCTCGGCCGGGTCGGCGGCGACTGGTTCGACTCCGTGAAGCTGCCCGGCGCCCGCACCGCGCTGGTCGTCGGGGACGTCATGGGCCACGGCCTGAACTCGGCTGCCATGATGGGCCAGTTGCGTACGGCCGTGCAGACCATGGCCGCCCTCGATCTGCCGCCCGCCCAGCTCCTGCGCAACCTCGACGACCTCGCCCAGCGCCTCGGCGACACCTACCTCGCGACCTGTCTGTACGCCGTCTACGACCCGATCGCGAGCGAACTGCACATCGCCAACGCAGGCCACATCCCGCCCGTGCTGGTCCGTGCGGAGGACGGCCGCAGCGAGCTGCTCGACCTGCCGACCGGCGCGCCCATCGGCGTCGGCGGAGTGCCCTTCGAAGCGGTACGCGTGCGTGTGGAGCCCGGCGACCGCATCGTGATGTGCACCGACGGACTGGTCGAGGTGCGCGGCGAGGACATCGGCGTGGGTCTCGCGACCCTCAGTGAGTCCGCCGCCCACCCGGCCGCCTCCATGGACGACGCCTGCGACTCCATCATCCGCGCCCTCGCTGTGACCTTCTCAAAAGCGGGCCGCGGCGGACGCAAGGACGACGTGGCCCTGCTGATGGCCCGTCTGAACGGCATCGAGCCGGACGACGTCGCCGAGTGGCGGCTCGCCCTCGACCCGATCGAGGTCGGCCGCGCGCGTGCCGTCGTCCGCGAACAGCTCCACGACTGGGGGCTCGCCAAACTCGTCCCCAACGCCGAGCTGTTGGTCAGCGAACTCGTCACCAACGCCGTACGGCACTCCCACAGCCGCCCCGTCGAACTGCGGCTCGTCCGCGGGGACACCCTGCTGTGCGAGGTGGACGACGACGACCACGACCTGCCGACCCTGCGCAGCGCCGGTCCCGAGGAGGAGTTCGGACGCGGACTGCGCGTGGTCAGCGCCCTCGCCCGCGAGTGGGGCACCAGCCGTACGAAGGCGGGCAAGACCGTCTGGTTCGAACTGACCCTGCCCCGCCGCTGACCGCACCACAGGGGCGTACTGACTGCACATCAGGAGTATGGGGGCGCCCTGGGGCGTACGCCCCTCGAATGCGGAGTGAAGGAATGCGCCGTGCGCTTGTAGCCGTGACCGGGGCGCGATAGACCGTACTGGCCCGTCACTTGAATCGGGCCAGTACGTCGCACCCTGGGGAGTTGGGCATGAGCGTGACGAGTCGGTACCGGGAGGCCTGGGAGGGCTTCTGGCGTGCAGCCCCGGAGGAACAGGGGGCCGTGTTCTGGGACGCGGAGCCCACCCTGACCGTCGGCATACACCTGGGCCTGTTCG
Organism: Streptomyces longisporus; assembly: GCF_039532765.1. Lineage (NCBI taxonomy): Bacteria > Bacillati > Actinomycetota > Actinomycetes > Kitasatosporales > Streptomycetaceae > Streptomyces > Streptomyces longisporus. The sequence goes on from NZ_BAAASG010000001.1 coordinate 285,330, forward strand.
AACCGCACCTCGCCGATCCCGGCCTGGCGATGGTGGACCTCGGCTGCGGCAACGGCACCCAGACCCGTTTCCTCGCCGACCGCTTCAAGCGTGTGGTCGGCGCGGATCTGTCCGCCGCCGCCGTCGACCAGGCCCGGCACGCCGACCCCGCCGGACAGGCGACATACCGTGTGCTGGACGCCGTCGAGAAGAGCGAGACGGAGACGCTGCACGCCGAGATCGGTGACGCCAACGTCTATATGCGCGGCGTCCTGCACCAGGCCGAACCGGACGACCGGCAGCCCATGGTGGACGGGATCGCCGCGCTGGTCGGGGAGCGCGGCCGGGTCTTCCTCGTCGAACTCTCCGAGGCCGCCAAGCCCGTCCTGCTGGGCCTGGCGCAGAGCCCCACCGGACCACCGGCCAAGCTCGCACCGATCTTCCAGCACGGAATCGCCCCCGGTGAAGTCGCCGACGACGCCGTGCCCGAGTATCTGCGCGCGGCCGGCCTCACGGTCCTGGCGAGCGGTGAACTCCCGCTGACCACCACGGAGTTCGCCCCCGACGGCAACCGGATCGTGCTGCCGTCCAAGTGGCTGGTGGCGGGGCGCACGGGCTGAGGGCCGACGCCATGAGGTGAGGGTGGGGCGCAGGGGAACTCCCGCGGACAGCGGCTCGTTTCGCCGAGCCCCACCCCCACGTCGCGGAGGCCCGGCGGCGGCCGGCGCGGACACGGCGAGCGCCACCCCTGCCGCGGTCGGAGCCGCGTGGCCGACGGAGTCCCGCTCTCCGACGGCCGGCCCCCCGAGGGCATCACGATCGGGGCCAAGCCGCATGCGTACATGGGCTCGCGCGCAACGGCGCCATCTGCCGCACGGATCTGCGCACGGGCAGGACGGGGTGCGTTGCCGCCTGAACCTGATCAGCGTGTTCGAGCTCGACGTCGAGGCGACCACGGCCACCCTGCGCCGCACGCCTCATCGCCCGCGGACGCCACAGACGACGTTCAACGCGGTCGCTGTATCGCCCTGAAGGCCTCGTCGAGCAGGGCGACCAGGTCCAGGCGGCCGTCGGAGGCGAGCCAGTGGTCCAGGGCCACGTTCAGGCAGTCCAGGGCGGCCGCCGCCCGCACCGACTGGGCGAGGGTCGGCTCCTCGGAACCGGCGCGCTCGGCGAGCGCCTGTGCGAGGGCCGGGCGCCAGCTGTGCTGCTTCTCCAGCTGCCGTGCACACAGGGCCGGGGTCTCACGCACGAGCCGCAGCGTCTCCAGGGAGCCGGCCGGGTCCATGTGATACCGCTCGATCACCGTGTCCAGGGCGTGCCGCAGGGCCGTCCACTGGTCCTCGTCGGCCGGGCGGGCACGCAGGGCGTCGGCGACCCGGCGGTCCTGCCCCTCGAAGGCGCCGAGGACCGCGTCCTCCTTGGTGCCGAAGTAGCGCAGAAAAGTGCTGCGGGACACCCCGGCGGCCGCCGCGAGATCGTCGAGAGTGACCTTGTCGAAGCCCTCCCGACGGAACAACTCGAAGGCCACCTGGGCCAGTTCGGCCCTCACGGCGGCCCGGGCGATGTCCCTGGTGTTCGTACGTGCTGCTCCGGTCACCTCGCGATCCTAACCCTCTGCCGATTCCCGCTTGCAGTCTCGGAACTCGGTGGCTAGCCTGACACTCAGTTTCAGATACGGCTCGGAGGTGCACAACGGTGGGCAGGACCCTCGCGATCATCGGCAGCGGAATGATCGGCGCAGCAGTGGCCCGCCTTGCGGTCGCCGCGGAACTGGACGTCGTACTGAGCAACTCCCGCGGCCCGCAGACCCTCGCCGATCTCGTCGGCGAGCTGGGGCCACGCGCCCGTGCCGGCACCCCCGCCGAGGCCGCCAGGGCCGGTGACCTGGTCGTGGCCGCCATTCCCCTGAAGGCCTACGACCGTCTCCCCGCCGCCGCGCTGGCGGGCCGAACGGTGATCGACACGATGAACTACTACCCCGACCGCGACGGCCGCCTCGCCGAACTGGACGCGGGTGCTCTGACCTCCAGCGCCCTGGTGCAGCGGCACCTGGCCGAGTCCCGGGTGGTGAAAGCCTTCAACAACATCGACTTCCGGCGCCTGTTCACCAGCGCCCGCCCCGCCGGTGCCCCCGACCGCAGCGCCCTGCCCGTCGCGGGCGACGACCCGACCGCCAAGACGGAGGCTGCCGCACTGCTCGACGCCCTCGGCTACGACGCGGTGGACATCGGCACACTCGCCGACAGTTGGCGCACCCAGCCCGGCACACCCGTCTACGTACAGCCGTACATGGGGGAGCGGCCGGAGGGACTGAGCCAGGAGGAGGGGCAGCGCTGGTTCTTCGAGACGCCTGGCGTCCCCGTCCCCGCCGCCCGCGTGAAGGAACTCACCGCCGCCGCCCGCCAGAAGTGAGCGACGCCCCCGTGACCGCCGTCCAGGCAACCTCCGCCGACATCCCGACCCCCGACGGAACCGCCGACGCCTACCTCGCCCATCCCGACGACAACGCCCCGCACCCCCGGTGCTGCTCTACATGGACGCCTTCGGTCTGCGACCGCACCTGCGGTCGATGGCCGACCGCCTCGCCGCGGCCGGTTACACGGTCCTCGTCCCCGACGTCTTCCATCGCCGTGGCCGCGCACCCGTGGTCGGACTGCCCGACTTCATCAACCACGCCGAGCGTCCGGAGATCATCCAGGCGCTGGGCCCGGCCGCGCGGACCCTCACCCCGGAGGGCGCCATGCGGGACGCCGCCTGCTACCTGGACTGGCCGGCCGCGTCCGTCTTCACCACCACCGGCCCCGTCGGGATCACCGGCTACTGCATGGGGGCGGCCCTCGCTCTGCGCACCGCCGGCACCTACCCGGAGCGGGTCGCCGCAGCGGCCGGTTTCCACGGCGCGTACCTCGCCACCGACGCCCCGGACAGCCCCCATCTGCTCGCCGACCGCATCACCGCCGAGCTCTACTTCGGCCACGCCGACCAGGACGCCAGCAATCCCGCCGAACAGATCGACCGCCTCGGCAAGGCGCTCACCGCGGCGGAGGTCCGTCATCGCGGCGAGGTGTACACAGGGGCGCAGCACGGTTTCACGCAGGCGGACACGGCGATGTACAGCGCCAAGGCCACGGAGCGGCACTGGACTGCGCTGCTGGACCTGTTCCGCCGTACGCTCTGACCTCTGCTTCCTGGCCGGTTTCCCGCGCGGCGCGTAACGTGGCGCTCCATGAAGATCCTGATCAGCGCCGACATGGAGGGTGCCACGGGGGTGACCTGGCCGGCCGACGTGCTGCCGGGGACACCGCAGTGGGAGCGCTGCCGCTCGATGTTCACCTCGGACGTCAATGCCGCCGTGCTGGGGTTCTTCGACGGCGGGGCGGACGAGGTCCTCGTCAACGAGGCCCACTGGACCATGCGCAACCTGCTGCTGGAGCACCTGGACGAGCGCACCGAGATGCTCACCGGGCGGCACAAGTCCCTCTCCATGGTCGAGGGGGTGCAGCACGGGGACGTGGACGGCATCGCCTTCGTCGGCTATCACGCCGGTGCGGGGATGGAGGGCGTCCTCGCCCACACCTACCTCGCCAACTCCATCACCGGGGTGTGGCTGAACGACGTACGTGCCAGTGAGGGCCTGCTCAACGCGCATGTCGTCGCCGAGTACGGGGTGCCCGTCATCCTGGTCACGGGCGACGACGTGGCCTGCGAGGACGCCCTCGGGTATGCGCCCGAGGCACTGAAGGTCGCGGTCAAGGACCATGTGTCGCGGTACGCGGCCGTGTGCCGTACGCCGGTCAGGACCGCGTCCGACATCCGGGCCGCCGCCAAGGAGGCGGCTCAGCTGGCGGTCCGTCACCAGCCCGTCCAGGCAGGGCCGTTCACCGTCGCGCTCGAATTCGACGCCGAGCATCTCGCCATGGCCGCCACGATCGTGCCGGGCGTCGGCCGGATCGGGGAGCGGAAAGTGGCGTACACCAGCGAGACGATGTACGAGGGGATCCGTATCTTCAAGGCGGTCACCACGATCGTCTCGGCCGCCGTGGAGGAGCAGTATGGCTGACCAGCAGGCTCTGGACGAGGTCGTGAAGTTCACCTCCGACCTCATCCGTATCGACACCACCAACCGCGGTGGCGGCGACTGCCAGGAGCGGCCCGCCGCCGAGTACGCCGCCGAGCAGCTGGCCGGCGCGGGCCTCGAACCCACGATGCTGGAGCGCACCAAGGGGCGTACGAATGTCGTCGCGCGCCTTGAGGGGACCGACCCGGCCGCCGACGCGCTGCTCCTCCACGGTCATCTGGACGTCGTACCCGCCCGCGCCGACGACTGGAGCGTGCACCCCTTCTCCGGGGAGATCCGCGACGGGGTGGTGTGGGGCCGCGGCGCCGTCGACATGAAGAACATGGACGCCATGATCCTGGCCGTGCTGCGGAGCTGGGCGCGGCAGGGCGTGCGGCCCCGGCGTGACATCGTCGTCGCCTTCACCGCCGACGAGGAGGACAGTGCGCAGGACGGTTCGGGGTTCCTCGCCGATCGGCACCCGGGGCTGTTCGAGGGGTGCACCGAGGGCGTCAGCGAGTCGGGGGCGTTCACCTTCCACGACGGCAGCGGACGGCAGATCTACCCGATCGCGGCCGGTGAGCGCGGCACGGCCTGGCTGAAGCTCACCGCGCGCGGACGGGCCGGACACGGCTCCAAGGTGAACAAGGAGAACGCGGTCACCCGGCTCGCCGCCGCGATCACCCGCATCGGCGAGCACGAGTGGCCGCTGCGGCCGACTCCCACCGTGTGGGCCGCGCTGTCCGAACTGGCGGCGCTCTACGGCCTCGACGTCGACCTGGACGACATCGACCGTCTGCTCGAAAAGCTCGGCCCGGCGGCGAAGCTCGTCGAGTCGACCGTCCGCAACAGCGCCAACCCGACCATGCTGGAGGCCGGTTACAAGCTCAACGTGATCCCCGGGGAGGCGCTCGCGTATGTCGACGGGCGGTATCTGTACGGCGGTGAGGACGAGTTCCGCACGACCCTTGACCAGCTCACCGGACCCGACGTGGAGTGGGAGTTCCACCACCGTGAGGTGGCCCTCCAGGCGCCGGTGGACTCGCCGACGTACGCGAAGATGCGTGCCGCCGTCGAGGAGTTCGCGCCCGAGGGGCATGTGGTGCCCTACTGCATGTCGGGCGGCACGGACGCCAAGCAGTTCTCGCGGCTCGGCATCACCGGGTACGGCTTCACGCCGCTGAGGCTCCCGGAGGGCTACGACTACCAGGCCATGTTCCACGGGGTCGACGAGCGGGTCCCGGTCGAGGCGCTGCACTTCGGTGTCCGCGTCCTCGACCGCTTTCTGCGGACGGCCTAGGCGAGTTGGGGGAGAACGTGCAGAGACTGCCGTACGGTTCCTGGCCCTCGCCCATCGACGCGGCGCTCGCCGCCGCGCACGACGGGCGTCCCGAGTACGTGGGCTTCGTGGGCGACGAGGCGTGGTGGACCGAGCCGCGCCCGACCGAGGGCGGCCGCCGCACCCTGGTGCGGCGGCGCGCCGATGGCGAGGAGGAGCCGCTGCTGCCCGCACCGTGGGACGTCCGCAGCCGCGTCATCGAGTACGGCGGACAGCCCTGGGCGGGGACGGTCGTGGACGGACGGCCGCTCGTGGTGTTCGTGAACTTCGCCGACCAGCGGCTCTACCGGTACGAGCCCGGAAGCGACCCGCGGCCCCTCACACCCGTGTCGCCGGTGGGCGGCGGACTGCGCTGGGTGGAGCCGCAGTTGCAGGTCGAGCGCGGTGAAGTGTGGTGCGTGCTGGAGGAGTTCACCGGCGACGGACCCACCGATGTGCGGCGTGTCCTGGCCGCGGTGCCGCTGGACGGCTCGGCCGCCCAGGACCGGGATGCCGTACGCGAACTCACCGACGGCCGGCACCGGTTCGTCACCGGTCCCCGCATCTCGCCCGACGAACGCAGCGCGGTCTGGCTCGCCTGGGACCATCCGCGGATGCCGTGGGACGGCACGGAACTGGTCCTGGCCCAGGTCGCCGAGGACGGCACCCTGCGGGAGACACGCACGCTCGCCGGCGGCCCGGACGAGTCGATCGCCCAGGCGGACTGGGCCCCCGACGGCTCCCTCCTCTACGCGAGCGACCGCACCGGCTGGTGGAACCTCTACCGCGACGGTGTCCCCCTCTGCCCGCGCGAGGAGGAGTTCGGCGGGCCGCTGTGGAAGCTCGGACAGCGCTGGTTCGCCCCGCTGGACAGCGGACTGATCGCCGTGGTGCACGGCCGCGGCGCCACCGCGCTCGGCGTCCTCGACCCGGAGACCGGCGAGGTCGTCGACGCGGCCGGCCCCTGGACCGAGTTCGCATCCACGCTCGCGGTGCACGGCGAGCGCGTCGTCACCGTCGGAGCCAGCCCGCGCAGCGCGTACGAGGTGGTGGAGCTCGACACCCGGGCCGGCCGGGCCCGAGTGATCGGCGCCGAGCACGAGGACGCGGTCGACCCCGCCTACTACCCCGAACCGCAGATCCGCACGTTCACCGGCCCCGCCGGACGCGACGTCCACGCGCACATCTACCCGCCGCACAACCCGCACTGCGTCTCGCCCGGCGACGAACTGCCGCCGTACGTCGTCTGGGTGCACGGCGGCCCCACCAGCCGGGCGCCGCTCGTGCTCGACCTGGAGATCGCCTACTTCACCTCCCGGGGCATCGGTGTCGCCGAGGTCAACTACGGCGGCTCGACCGGGTACGGGCGCGAGTACCGGGGCCGGCTGCGTGAGCAGTGGGGTGTGGTCGACGTCGAGGACTGCGCGGCCGTCGCGCTCGCCCTCGCCGACGAGGGGACCGCCGACCGCGAGCGGCTCGCGATCCGCGGTGGCAGCGCGGGTGGCTGGACCTCGGCCGCCTCCCTCGCCGCCACCGACGTCTACGCCTGCGGCACGATCCTCTATCCCATCCTCGACCTGGCCGGCTGGGGCTCGGGGGAGACCCACGACTTCGAGTCGCAGTACCTGGAAACCCTGGTCGGACCGCTCGCCGAGGTGCCCGGCCGGTACGCGGAACGCTCGCCGGCCGAGCACGCCGACCGCATCACCGCGCCCTTCCTGCTGCTGCAGGGCCTGGACGACGTGATCTGCCCGCCCGCCCAGTGCGAGCGGTTCCTGGAGCGGATGGAGGGCAGACGGGTGCCGCACGCTTACATCGCCTTCGAGGGGGAGGGGCACGGGTTCCGGCGGGCGGAGACCATGATCCGTGTCCTGGAGTCCGAACTCTCCCTCTACGCCCAGGTCTTCGGGCTGAATCCGCGCGGTGTCCCCACATTGGAGCTGACCAAGTGAGAGAACTCCTGCGTCCGTCCCGGCTCGCCCCCGGCGCCCGCGTGGCCGTCGTCGCGCCCAGCGGTCCGGTGCCGGAGGAGCGGGTGCAGGCCGGTCTCGACGTATTGCGGGGATGGGACCTCGACCCGGTGGTGGCACCCCATGTGCTGGACCGGCACGGCGAGTTCGACTACCTGGCGGGCACGGACGCCGACCGGGCCGCCGATCTGCAGGCCGCCTGGTGCGACCCGTCGGTGGACGCGGTGCTGTGTGCGCGGGGCGGGTACGGGGCGCAGCGGATGGTCGACCTGCTCGACTGGGACGCGATGCGGGCCGCCGGTCCCAAGGTGTTCGTGGGCTTCAGCGACATCACGGTGCTGCACCAGGCGTTCGCCAACCGGCTGGGCCTGGTCACCCTGCATGGACCGGCGGCCGCCGGGATCGACTTCATCAAGCACGCCCGGGCGCAGGAACACCTGAAGGACACCCTGTTCGCTCCGGAGCGGGTCCGCACCCTCGTCTCCGCAGGCACCGCTCTGGTCGCGGGGCGGGCCCGGGGCGTCACGCTGGGCGGATGTCTGAGCATGCTCGCCTCCGACCTCGCAACGCCGCACGCCCACGAGGGTGCCCGCGGTGGGCTGCTGCTGATCGAGGACGTGGGCGAACGGGCGTACCGCATCGACCGGATGCTGACCCAGCTGCTGCGCAGTGGATGGCTCGACGGCGTCACCGGGATCGCGCTCGGGTCGTGGGTGAGGTGCGGTCCCTACGAGGAAGTGCGCGCCGTCCTCGTGGACCGGCTCGGCGGCCTCGGCGTGCCCGTCGTCGAGGAGTTCGGATTCGGGCACTGCGAGGGTGCGTCGACCATCCCCTTCGGCGTGAGGGCCGAACTCGACGCCGACGCGGGCACCTTGACGCTCGACGAGCCCGCCCTTCTCTGAACCGAACGGGCGATCGTCTTCACTGAATATCCGTCAACAACACTCGTCTGGGCGATTGACCTCGTATGACACGTGTCACACCATGACAAGCGGTGGTTACTTACTGGTCGGTAAGCAGGGCTGTCCTGAGTGTGGAGGTCTCAGTGTCCCGACGCGTGTTCAGATCCCGGGCTCCGCTCGCTCTCGCCCTGGGCGCGGCGCTCGCCGCGCCCCAGGCACTCACCGCTCCCGTGTCCGCAGCGGGCCAATACAGCGTCACAGCACTGAAGTTCACCGTCCAGGCCGGCGGCCGCCGCTGCGCGATCGACGCCGACCTCTACCGCCCGGCGGGCGTCGACAGCTCCCACCGGGCCCCGGCCGTGCTCGCCACGAACGGCTTCGGTGGCAGCAAGTCCGACGGCACCACCGACGCCGTCGGCAAGGCCCTCGCCGCGCGCGGCTATGTGTCCCTGATCTACTCCGGGCTCGGCTTCGGCCGCTCCGGCTGTCTGATCTCGCTCGACGACCCCGGCATCGACGGCACCGCCGCCTCCCGGCTGATCGACTTCCTCGGCGGCAAGCGCGCCGCCGACGACGGCACCAGGGCCGACTTCGTCACCCTCGACGGGACGGGCGACCCGCGGGTCGGCATGATCGGCGGCTCGTACGGCGGGGCCATCCAGCTGGCGACGGCCGCCGTCGACCACCGGGTGGACGCGCTGATCCCCCTGATCACCTGGAACGACCTCGCCTACGCGCTGGACCCGAACAACGCCGGCGGCACCGTCCCCGGCGCCTTCAAATGGCAGTGGACCAACGGCTTCTACCTCCTCGGCGAGGGCCAGACGCTGACCCAGCCGAACCTCGACCCGTCCCGGATCAACTCCCTCACCTGTCTGCACTTCGTCACCCGGGCCTGCGCCACCATCCGCACCCTGAACTCCGGCAGCTACCGCCCGGGCCCGACCGCCGCGATGCTCGCCTACGCCCACAGCGTCTCGCCGGCGTCGTACCTGCACCGGGTCCAGGCGCCCACCCTGCTGATCCAGGGGCAGGCCGACAGCCTCTTCAACCTCAACGAAGCGACGGCGACGTACAAGACGCTCAAGTCCCAGGGCACGCCCGCCGCGATGATCTGGCAGTCCTGGGGGCACAGCGGCGGCATGGTGAACGGTGAACTCAACCTCGTCCAGGGCAACTTGGACACCAGCTATGTCGGCAGGCGGATCATGTCCTGGTTCGACCACTACCTCCGGAGGCAGCACACCGACACCGGACCTGCCTTCGCCTACTACCGCGACTGGATCACCGACCCCGGCCACGCGTACGCCACCGCCGACCACCTGCCCGCCCTCAACCGGAAGCTCTATCTCTCCGGGGACGGCAAACTCGTCGACAACAGCAAGAAGGTGGCCCTCGGCAGCCGTACGTACGCCAACCGGCTGACCCCCACGAGCCATTCGGAGACCTCACTGGCCGCGCTCGGCGGGCTGCCGGACCCGGCGCCGTTCGACACCGAGGGCACCTACCTCGCCTGGACCAGCGAACCGCTCGCCCGTACCACCGATGTGGTCGGCGCGCCGCGGGCCACGCTCAGGGTCGACTCCCCGCAGGCCGCGAAGGCCCAGGACTCCGACAACGCCGCCGACCGGCTCGTCCTGTTCGCCAAGCTGTACGACGTCGCGCCCGACGGCACCAGGACGCTGGTGCACCGGCTGATCGCGCCGGTCCGGGTACCGGACGTGACCAAGAGCTTCACCGTGAGCCTGCCGGGCATCGTGCACCGGTACCAGAAGGGGCACCGGCTGCAGTTCGTGATCGCGGCGAGCGACGACGCCTACTTCGGCAACCGCGGGATCAAGGTGGTGACCGTGGCGAGCGCGCCCGGGAACACCGGCATGCTGGAGCTGCCCGTGCTCGGCGGGTGAGGCGCCCGCGGTCCTCCTCACCGCGCGTAAGGGGGTCCTCGGGCGCATCCTGGGGGTATGAGCCCGAAGACCTCCGAGCCGGGTGCCAGGCACAGCGGCGAACGGGGCCCGGCGGTGACGCCCGGCCGGGTGACCGTCCTGCTGCTCGCCGTCTTCGCCCTGATCTTCATCTTCCAGAACACCCGCGACATCAGGATCCGCCTCCTGATCCCCGAGGTCACGATGCCCCTGTCGACGGCCCTGCTCGTCGCGGCGGCCGTCGGGTCGTTCTTCGGGGCGTATTTCATGAGGCGGAAGCCCTAGACCGCCGTAGGGTGGCGAGATGCCGCACACCGCATCCCGTTATCTCGCCGAAGGCCCCCGCGTGGGTATACGTCACTTCACCTACGAGGACGGTGCCGAGTTCACCGCCCGGGCCCGCGAGAGCAAGGACCTGCACCACCCCTGGCTGTTCCCGCCGGACACCGCGAACGCCTACACCGCGTACGCGGGCCGGCTGATCGAGGACCCGACCAAGGCCGGGTTCCTCGTCTGCGAGAAGGACGGTGCGCAGGGCGCCGGAGCCATCGCCGGGTACATCAACATCAACAACATCGTCGAGGGCGGCTTCCAGTGCGGGGCGCTCGGCTACGGCGCCTTCGCGCACGCCGCCGGGCGCGGGCTGATGCGAGAGGGGCTTGACCTGGTGGTGGGGTACGCGTTCGGGCCGATGCGGCTGCACCGGCTGGAGATCAACGCGCAGCCGCAGAACGCCGCGTCGATCGCGCTGGCGCGTGCGTGTGGCTTTCGGCTCGAGGGGTTCTCGCCGAAGATGATCTTTATCGACGGGGACTGGCGGGATCACGAGCGGTGGGCGATCACTGCCGAGATGCGGGGCGCACCGCTTGGGTAGTGCCGTGAGGGGTTGTCGGTTGGCTGCTGCGCCATCGTGGCTTGTCGTGCAGTTCCCCGCGCCCCTATCGGGGCGCTGCACTTCCCCTTTGCGCAATCCTGACCTGCAGGTCCCCTGGCCGGTTCACCGGTGAGCGGCTTCCATGGTGATCGTGACGAGCATCCGACGTGAGGTACTGACGTTGCCCGCCGCGGAGTTGGGGCCGGACAATCCGCTGCCCCCGTTGCGGCTGCTGCACGAGGTCCACCGCATCGAAGACCGGGACCGGGACGAGTTGCCGCGGGAGATGGCCCGGCAGGTCGGCTACGGGCCCTTGCGCAGTCTGCTGCCGGTGCCGGTCCGGGACGGGTACGGGCGGGCGCGTGAACCCCGCGAGTTCGACGCCCTCGTGATCGAGAACGGACGGCTGCGCGCCACCGTGCTGCCCGGGCTCGGCGGGCGTGTCGCCTCCCTGCTGCACAAGCCGACCGGCCGTGAACTCCTGTACCGCAACCCGGTGTTCCAGCCCGCCAACTTCGCCCTCAACGGCGCCTGGTTCTCCGGCGGCATCGAATGGAACATCGGCGCCACCGGCCACACCACCCTCTCCTGTTCCCCGCTGCACGCCGCCCGCGTCCCCGCCCCCGACGGCGGTGACATGCTCCGGCTGTGGGAGTGGGAGCGGCTGCGCGACCTGCCCTTCCAGGTCGACCTGTGGCTGCCGGAGGACTCCGACTTCCTGTACGTCGGCGTGCGCGTCCGAAACCCGCACGAGCGGCCCGTGCCGGCCTACTGGTGGTCCAACATCGCCGTACCGGAGGAGCACCGGGTGCTGGTGCCCGCGGAGGAGGCCTGGCAGTTCGGCTACGAGCGGCGGCTGCGGAAGGTGCCCGCACCGTCGTGCGCCGAGATACAGCAACTTCCGTATGCAGCCGACTACTTCTGCGATCTTCCCGAGGCGCGCCGTCGCTGGATCGCCGCCCTCGACGAGGACGGGCACGGTCTGGTGCAGACCTCGACCGACCTGCTGCGCGGGCGCAAGCTGTTCGTCTGGGGGAAGGGACCCGGCGGGCGCCGCTGGCAGCGATGGCTCACCGAACCCGGCACGGGCGGCTACTCGGAGATCCAGGCCGGGCTCGCCCGCACCCAGCTGGAGCACGTACGGCTGGAACCGGAGAGCGAGGTGTCGTGGCTGGAGGCCTACGGCCCGCTGAGTTCCCCGGCGGCCGCCGGCGAAGTGGAGGCGCGTCTCGAAGCCGCCCTCCCGCGCGCCGACGTCGACGCCGCCCACGCCGCCTGGAAGCCGCACGCCGACACCGAACCCGGCGAGATCCTGACCGTGGGCTCCGGCTGGGGCGCGCTCGAAGTGCTGCGCGCCGACTGGAAGCTGTCCGGCACGCCCTTCGACGAGGGCACGCTCGGCGAGGCCCAGGAGCCCTGGCTGCAACTGCTGCGGACCGGTGCCCTCCCCGAGCCGCGCCGGGTGCGGCCCCCCGGCGAGACGCTGGTCGCCCCGCACTGGCGGGACATGCTGGAGACCGCGCCCGCGACCCCGCTCACCGAGTACCACCTCGGCGTCGCCCAGTGGCACGCCGGTGACCGGGCGCAGGCGGTGCGCAGCTGGGAGCGGGCCCTTGAACTCGCCCCGTCGCTCTGGCCGTTGCTGCGCTGCCTGGCCGTCGCCGACCAGGAGAGCGGCAACCACGAACGGGCCGCGGACCGGTACGCGGACGCCTTCGACGACCTGTGTCACGAGCGGCGCGACGGCGGGGAGCGGTGGACGGCCGCCACGGCAGCGCTCGGCCGCGAGGCGATCGAGGCCCTGCTCGCCGTACGCCGCACCGCGCAGGCCCGAGGTGTCTGGGAGCGGCTGCACCCCGCCACCCGCGAGCGCGGCCGGTTCCGGCTGATCGAGGCGGGGCTGCTGCTCGCGGAGGGGAGGCGGGAGGAGGCCCTGGACATCTTCCGGGCGGGCTTCGAGGCCGCCGACCTGCGGGAGGGAGCGGAGGCGATCGGCCGCCTGTGGTCCAGGCTGACCGACGAACCGCTCCCGGCCCACTACGACTTCCGTATGCGACCGCCGGAGGCGTAGCCGTCTACACGTTGCGGTCCACGTACTCGTACACCATGCCGTCCGGGTGCATCGCGATCAGGTTGCGGCCCCCTGGAGTGGGCACCGGGCCCGCGACGATGTGTGCGCCGAGTTCGGTGAGCACTCGGTGGGTCTCCTCGACGTCCTTGACGGCGATCGTCGCGGAGATCTTGCGCAGCACCTCCAGTTCGGCCTCGGGCCCGCTCATCAGCAGGAAGCAGCCGACCGCGGCCACCTGGACGCCGCCGCGTTCGAAGCGCTGGGCTCTGCCGCCCGCCAGCCGTTCGTAGAAGGGGACCGCGGTCTCCAGGTCGTCGACGCAGATACGCAGCGTGGCTCCCAGAATGTCCATGCCCAGAGCCTAGTTGGGGCGGCCGGGCGAGGAGATCACTTCCGATCGTTTCGGGAGATCGTCCTCGGCCCGGCCGCCCCGGCGGCGTGGATCAGCCCATCGCCTTGCGTACGACGTCACGCGTGCGGTCGATGACGGCCGCGACCGGGCCCACCGCCACGTTCTTCAGGGCGGTGTCGGTGCCCGGGTGCGGACGCGTGGGCGCCAGCGCCTCGGCCGCCTGCACGGCGCGGGCCAGGGTCTTGAGCCTGTCCCGGTCGGCGACCCGGCTGAAGTGGGCGAACTCGTACCGCTCCTCGTTGTCGGCGTGGGCGAGCACGTCCTGGCGCAGGGCCGCGAACTGGTCCAGGAACTCGGGCGAGTCCGGATCCATGTCGTCCAGCCGGGACAGGGCCGCCTTGGCCTTCTCCTCCTCCTCGATCCGGTCCTTGACGACCAGCTCGCCGCCGTCGATGTGCTTGCGGGCAAAGGGATGGACGACCTCTTCCTCGGCCGTCTCGTGCACCGCGAGGAGCCGGACGAGGTCGTGGAAGTGCCGCGCCCGGTCCGCGCCCTTGGTGTTCGCCACCTCGTCGAACAGTTCTCGGATCCGGGTGTGCTGCCCCTTGAGCAGCTCCACCACATCGGTGCGCTCGGTCATCCTGCAACTCCTGTAGAGGGGTCGGTGAGGGTTTTGGTCGTGCGGTCGTGCGAGCGGGCCGGGTACCCGGCGGCCCTGGGCTGACGCACCGCTTTCCGGCCGTGACGGACCGCGTTATCCGTACGCCCGTACGGGTACTCGGCGGCCATGGAAGGCTTGGATCATCTGGAGCACCTGGACAGGCACCTGGTCGACGAGCTGGCGCAGGTGGCGCGCGAGACCGTGCGCGACGAGCTGCGTGAACAGACTCGCAAGCAGCGGCGTAGGGCGATGCTGTACGCCGTGTCCGGAGCCGTCGCCCTGTACGCGGGCGCGGCCCTCGCGCTCACCATCGGGCTGGCCCTCGCGATCGGTCTGCCCGACTGGGCGGCCGCACTGATCACCGCGGTGATCCTCGGCGTCGTCGCCTACGTCCTGCGGGGCGCGGCCCGCCCCTCCGCGTCCCGGGCCACGCCGGAGCGGGAGGCGGAGCTGGCCGCCGCGAGCCAGGGCGACCCCGTCGTGGGCGGCCGGGCGCCCGCCGCGCCGCCGAGTGGACTCGGGGCGCCGTACCCGCCGATGCCGCCGGTCGCACCGGGCGGTCTGGGCGGGGCCGCGGGCGCACCCGTCGCGGGCGAACCGCAGGGTTCGGGCACGCCGGCGCCGCGCCAGGACGACATCGACCCCGAGCAGCCGCACCACCGGGGGTGACTCATGGTCCGCAAGCGGTGGGGCGTGCCCGTGCCGGGGGGCCGTAAAGCCGTCGTCGTGACCGGGGCCAGCGGCGGCGTGGGCCGGGCGACGGCCCTGGCCTTCGCCGCCCGGGGCGACCGGGTCGCCCTGCTGGCCCGCGGACGTGAGGGCCTCGCCGCGGCCGCCGACGAGGTGCAGCGCGCCGGGGGCGAGGCGCTCGTGGTCACCGTCGACATGGCCGACGCCAAGGCGGTCGACGACGCCGCCCAGCAGGTCGTCGACACGTTCGGGCACATCGACGTGTGGGTCAACAACGCCTTCGCCGGGGTGTTCGCGCCGTTCACCGAGATCACCCCGGACGAGTTCCGCCGGGTGACCGAAGTGACGTATCTGGGTTATGTGTTCGGCACCCGGGCCGCGCTGCACCACATGCTGCCGCGCGACCGCGGCACGATCGTGCAGGTCGGCTCCGCCCTCGCCTACCGCGGGATTCCGCTGCAGTCGGCGTACTGCGGGGCCAAGCACGCGATCCAGGGGTTCAACGAGTCGTTGCGCTGCGAGCTGCTGCACAGCGGTACCGGCGTCCGTACGACGATGGTGCAGATGCCGGCCCTCAACACCCCGCAGTTCGACTGGGTGTTGAGCCGCATGCCGGGGCGGGCCCGGCCGGTGGCGCCGGTGTTCCAGCCGGAGGTCGCGGCCCGCGCGATCGTGCACGCGGCCTCGCACGGGCGGCGGCGCGAGTACTGGGTCGGAAGCTCGACGGTGGCCACCCTGATCGCCAACGCGGTGGTTCCCGGAGTGCTCGACCGCTATCTCGCCCGCACCGGCTTCGACGCCCAGCAGGACGAGGGCGCGCACGGCGAACTCGGCAACCTGTGGGCCCCGGCGGACGGAGCCCACGGACGGGACTTCGGGGCGCACGGGCGGTTCGACGAGGAGTCCCGCCCGGACAGTGCGCAGGAGTGGATCTCCCGGAACCGCGGCCGGGTGGGGACGGCGCTCACCGTCGGCGCCGGCGCGTTGGCCGCACGCAAACTGACCCGGCTCGCCCGCCGTTAGGGCATCAGCCGACCCGGTACTCCTCCACCTCGTCGGTCCGCAGGGTCAGCCCGTGGCCCGGGCCGGACGTCGGGCGCACCGTGCCTCCCATCGGATCCAGCGCACCGTCGAAGAACATGTCCTCGATGCGCACGTGGTCGTGGAACCACTCCATGTGGCGCAGGTTGGGGAGCGAGGCGGCCGCCGCGGCGTGGGCGTGCGGGGCGCAGTGGGTGGAGACCTCCAGGCCGTGGGCCTGGGCGAGCGCGGCGGCGCGCAGGAACTCCGTGATGCCGCCGCAGCGCGTCGCGTCGATCTGCAGACAGTCGACCGAGCCGGCCGCGATCATTCGGGCGAAGTAGGGCAGGTCGTAGCCGTACTCGCCGGCCGTCACATCGCACACCAGCGCGTCACGGACCAGGCGCAGCCCCGTCAGGTCGTCCGAGGAGACCGGCTCCTCGAACCAGCCGACGCCGTGCTCGGCCAGGGCGCGGCCGATGCGGACGGCCTGCTTGCGGGTGTAGGCGCCGTTCGCGTCGACGTACAACTCCGCCTCGGGTCCGATCACTTGGCGGGCCGCCTGGACACGGGCCAGGTCCCGTGGGACCGCCCGGCCCCAGCTCTCCCCGATCTTGATCTTCACGCGCGGGATGCGCTGCCCGTGCACCCAGCCGTTCAGCTGCGCGGCCAGATGTGTGTCGTGGTACGTCGTGAAGCCGCCACTGCCGTACACCGGGACCCGCTCGCGGCACACGCCGAGCAGCCGGGCCAGCGGGAGTTCGAGGAGGCGGGCCTTGAGGTCCCACAGGGCGATGTCCACCGCGGAGATCGCGCCCGCGGCGATCCCGGGGCGGCCCGCGTTGCGGACCGAGCGGCACATCGCGTCGTGCAGGGACGGGACGTCGAGGGCGGAGCGGCCCTCGACCAGCGGGGCGAGCTGGTCGCGTATGAAGTCGCCGACCGTCGGCGGGCCGTAGGTCCAGCCCGTTCCCGTCTCGTCGCCCGTCGTCACCTCGGCGATCACCATGGTCGTGGAGTCCCACGCCAGCGTGCCGTCGGCCTCGGGGGCGTCGGTGGGCACCGTGTATGCGGAGACGACGGGCCGGCGGAGTTTCATCGCGGGTCCCTCAGGACTGCTGCAGCTGCGGCAGCACCTTCGTACGGTAGAAGTCGAAGAACCCGCGCTGGTCGGGGCCGATCTGGTTGACGTAGACCCGGTCGAAGCCCGCGTCGGCGAAGGCCTGCAGGGCCGAGACGTGTTCGTCGACGTCGTCCCCGCACACCGCCTTCTCGCGCACCATCTCCTCGGTGACCAGCGGCGCCAGCTGCTCGAAATGGCTCGGCGAGGGCAGGATCTGGCCCATCTCGCCCGGCAGGAACTGGTTGAACCACCGCTGGTGCACCGTGCGCACGGCCTCGTCGCGGTCGGTGCCGTAGCAGAGCTTGGTACCGCCGATCACCGGCTTGCCGCCGCCACCGCCCTTGCGGAACTGCTCGACCATCGAGGCGTCCGGCATCATCGTGATGTAGCCGTCGCCGACCCGTCCCGCGAGCTGCGTCGCGGCCGGGCCGAAGCCGGAGATGTCGATCGGGACGGGCTCGTCGGGGACGGTGTACAGGCGGGCGTTCTCCACCGTGTAGTGGGTGCCGTGGTGGCTGACCTCCTCGCCGGTGAACAGGCGGCGCATGATCTGCACGGCCTCCTCCAGCATCTCCATGCGGATGTGCGCGGGCGGCCAGACGTGCCCGAGGATGTGCTCGTTCAGGGCCTCGCCGGTGCCCACTCCGAGCCGGAAGCGGCCGTTCAGCATCACCGCCGAGGTGGCCGCGGCCTGTGCGACCACCGCCGGGTGGATGCGCACGGTGGGGCAGGTGACCGCCGTCTCGACCGGCAGCGACACCGCCTCCGAGAGAGCGCCGATCACGGACCACACGAACGGGCTCTGGCCCTGCGTGTCGTTCCACGGGTGGTAGTGGTCCGAGATCCACAGCGACCGGAATCCGGCCTGCTCCGCCATCCTCGCCTGTTCGACGAGTTCCGCGGGACCGAACTCCTCGCACGACAGGAAGTAGCCGTACTCGGGCATGGGGGACACCTCCGGGAGGCACTGGGCGACGGGGACCGGTCCGCTCCGGGTACCCGGCGCCCGCAGCGGAAACCGGCGGACGTTTGGGGGCCTTGACCAGGGGGACGCGGAAGGCTCCGCACGACGTACGCGACAGCGCCGGAGGCGAACGTGAGTCGACCCCGCATCGTGATCGTCGGTGCCGGATTCGCCGGGTACCGGACGGCCCGCGTCCTGTCCCGGCTGATGCGGCACAAGGCCGACGTCACCCTGCTGAACCCGACCGACTACTTCCTGTACCTGCCCCTGCTGCCCCAGGTCGCCGCGGGGATCCTGGAACCCCGCCGGGTGTCCGTGTCCCTGTCCGGCACCCTGCCGCACGTCCGGCTGGTTCTCGGCGAGGCCGACTCCGTCGACCTCGACGGGCAGCGCGTGCACTACACCGACCCGGAGGGCGAGGGCGGCACGCTGGAGTACGACCGGCTGGTGCTCGCCGTCGGCAGCGTCAACAAGCTGCTGCCGATCCCGGGCGTGGCCGAGTACGCACACGGCTTCCGGGGGCTGCCCGAGGCGCTGTATCTGCGTGATCACGTCACCCGGCAGGTGGAACTCGCCGCCGCCGCGGACGACCCGAAGAGCTGCGCCGCGCGGTGCACCTTCGTGGTGGTCGGCGCCGGATACACCGGCACGGAGGTCGCCGCGCACGGGCAGATGTACACCGAGGCGCAGGTGCGAAAGCACCCGCTCCGGCAGGGGATACGCCCTCGCTGGATGCTGCTCGACATCGCGCCGCGCGTCCTGCCCGAGATGGACGAACGGCTCTCGCACACCGCCGACCGGGTGCTGCGGCAGCGGGGCGTCGACGTGCGCATGGGGACCTCCGTGAAGGAGGCCACGCCGGGCGGGGTCCTGCTGACCGACGGCGAGTTCGTCGACACCCGCACGCTGGTGTGGTGTGTCGGCGTACGGCCCGATCCGCTCGTCGAGTCCACCGGGCAGCCGCTGGAACGCGGCCGGCTCCTCGTCGACCCGCACCTCCAAGTGCCGGGCCGCCCCGAGGTGTTCGCGTGCGGGGACGCGGCCGCGGTGCCGGACCTCAACAACCCCGGGTCGTACACGCCGATGACCGCGCAGCACGCCTGGCGGCACGGCAAGGTCGCGGCGCAGAACGTCGCCGCGTCTTTGGGGGTCGGTGAACGGCGCGCCTACCGCCACCGCGACCTGGGCTTCGTCGTCGACCTGGGCGGCACGAAGGCCGCTGCCAACCCGCTCGGCGTCCCCCTGCCCGGCCCGCTGGCCGGAGCGGTCACCCGCGGCTACCACCTGGCAGCCATGCCCGGCAACCGCGTCCGCGTGGCCGCGGACTGGCTCCTGGACGCCGTACTCCCACGCCAGGCGGTCCAGTTGGGCCTCGTCCGCTCCTGGTCGGTCCCCCTGGAGTCGTCCTCGCCGGAACTGGCCCGAGTACCGGGCCGGCCGGAACCCCGGGAGGCGACCGCAGCCGCCTCGGGCCCGGGCGCGGCCACGGAGGCCGACACGACCGGCCAGGGCGCTCGGGCGCCGGAGCGGACCACCGAGCCTGCGAAGAACCAGCCGGGCGGCGAGCCTGCGAAGAACCAGCCCCGGGGTGAGCCTGCAAAGGGTCGGTCGGCCTCGCGGTCTGCTGAGGACGAGTCCGGTGGCGGCGCCTCGAAGGGTGGACCCGGCGGTGAGCTCGTCGAAGGGCAGCCGGCCTCCGGGTCTGCCGGGGGCCCGCCTGGTGGCGCGACGCCGAAGGACCGGCTCGGCAGTGAGCCTGCAAAGAACCAACCCGGCGGTGAATCCGCGAAGAACCAGCCGGGCGGTGAGCCCGCCAAGAACCTGCCGGGTGGTGAGCCCGCGAAGAACCAGCCGGGTGGTGAGCCCGCGAAGAACCTGCCGGGTGGCGCGACGCCGAAGGACCGGCTCGGCAGTGAGCCTGCGAAGAACCAACCCGGCGGTGAATCCGCGAAGAACCAGCCGGGTGGTGAGCCCGCGAAGAACCAGCCGGGTGGTGAGCCCGCGAAGAACCTGCCGGGTGGTGAGCCCGCGAAGAACCTGCCGGGTGGTGAGCCCGCGAAGAACCTGCCGGGTGGC
This sequence comes from Streptomyces longisporus, assembly GCF_039532765.1. Classification (NCBI taxonomy): domain Bacteria; kingdom Bacillati; phylum Actinomycetota; class Actinomycetes; order Kitasatosporales; family Streptomycetaceae; genus Streptomyces; species Streptomyces longisporus. The sequence goes on from NZ_BAAASG010000001.1 coordinate 305,315, forward strand.
GCGACGCCGAAGGACCGGCTCGGCAGTGAGCCTGCGAAGAACCAACCCGGCGGTGAATCCGCGAAGAACCAGCCGGGCGGTGAATCCGCGAAGAACCAGCCGGGCGGTGAGCCCGCCAAGAACCAGCCGGGTGGTGAGCCCGCCGAGGGGCAGGTCGGTGGCGCAGCGGGCGAACCGCCGGGTCCCGTGAAGCGACGTTCCGACAGCCCCGCGGAAGGAGATTCATGAATACCGACGAACTCGTCGAGCTCGCCCAGCAGTTGCGGGTGGACAGTGTGCGTGCAGCCGACGCCGCGGGGTCCGGGCATCCGACGTCCTCGATGTCCGCCGCGGATCTGATGGCCGTACTCTTCGCACACCACTTCCGCTACGACTTCGACCGGCCCGCCCACCCCGGCAACGACCGTTTCGTGCTCTCCAAGGGGCACGCCTCGCCCCTTCTCTACGCCGCCTACAAGGCGGCCGGTGCCATCGAGGACGGCGAGCTGCTCACCTTCCGCAAGCTGGGCAGCCGTCTCGAGGGGCATCCGACACCGCGCAGGCTGCTGTGGGTCGAGACGGCCACCGGGTCGCTCGGCCAGGGGCTGCCCGTCGGCGTCGGCATCGCGCTGGCTGGCAAGCGGCTGGACCGGGGCGGCTACCGGGTGTGGGTGCTGTGCGGGGACAGCGAGCTGGCCGAGGGGTCGATCTGGGAGGCCGCCGAGCACGCGGCGTACGAGCATCTGGACAACCTCACCGCGATCGTCGACGTGAACCGGCTGGGCCAGCGCGGGCCGACCCGGCACGGGCACGACCTCGACGCCTACGCCCGCCGCTTCCAGGCCTTCGGCTGGCACACCATCGAGGTGGACGGGCACGACGTCGACGCCGTTGACCGCGCGTACGGCGAGGCACTGTCCACCACCGGGCAGCCGACCGTGATCCTCGCCCGCACCCTCAAGGGCAAGGGCGTCAGCGCCGCCCAGGACCGCGAGGGACTGCACGGCAAGCCGATCAAGGACGCCGACGAGGCGATCGCCGAACTCGGCGGCCTCCGCGACCTGCGGGTGTACGTCCACGAGCCGACCGCCACCCGCATGCTGCACGCCGTGCGCGCCGGGCACCTCGAACTGCCCCGCTGGGAGAAGGGCACCCCCGAGGAGGGGGTAGCCACCCGCGACGCCTTCGGGCAGGCGCTCACCGCCCTCGGCACGGGGCGCAGCGACATCGTGGCCCTCGACGGCGAGGTCGGCGACTCCACCAAGGCCGAGCTCTTCGCCAAGGAGCATCCCGACCGGTACTTCGAGTGCTACATCGCCGAACAGCAGATGGTCGCCGCCGCGGTGGGCCTCGCGTCCCGCGGCTGGGTGCCGTACGCCACCACTTTCGCGGCCTTCCTGACCCGTGCGTACGACTTCATCCGCATGGCGTCCGTCAGCGGCGCCGGCATCAACCTCGTCGGCTCGCACGCGGGCGTCGCCATCGGCCAGGACGGCCCCTCCCAGATGGGCCTGGAGGACCTGGCGATGATGCGGGCGGTGCACGGCTCGACCGTGCTGTACCCGTGCGACGCCAACCAGACCGCGCAGCTCGTCGCCGCGATGGCCGGCTGCGAGGGCATCCGGTATCTGCGCACCTCGCGCGGGGCGAGCCAGGTGATCTACGGCCCCGACGAGGAGTTCCCCATCGGCGGCAGCAAGGTGCTGCGCTCCTCCCCGCACGACCGGCTGACCCTCGTCGCGGCCGGCGTCACCGTGGCCGAGGCGCTGGCCGCCGCCGACGCGCTGGACCGGGACGGCATCCAGGCCCGTGTCATCGACCTCTACTCGGTCAAGCCCGTGGACCGGCTCACTCTGCGCCGCGCCGCCGAGGACACCGGCTGCCTGGTCACCGTGGAGGACCACCACGAGGAGGGCGGCCTCGGCGACGCCGTCCTGGACGCCTTCCTCGACGGGCGGCCGGTGCCTCGACTGGTGCGCCTGGCCGTCCGTACGATGCCGGGCTCCGCCGCCCCGGACCAGCAGCTGCACGCCGCGGGCATCGATGCCGAGTCGATCGCGGCGGCCGGGAAGCTGCTGGTGGAGGAGGCGGTCGTGCGGTGAGCGGCGATGTACGCACCGTGCGCGCCGGGCGCCGCACCGTGGAGGTCCACCGGGCCGACAAGGTGCTGTTCCCCGGCAACGGCGACGGCCGTGCGAAGGAGTACACCAAGGGCGATCTCGTCGACTACTACCGGTCCGCCGCCCCGCTCATGCTGCCCCATCTGCGCGGCCGCCCGCTGATGCTGGAACGGCATCCGGACGGCCTGGACGGCCCGCTCTTCATGCAGAAGAACACCCCGGAGAACTATCCGGAGTGGATCAGTCGCATCGAGGTGCCCAAGGAGGGCGGCACCGTCTGCCACACCGTGTGCGACGACTTGGCCACCCTCCTCTACCTCGCCGACCAGGCCAGCCTCACCCTGCACCGCTGGCTGTCCCGGGTCGGCCACCTCGACCGGCCCGACCGGATGGTCTTCGACCTCGACCCGGCCGGTGACGACTTCGCGGCGGTGCGCGAGGCGGCCGGGCTGCTCGGGGAACTCCTCGACGAGCTGGAGCTCCCCTCGGCGCTGATGACCACCGGCTCGCGCGGACTGCACGTCGTCGTGCCGCTGAACGGCCGGCACGACTTCGACGAGGTCCGCGAGTTCGCCCGTGACGTCGCCGACACCCTCGCCGGGGCCCACCCCGACCGGCTCACCACCGCCGCACGCAAGAAGGAGCGCGGCGACCGCCTCTACCTCGACGTGGGCCGCAACGCCTACGCGCAGACCGCGGTCGCGCCCCTCACCGTGCGCGCCCGCCCCGGCGCCCCCGTGGCCACCCCCATCACCTGGGACCAGCTGGACGACCCGGACCTGACCGCCCGCCGCTGGACCATCGCCGACGCCGTCGAGCAGGCCCGCACCGATCCCTGGGCCGGGATCATGAGCCGCGGCCGCGCCCTGGGACCGGCGCGGCGCAGGCTCGACGCGTTGCGTAGCCCCTGAAGGTTTGGCCAGCGCAATTGCGGCCACCCGGTCGCAGAGGTGGCCATGGCTGACACAAAAGACACCAGAGATTCGCAGAGTCCACGGAATACCGACAAAGAGAGTACGGCGGACAAGCGGCCGAACCCCATGGAGGTGCTGCGCCAGGCGCGCATGCAGCTCGCGGAGCTGACCGGCATGTCTGCCGAGACCGTCTCGTCCTTCGAACAGACGGAAGACGGCTGGTCCCTGGAGGTCGAGGTCCTCGAACTGGCCCGCGTGCCGGACACGATGAGCCTGATGGCGAGCTATCAGGTCGATCTGGACCCCGAGGGACAACTCACCGGCTACCGGCGCGTCCGCCGCTACGAACGCGGGCGTGCCGACGCACACAGGTCCGGCGGCCGCTAGGCCGCCTTCCCGGAACTTACCCAGAAAAGGAGGCGCGGACGGCATGACCGTTGTCCCGGCACAGCAGAGCGGCGGAGGCGGCTCCAGTGGCCTTTATGACGTTCTGGAGCTCGTCCTCGACAGGGGTCTCGTGATCGACGCGTTCGTGCGGGTCTCCCTGGTCGGCATCGAGATCCTCAAGATCGACGTACGTGTCGTCGTGGCCAGCGTCGACACCTATCTGCGCTTCGCCGAGGCGTGCAACCGCCTCGACCTGGAAGCAGGACCCCACAAGAGCCCCGGCCTGCCCGACATGGTCGGAGAGATCACTGAGTCCGGCGCGCGCGGCAAGTCCAAGGGCGCGCTCTCCGGAGCGGCGGAGACCATCTCCGACGCCTTCCAGCAGGCACGTGGCGAGGGCCGCGAGCGGGAGACCGAGTCCCGGCCCCGCGCCCGCAAGGCCACGTCCTCGCGCAGGAAGGAGGAGCAGGAGTGAGCACCTACGTATACGGCATCACCGCGAGTTCGCATCCCGCGCTCCCCGAGGACCTGACCGGCGTCGGCGACCCGCCCCGCCCGGTGCGCGTCCTCACGGAGGGCGATCTGGCGGCCGTCGTGAGCGACGCCCCCGAGGGGCTGCGGCCCAAGCGCAAGGACCTGCTCGCCCACCAGAGCGTGCTCGCCGAGGCGGGCGCGGCGGGCCCGGTGCTGCCCATGCGGTTCGGCAGCGTGGCCCCGGACGACGACACGGTCACCGGTGTGCTCGCCGAACGCGCCGAGCACTACAAGGAGCGACTGCGCGCCCTGGAGGGCAAGGTCGAGTACAACGTCAAGGCCACCCACCAGGAAGAGGCCGTCCTGCACCGCGTGATGTCCGAGAACTCGGAGATCCGCGCCATGACCGAGGCCAACCGGCAGGCGGGCGGCGGCAGCTACGAACAGCGGCTGCGGCTCGGCGAGATGGTCGTCGCCGCGGTCAAGGCGCGCGAGGCCGAGGACGCGGCCGAGCTGCAGAGCGCCCTGGAACCGGCGGCCGCCGCCGTGAGCGCGGGCCCCGAGTCCACCGGCTGGCTGCTCAACGTCTCGTTCCTCGTGGAGCGTGACTCCGCCGAGTCGTTCCTGGCGGAGGTGGAGCAGGTCCGCAAGAGCCATCCGCACATCGAGCTGCGCGTCAACGGCCCGCTGCCGCCGTACAGCTTCGTCGAACCCGGCCCCGCCGAGCACGCGGGCAGCTCCGCCGGCCCGGGCAGCGCTCAGGAGTGAGGCCGTGGGACTGATCAAGGAGCTGGTCCTGTTGCCCTTCGCCCCGGTGCGCGGCAGTGCGTGGGTGATCGGACAGGTGCTGCACGAGGCAGAACGGATCTACTACGACCCCGCCACGGTCAGGGCGGAACTCGCCCGGCTCGAGGAGCGACTGGAGGCGGGCGAGATCGACGAGGAGGAGTTCGACCGACAGGAGGACGAGCTTCTGGACCGGCTGGACATCGGTCTGCGCGGCGGCGCGGCCACGGGCAACGGGACGGCACGATGAATCGAGTGGGACTCGGCCTCGCGGTAGGGGCCGGATACGTCCTCGGACGTACGAAGAAGATGAAAATGGCGTTCGCCGTCGGCAGTCTGGTGGCCGGCAAGCGGATGCATCTGAGCCCGCGGGCGCTCGCGGACCTGGTGTCCCAGCAGCTGCAGAACAATCCGCAGCTCAAGGAGATCGGGGACCAGCTCCGCGAGGACCTGCGCGGTGTCGGCAAGGCGGCCTCGGGTGCCATGGTGGAGCGGCAGATCGACGCTCTCGCCGACCGCCTCCACGGACGTACCGCCCAGGTCCGCGACCAGCTCTCGGGCGCGACGGACCGGGCGAAGGGTCTCCTCGACGACGAGGAGCAGGACGAGGCCCAGGAGGAGGACGAGAGCGAGGAGTCCTCGGAGGCTGAGGGGGAGGACTCGCGGGACGAGTACGACGACGAGGAGCCGGAGGGCGAGGAGGAGCCTCCGTCCGACGAGGCCGAAGGCGGTCCGGCGCGCAAGACCGCGAAGAAGGCCGCCAAGAAGGCCCCGGCCAAGAAGACGGCCGCGAAGAGGGCTCCGGCGAAGAAGGCGCCGGCCAAGAAGGCCGCGTCGAAGCAGGCGACGGCGAAGAAGTCCGCCGCCAAGAGGACGGCCGCCCGCAAGACGGCCCCCGCCAGGGGCGGATCCGGCGACACCCGGGCCCGCCGGCCGAAGGGAGGCGGTGAGCGATGACCGAGACACTCGGCTCCGCGACCTCCGCCGCGCGCGGAGCGAAGGACGCGACCGGCCCGCTGAGCGACGTGGCCCACAGCGAGGCCGCCGACCGGCTCAAGGCCGAACTGCAGGAGTACCTGGCCGCACAGGCCACCCGGCTGCTGGCCGGCTTCGGCCGCAAGCTCGGCGAGACCACCGTCAAGCTGAACGACATCGCCGAGGGGAACAGCCCGGGCTTCGCCAAGCTCGCGCTCGACGGCGGCCGCAAGCTCGCCGAGGGCAAGGGCCCCCTGCGCGCCGCGCTGGAGACCGGCGCCGGCCGGGCCAAGGACAACGTGGTCGAGGCCTTCAAGAACCTCGGCGGCGGCAAGGGGAAGCGCAAGGGCGGGGCCGGCAACAAGCCGACGGTCATCATCGAGTCCGTCGACGTCGGCGTCCCCAAGCGCACCGCCTACGACCAGTGGACCCAGTACCAGGACTTCAGCACCTTCGCCAAGGGCGTCAAGAGCGCGAACCGCGCCGACGACACCGAGTCCGACTGGCAGCTCAAGGTCTTCTGGTCCAACCGCAGCTGGAAGGCGAAGACCACCGAGCAGGTGCCGGACGAGAAGATCTCCTGGACCTCGGAGGGCGGCAAGGGCACCACCAAGGGCGTCGTCTCCTTCCACCGGCTCGACGACAACCTCACCCGCGTCCTGCTGGTCATCGAGTACTACCCCAAGGGCCTGTTCGAGAAGACCGGCAACCTCTGGCGCGCCCAGGGCCGCAGGGCCCGGCTCGACCTCAAGAACTTCGTCCGGTTCATCACCCTCAAGGGCGAGGCCGAGGACGGCTGGCGCGGCGAGATCAGCGACGGCGAGGTCGTCCGCAGCCACGAGGACGCGATCGCCGAGGAGGAGAACGGCGAGGAGGAGAACGGCGAGGAGACCGGCGAGTACGAGGAAGACGACGAGCCCGGAGGGGAGGAAGAGGAGTTCGACGAGGAGGAAGAGGAAGAAGAAGGCGCAGAAGGCGAAGAAGAGCCTGAGGACGAGTACGAGGACGAAGAGGACGAGGGCGAGGACGAGTACGAGGAAGAGCAGGAACCCGAGTACGAACCCGCCCACAGCGGGAGCCGTCGATGACCATGGCCGGCCGGCTGCCCGAGCCCTACGGATCCAACGGCGGCGCCAACCTCGCCGACATCCTCGAGCGTGTGCTCGACAAGGGCATCGTGATCGCCGGTGACATCCGCATCAACCTGCTCGACATCGAACTCCTCACCGTCAAACTCCGCCTGATCGTGGCCTCGGTCGACAAGGCGAAGGAGATGGGCATCGACTGGTGGGAGGACGACCCCGCGTTGTCCTCCGGTGCCCGCCGCAAGGAACTCGCGCGGGAGAACGCCGAGTTGCGCGAGCGCCTCGCTCAACTGGAGAACGGCCGGCTCGAAGAGGGCCGTGCCGTGCGCGAAGAGGAGGAGGCCCCATGACCGGACTGCGGTACGTCTACGCCGTCTGCCGTCCCTTCGGCGCCCCGTTGCAGTCCCAGCTGAAAGGCGTGGCGGGTGATCCGCCCAGAGTGCTCACCCACCACGGCCTGATCGCCGTGGTCAGTCATGTGCCGGAGCGGGACTTCGCGGAGGAGCCGCTCCGCAGGCATCTGGAGGACCTCGACTGGCTGACCGAGACGGCGCGGGCCCATCAGAGCGTGATCGACGCGCTCACCGTCGTCACCACCCCGCTGCCGCTGCGGCTCGGAACCGTCTTCCGGGACGACAGCGGTGTCCGCGTGATGATGGAGGCGCGCGAGGACGACTTCCGGCGCACCCTCGACCGGCTGGAGGGGCGGGTGGAATGGGGCGTCAAGGTGTACGCCCAACCCCAGCCGGAGGATTCCGGTGCCCCCGCGCAGAAGGCGGCCTCGGGCCGGGACTATCTGCGACAGCGGCGTATGAGCGTCCGCGCGAGTGAGGACATGTGGAAGCAGACGGAGGAGTTCGCCGAGCACCTGCATGCGGCGCTTTCCGCCTACGCCGATGACTCCCGATTGCATGCTCCGCAGAATCCCGCCCTCTCCGGAGTCTCCGGCCGGAATGTTCTCAACGCCGCCTATCTGGTGTCCCGCCGTGATTCCGAGGAATTCGTGGAGCTGGTGGACCGGAGCAAGGACGAAACAAAGCTGAGCAGTCCTGCGATACGAGTCGAACTCACCGGCCCGTGGGCCGCCTATTCGTTTGCGGGGGAAGAGTCGTGACGGTTGTCGAACGTCGTGAGATCGCCCTGGTGGACCTGCTGGACCGGCTGCTCGCCGGCGGCGTCGTCATCACCGGGGACATCACCCTGCGCATCGCGGACGTCGACCTGGTGCGCATCGACCTGAACGCGCTGATCAGCTCGGTGAACGAGCAGGTTCCGTCACCCTGGGGGGAACTCACATGACCCAGCACCGCAACCGTCTCGACCTGGAACCCGACACCGTCGAGCGCGACCTCGTCAAGCTCGTGCTGACCGTGGTCGAGCTGCTGCGCCAGCTCATGGAGCGCCAGGCGCTGCGCCGCTTCGACGCCGGGGACCTCAGTGAGGACCAGGAGGAGCGGATCGGGCTCACGCTCATGCTGCTCGACGACCGTATGACCGAGCTGCGCGAGCGCTACGGACTGCGGCCCGAGGACCTGAATCTGGACCTCGGGCCGCTCGGGCCGTTGCTTCCCAGGAGCTGACTACCAGCGGTACCAGCGACCCCTGCCCCCGGCCGCTGTTGTGCCGCGCACCAGGAATCCCAGCAGCCACAGCACGATAACCGCCAGTGCAACCCACCACAGTACCTTCAGTGCAAATCCCGCGCCGAAAAGAATCAGTGCGAGAAGCAGTACGAGCAGAACAGCAACCATAATCCGAACCTCCTGTTCTACGGGTATCCCGGAAAAGGAGATTCAGGCGCCTTTTCGGCACAGAATCTCTCCGTGCAGCACACTGAACCAGCCCTCCTCCTGTGCGCCCCACTCCCGCCAGGCCTCCGAGACGGCCCGCAGCTGCTCGCTGGTGGCGTGCCCGCCCCCGGTGGCCCGCTCGGCGTAGGCCGAAGCGAGGGTCCGGTCCGCCCACAGCCCGCTCCACCAGGCCCGTTCCTGCGCTGTGGAGAATGTCCACGTGCTGGAGGTGGCGGTCACGTCGGTCAGGCCCGCCCGCAGCGCCCAGGACTTCAGCCGCCGCCCGGCGTCCGGCTCGCCGCCGTTGGCGCGGGCCACCCGGCGGTACAGGTCCAGCCAGTCGTCCATGCCCTGGGACGCGGGGTACCAGGCCATGGCCGCGTAGTCCGAGTCGCGGACGGCGATGAACCCGCCCGGCTTCGTCACCCGCACCATCTCCCGCAGCGCCTGCACCGGGTCGCCGACGTGCTGCAGCACCTGGTGCGCGTGGACCACGCAGAACGTGTCGTCGGGGTGGTCCAGGGCGTGTACGTCCGCGACCGCGAAGTCGACGTTCGTCAGGCCCCGTTCGGCGGCCGTGGCCCGGGCCTGGTCCAGGATCTCCGGCGCCTGGTCGACGCCGGTGACGTGCCCGTCGGGGACCAGGGCCGCCAGGTCGGCGGTGATGGTGCCCGGACCGCAGCCGATGTCCAGGATCTTCATGTGGGGCTTCAGCGAACCGAGCAGATAGGCCGCGGAGTTGGCGGCGGTCCGCCAGGTGTGGGAGCGCAGCACCGACTCGTGGTGCCCGTGCGTGTAGACGGCGGTCTCCTGCGGCTTCGACATGGCGGAACTCCCCTGTTCGACGGCTTGTCGGTACGCATCACCGTACGCGCGCATGTCGAATGATGAGACCCACGTTTTGCTATATGGACTGACGGGGTGTCAGCCGGTGGTGAGGGGGCGGTACACGGTGAGCGCCTCGGGGAGCTTCTCCAGCGTCACTTCGCCCTCCGCCTCGGTGACTTCTCCGTCATGGGCGAGGAGCGTGCCGGGGGCGACGCCCTTCAGGTGCAGACGGCCCACCTGGACCGCCGCGTGGACGGGGGAGCGGGTCAGCGGGCCCGCCAGGGCGGCCGCGAGCAGCCGTAGCGCGGGACGACGGCCTCCGTGCACCACTCGTACGTCGAGCCGGCCGTCCGCGAGGTCGAGGCGGCGGCCGGGCGCCAGGCCCATCCGGTGGTAGGTGCCGTTGCCGACGAACAGCAGCCACAGCGGGCGGGTCTGGCCGTCGAACTCGGCCTCCAGCGGGTGCCGGCCCGTGCGCAGGACGCGCAGGGCCGCGAGCACCCCGGCCGGCCAGCCGCCGATCCGGCCCGACCAGCGGTCCCGTACCCGCACCAGCTCCGGGTAGACGCCCAGGCTGCAGGTGTTGAGGAAGACGCCCTGCTGCTCGCCGCAGACGAACCGGCCGACGTCCACGCGCACCGCCTCGCCCTGCTTCACGGCCCGGCTCAGATCGCGGACGTCCTCGACCCCCAGGTCGTAGGCGAAGTGGTTCAGGGTGCCGCCGGGCAGCACGGCGAGGGGCAGGTCGTGGCGCAGGGCGACCTCGGCGGCCGCGTTGACCGTGCCGTCGCCGCCGCACACGCCGAGCACCCGGGCGCGGGTCGCGGCCTTCTCCAACTCGGCGCGCAGGTCGCCCGGTTGGCACTCGACGACCTCCGCGGCGGGCAGGCTGTCCCGCAGGGCGCGCACCCGGTCGGCGGTGCCCGAGCCGTTGTTGGCCACCACCACCAGGCCCGCACCGTCCGGCAGCGCGGCGACCTCGGCGCGGGGCCGGGCGGGCGGGACGAGCTGGGCGCGGGTCGGCACCAGACCCCGTACGGCGTAGGCGGCGCCCACGCCGAGGACGGCTCCCGCGAGGACATCGCTCGGGAAGTGCACCCCCGTGTACACCCGGGAGAGCGCCACGGACCAGGCGACCGGGGCCACCGCCGCACCCCAGGCCGGCGACTCCAGTGCGACGCCCGTCGCGAACGCGGCCGCGGACGCGGAGTGCCCGGAGGGGAACGAGGTCGTGATCGGCTGCCGCTTCAGCTGCCGCACCAGCGGCACCGGATCCAGCACCGGCCGGGGGCGGCGCACCGAGCGCTTGCCGAGCGTGTTGATGGTCAGGGAGGCCAGACTGAGCGAGGCGAGACCGCGCGCGGCGGCCCGGCGGGCCCGCGGGGTGCGGCTCGCCGCCATGGCGGCTGCCGCCGCGAACCACAGCACACCGTGGTTCGCGCTCCGGCTCAGCCGGGGCAGCACACGCTCGGCGGCCGGCCAGTTCCGCTCGGCGGCGAACTCGAAGAGACGGCAGTCGAGGGCGAGCAGCCGGCTGCGCAGCGGGTGCGGGCCGGGCTTCGGGACGGTGAGGTCGACGTCGGGGCTCATGGAGTGCCGGGTACCCTGAAGTGCCCGTTCTTTGTCCCACGGGCGGTGATCGACACCCGGAGGGCCCTGTATGCGTCTGCTCCTCATACGCCACGGTCAGACCCCCTCGAACGTCGATTTCCTGCTCGACACCGCCGTGCCGGGCCCTGGCCTGACCGCACTCGGCGAGCAGCAGGCCGCCGCCCTCCCCGAGGCGCTCGCCGACGAGGACATCGAAGCCCTGTACGCCTCCACCCTGGTCCGTACGCAGCTCACCGCCGCCCCGCTGGCCGCCGCCCGCGGCCTCGACGTCCTGGTCCGCGACGGCATCCGCGAGCTCACCGCGGGCGACCTGGAGATGCTGCCCGGCGACACCGAACAGGGCGCGCTCTACATGAAGACCGTGTTCGCGTGGGCGGCCGGCGACACCGAGCTGCGGATGCCGGGCGGCGAGAGCGGCGCCGAGGCGCTCGCCCGCTACGACGCCGTCGTCGCCGAGGCCGCACGCAGCGGCGCCGCGACGGTCGCCATGGTCAGCCACGGCGCGGCGATCCGCATGTGGACCGCGGCCCGCGCCGACAACGTCGACGTCCCCTTCGCCGCGGCCCGCCCCCTCGACAACACCGGTGTGGTGGTCCTGGAGGGTTCGCCCGCCGACGGCTGGAAGGCCCTGTCGTGGGCGGGCGCCGTGGTGGCCCCGGTGGGTGAGGGCGGACCCGCGGGCCGTCCGCTCGACCAAACCGCATAAGCGTTTGCCGGACGCCCGGCACGGCCCGCAGAATGCCTCCTCATGGGACATCTGGAAGCCGCGCACCTCGAGTACTACCTCCCCGACGGGAGGGCGCTGCTCGGCGATGTGTCCTTCCGGGTGGGCGAAGGGGCCGTCGTCGCCCTGGTCGGACCGAACGGCGCCGGCAAGACGACCCTGCTGCGGCTGATCTCCGGCGAGCTGAAACCGCACGGCGGAAGCGTCACCGTCAGTGGCGGCCTCGGCGTGATGCGGCAGTTCGTGGGGTCCGTACGGGACGAGACGACCGTACGGGACCTGCTGGTGTCCGTGGCGCCGCCCCGGATCCGGGAGGCCGCGCAGGCCGTCGACAAGGCCGAGCACGGCATCATGACCGTGGACGACGAGGCGGCCCAGCTGCAGTACGCGCAGGCCCTTTCGGACTGGGCGGAGGCGCGCGGGTACGAGGCGGAGACGCTGTGGGACATGTGCACCACGGCCGCGCTCGGGGTGCCGTACGAGAAGGCGCAGTTCCGGCAGGTGCGCACGCTGTCCGGCGGTGAGCAGAAGCGGCTCGTGCTGGAGGCGCTGCTGCGGGGCACCGACGAGGTGCTGCTGCTGGACGAGCCCGACAACTACCTCGACGTGCCCGGCAAGCGCTGGCTGGAGGAGCGGCTGAAGGAGACCCGCAAGACGGTCCTCTTCGTCTCCCACGACCGTGAACTCCTCGCCCGTGCCGCGGAGAAGATCGTGTCGGTGGAGCCCTCGCCCGCGGGCGCCGACGCCTGGGTGCACGGCGGCGGCTTCGCCACCTACCACGACGCCCGGCGTGAACGCTTCGCCCGATTCGAGGAGCTGCGCCGCCGCTGGGACGAGAAGCACGCCCAGCTGAAGAAGCTGGTGCTGAGCCTTCGTCAGGCGGCGTCCATCAGCCATGAGCTGGCGTCCCGCTACCAGGCGGCGCAGACCCGGCTGCGCAAGTTCGAGGAGGCGGGCCCGCCGCCGGAGCCGCCGCGTGAGCAGGACATCACGATGCGCCTCAAGGGCGGCCGCACCGGCGTAAGGGCGGTCACGTGCAAGGGACTTGAACTGACCGGTCTGATGAAGCCCTTCGACCTGGAGGTCTTCTACGGCGAGCGGGTCGCCGTCCTCGGCTCCAACGGCTCGGGCAAGTCGCACTTCCTGCGGCTGCTGGCCGGCGAGGAGGTGGCGCACACGGGGGAGTGGAAGCTCGGGGCGCGGGTCGTGCCCGGACATTTCGCGCAGACGCATGCCCATCCCGAGCTCCAGGGCCGCAAGCTGCTGGACATCCTGTGGCAGGAGCACTCCCAGGACCGGGGTGCGGCGATGTCCCGGCTGCGCCGCTACGAGCTCACGAACCAGGCCGAGCAGACGTTCGACCGCCTGTCCGGGGGGCAGCAGGCCCGGTTCCAGATCCTGCTGCTCGAACTGGAGGGCGTGACGGCCCTGCTGCTGGACGAACCGACCGACAACCTGGACCTGGAGTCCGCCGAGGCGCTGCAGGAGGGGCTGGAGGCCTTCGACGGCACGGTGCTTTCGGTCACGCATGACCGCTGGTTCGCCCGGTCCTTCGACCGGTATCTGGTGTTCGGCAGTGACGGGCGTGTGCGGGAGACCGCCGAGCCGGTGTGGGACGAGCGGCGCGTGGAGCGGGTGCGGTAGTTCGAGGCCGGGGTCTGGGGGCTCTGCCCCCAGACCCCCGTTCGGCCCTTAAGGGGCCTCGTCCTCAAACGCCGGGCTGGCTGGATATGTCACGTCCAGCGGAGCAGCGCGCCCAGGCCGCCCGCAGGGATCTGGCCCCCTGTCGCCCCGGCCGCCGGGGTCACCGACAGGGCCGGGGCGCCCGTCGTCACCGCCGAGCGGATGAGGGCGTCGTCCGCGCGGGCCGGCCAGGAGCGCTGTTCGCCGAGGATCTTCAGATCCGTGCGGCGGACCGCCAGCTGGTCGGGGTCCTCGCCGATCCACACCTCGCGGTGCGCGTCGGGGCCCTCGGGCCGGACCAGCAGTTCCTCGATGCGGTGCTCGCGGGCGGCCTCGACCAGGGCGGGCACCCCCTCCACGGCACCGGAGCGCCCCTCGGCGCCCGGTTCGCGGGCCGCCAGGAACCGTTCCAGCTCCCGCTCCGCCCGCTGCCGTACGTGCTCGGTGCGGGCCTGCTCGACATCCTCGTCGAGCAGCCTGCTGCCGGCGCCGTGCGGGGCCTCGACGACCATGTCCTGCAGCCGCCGGGGCAGCCGGTCGTGCACCGCTCGCTTCTCCCGCTCCTCACCCACGAGAACCAGCAGGTCGGCGCGGGTCTCCTCCTGACAGACGACGAGCGCGTCGGCGATCTCGGCCGCGTTGTGCTCCCAGGTGTTCTCCACCTTCAGCTGGAAGTGCCGCACCGACCAGTCCCCCGTGCTCGTACGGTGGACCGGCCACTGCCGCCCGCTGACCGTGCCGGCCTCCTGCCCGCCCAGCGAGGTGCGCAGCTCGAAGTCCGCGCCCTTGCGGTCGATGTACGCCACCACACAGGCCGGGTCCTCACCGGCCAGCTCCAGCAGGGGCGCGGTGTGCGGCAGCGGCGCCCAGTGGGCGCTGTCCCGCTGCGGGGGCCGGGCCAGCGCCGGGTCCAGCACCACCTCGCCGGCGCGGGCGAACAGGGCTCGCCCGTGAGGCTCGGAGGAGTGCTGCAGCCCGTCGAGTGCCTCCTGGACGGCCTGGCACGTCGCCTGGTCCGCCCCCTGCCGATCGAGGTCGCGGGCGAGCGCCACGGCCGTGAGATGTCGTTCGTGGGGCGTGTCCTCCGTATGCCGGGAAGTGTCGACGTACACGGAGGCCCAGGGGCCCGGATGTTCGTAGAGTGGATGCAGAAAAGCGAGATCCATGGTTCCCTCCCGGATGCCGCTTGGGACTGGTGCTCTCCGGGCGGGTACCCGGACCGCATGGACGAACACGACGAGCGGGGTGCCACCATGACCGGAGTCGACCCCAGCCGGCTGGACGACCAGCAGCTCATGAAGGAGCTGGAGACGATCCACCGCACGCGCCACGACACGCTGCTGTACGGCTCGACGGACGCGCTGCGGGCCCACAACGATCGCATGGCCCAGCTGGAGGGCGAGTACCTGCGCCGCAACCCGCGGCGCATGGTGGCCGCGGGCCGCACCCGTGAAGGCGCACGGGACCGCCGGTGCGGGGAGTCGGCGACTCCCTGAAACACGGCGCCTCCTCAGTGGCGTACCGGCGGCCGGTCCCAATGCCGGTGCGCCGCAATCGCGTCGACGAACGCCTGTACGAACTCGGTGTCCGGGGTGCCCGGTGACGTGTCCGTCACCACGCCCCGGTCGGCCACCGTGCGCCGGTCCCCGGTGGACAGCCGCAGGCCCTCGGGTTCCAGTGCGGACAGGACGTCCACGCCCGAGCCGAGCGCGCCCACGGGCTTGCCGTGCCGGTAGGCGTCCCGCACGAAGCGCAGCGCGTCCGGATCCTTCGCCACCGCCGGGGCTCCGTCCTGCCCGCCGGGCAGCAGCACCGCGTCGTACAGCACGGAGGCGACGGTCGGCAGTGCACGGTCGACCGCGTACGACTCGCCGTCGGCGCCCCTGACCATGCCGTCCGTCGGCGCGAGCGCCTCGACGACCGCACCCTCGGCGGCCAGCGCCTCCCGTACCGAGGTCACCTGCTCGGCGTCCACGCCGTCGGTGACGAGGACCGCGATCTGCCGGGTGCGGATCGAGCCGTCGCCGCGCAGTGACTCGAGGCTGAGCGCGGGCGAGGTGAGTTTGTACGTCCCCGGCTCGGTGCCGTCCGGCTCCGGCACCCCGATGCCGCGCGCCACCTCGCGAGCCAACCCGCCGTCCACCTTGGCCAGTTGCTCGACCGTCCGGGCCCGGACGGTCATCGCGTCGACCTTGCCGAGCTCGAAGCGGAAGGCCGCCACGATGTGCTGCTTCTCCCAGTCCGTCATGCTGTGGAAGAACATCGCGGGCTGGCTGTAGTGGTCCTTGAAGCTCTCGCTGCGCTTGCGGATCTTGGCGCCGTCGACGCGTTCCGCATAGTGCGTGTAGGCGTTCGCGTCCACCCCGGCATGGGCGGGGCAGCCGCCGCCGAGCGAGTTCGGGAAGTAGTTCGTGCCCTGGTGGATCGCGCTCTGGTGGTAGCCGTCGCGCTGGTTGGTGCGCACGGGTGCCACCGGACGGTTGACCGGGATCTGCGTGAAGTTGGGGCCGCCCAGGCGGATCAACTGGGTGTCGAGATAGGAGAAGTTGCGGGCCTGCAGCAGGGGGTCGTTGGTGAAGTCGATGCCCGGGACGACATTGGCCGTGTGGAAGGCCACCTGCTCGGTCTCGGCGAAGAAGTTCTCCGGGTTGCGGTTGAGGACCATCCGGCCGATCGGCCGGACCGGTACCTGCTCCTCCGGGATGATCTTCGTGGCGTCGAGCAGGTCGAAGTCGAAGGCGAACTCGTCCTCCTCCGGCACCAGTTGGACGCCCAGCTCCCACTCCGGGTACTCGCCGGCCTCGATCGCGTCCCACAGGTCGCCCCGGTTGAAGTCCGGGTTGCGGCCCTGACACTCCTGTGCCTCGTCCCACACCAGGGAGTGCACGCCGAGCTTCGGCTTCCAGTGGAACTTCACGAAGGTGCCGCGCCCCTCGGCGTTCACGAACCGGAAGGTGTGCACGCCGAAGCCCTGCATCATGCGGTAGCTGCGCGGGATCGCCCGGTCCGACATCAGCCACATGATCGCGTGCAGCGTCTCGGGCTGCAGCGACACGAAGTCCCAGAGGGTGTCGTGCGCGGAGGCGCCCGTCGGGATGTCGTTGTGCGGCTCCGGCTTCACCGCGTGCACGAAGTCGGGGAACTTGATGCCGTCCTGGATGAAGAAGACGGGGAAGTTGTTCCCGACCAGATCGTAATTGCCCTCCGACGTATAGAACTTGGTCGCGAAGCCGCGCACGTCCCGCACGGTGTCCGCCGAGCCGCGCGGCCCCTGCACGGTCGAGAACCGCACGAAGACCGGCGTCTGCACGGAGGGGTCCTGCAGAAAGGCCGCGCGGGTGAACTCCGCGCAGGACTCGTACGGTTCGAAGTACCCGTACGCGCCCGCGCCCCGCGCGTGCACCACCCGCTCGGGGATGCGCTCGTGGTCGAAGTGGGTCAGCTTCTCCCGGAAGTGGAAGTCCTCCATCAGCGTCGGACCGCGCTCGCCGGCGGCCAGCGAGTCGTCGGTGTGGTCGACCTCGACGCCCTGGTCGGTGGTGAGCGGCCCGCCCGCCGGATCGTCGGCGTGGAAGGAGGCGCGCTGCTGCTGCTTCCGGTCGGCGGGGGAGCCCATCAGCCGGCCCCCTCTGCGAACACATGCAGGAAGGCGTCACAGAACGCCTTCAGGTCGTCCGGCTTGCGGCTGGTGACCAGCTTGCCGGTGCCGTTGTCGTCGATCTTCACCTGTTCGTCGACCCAGGTGCCGCCCGCGTTGCTGATGTCCGTCTTCAGGCTCGGCCAGGAGGTCAGCTCACGGCCCCGTACGACGTCCGCCTCGACCAGCGTCCACGGGGCATGGCAGATCGCGGCGACGGGCCTGCCCTGCTCGAAGAAGTCCCGTACGAAAGCGACGGCCTTCTCGTCCATGCGCAGGAAGTCGGGGTTCGCCACGCCGCCCGGCAGGACCAGTGCGCCGAAGGAGGCGGCCGAGGTCTCGCCCACCACCTCGTCCACGGGGAAGGTGTCCGCCTTGTCGAGGTGGTCGAAGGCCTGGATGCGGCCCGGCTTGGTCGACACCAGCACGGGTTCGTGACCCGCGTCCTTCGCCGCCTGCCACGGATCGGTGAGCTCGATCTGCTCGACACCCTCGGGTGCGGTCAGGAATGCGATACGCATGATGCTTCAACGTCCTTTCCCAGCACGCCAGTTGGCCTCGTCGGAGGTGGCGCGCTTCTTGTTGCGGCGGCCCGCGCGCACACAGCGCACGAGCTCCTCGCCGTACGGCAGCACCACACAGGTGCCGATCGCGGCGGCGATGCCCGCGAGATAGCCGCGGGACAGCGGGCGGCGGCGCGGCACCAGACGCCAGGCGTCGGCGCGGCCCGCGCCGCCGCGCAGCAGTGCCTTGACCTGGTCGGCATGCAGACACATCAGCGCGGACAGCGCGCCGTAGGGCAGCGACTCCAGGAAGCTGTGGATGTGCTGCTCCAGCGGGGTGACCTCACGGTCGCTCTTCACCGCCGTACGCACGTCCCACAGCGCGGTCGCCTCATGCACCGCGGCGCCGCCCAACTGCACCGCCAGGAGCAGCGGGTTGACCTCGTAGCGCAAGGTCAGCGCGATGGGGATGCCGACCTCCGCCATCATCAGCGAGTGGATCAACGACTCCTTGGTGCCCGCCGTGTCCTCGATGCGGCTGCGCCGGTGCATCACCCAGTCCGCGAGACCGGGCACGAACCAGCCCGGCAGCAGCCCGTACAGCAGATAGCGGGTGGTCACATCACCGACGTCGACGGTGACACCGGTGGCGCTGATCTCGGCGGCCTGGTCCCGGCTCATACGCCGCCCCGGCCGTCCGGCACGGCAAGACTGATCTCGGCGAGTGCCGAGTCCGGGTCCTGCACCGTGGCCAGATCGCCGAGACTCACCATCCCGACCGGCAGCCCGTCCTCCACGACCGGCAGCCGGCGGACGGCGTGCGCGCGCATGAGCGCCACCGCGGCCGAAACCGGATCGTCCGGGCCGACCAGCACCGGATCCGGGGTGCACACGGACTGTGCGCTCACCGTCAGCGGATCGACGCCGTCAGCCACCGCCCGCACCGTGATGTCACGATCGGTGAGCACGCCCACGACCTGCTGCCCGTCGGCCACCAGCACATCGCCGATGCCCTGCGACCGCATCAGCTGCGCCGCCTCGACGAGTGACGCGTCCGGGCGGACGGCGACCACGCCCGGTGTCATGACCTCCCTGACGAAATCCGCGCTCGCTGCCATCACTGTCGGTCCTTCCTCCGTTCCCGGCCCAGGGCCGTCGTCGGGGTGACGCCGCCCGCAGTACCCCCGGGCCCGGGGCCCATGCGCCGCGGCGGACCCTCGTACTCCGGCGACCGCAGGATCCGGCCGCGTGCCGGTCTACGCCCGTCGCTCCCCGGCGAGGGCCTCCGCCAGCTCCTGGACGGTGCTGTAGCGCGCCGTGCGGGGCAGCCGCTCCACGGGCTCGATCAGGGCGTCGGGCGCGTACGCGCGGCGCAGTGCCTGGACGAGTTCGCGGGGGCCCGCGGGGAACACGTGGCGGTTCAGGTGCCGGGCCAGTTCCGTACGGACCGCGGCCAGGGACGCGCGGGAGCGTCCCGGTGCGATCGGACCGCCCGCGACCTCCGGGTCGTCGTCGGCGGTGGGCTCCGGGTCGTGCCATTCCTCGGTCCGCGTGGGGTGCCCGGACCGGAGCAGACCCTGGAGTTCGTGCTTCATCTCTTCGTCGCGGTGGACGCTCAGCCGGTCACTGCCTCGCTGCATGACTCCCTCCAGATCTTCGGGGGTGGGCTCCGCGTACCCGAAGACCGGAGGGCGACACAGGGTTTGCGGCCCGAAAGCCGGGAACCCGACACCCGCCCTCCACGCACATCCTCGGGGAGGAATCGGCCATGGCACTCCTTGCCGTGATCATCCCGCTTCTCATGCTCGGCATGGTGCTTGCACTCGGCCGTTACGAGGAGTTCCTGCTGCCCGTGAAGAAGGCCGACCCGAGTGATGAAGCCCCGGTCGGCCCACTCGGTGCGACAGTGCCACTCCCGGTCCTGCAGGTCCCGCGACGCCCGGTCCGGGTGGTTGCTTCAGGGACGGGTGCGCTCAGGACCGCGCAACGCAGGCGCCGCCGCCACCCTTCCCCGCACTCTCCTAGCTGACCTTCAGCCCCGACGCCCGGCCGCCTCCAGGAGGGCCTCCAACTGCCGCAGCGGCTCCGCGCCGGCGATCCGCAGGACGACCGTGTCCGCACCGGCCGCCGAAAGCTCGCCGATCCGTTCGGCGGCCCGCGAGGCGGGTCCCGCGATGGTGAACACCTCGTCCTGCGGGCGGCCGAGCCAGTCGGCGTGACCTTCGATGTGCGGCCGCAGGGCACGGGCCACCTCGTCGGCGTCGTCACCGACGGAGGCGAAGGCGAGGACCGTCAGGGTGTGCTCGGGCGCGGCGCCGCCCTTGGCGGTCAGCGCGCGGGCGTTCTCCAGGTCACCGGGTCCATGGCCCTCGGTGATCACGGTGCCGTCCGCTACCCGGCCGGACAGTTCGAGGGATCGGGGCCGTACGACACCGGCGACCACCGGTGGCACCTCGGTCGGCGGATGCACCAACTCGATGCCTTCCAGACGCACCTCACGTCCCGCCAGCTCCACCCGCTGCCCGCGCAACAGCGTGCGCACCGAAGTGATCGTCTCCTCCAGCAGGGCGAGCGGCGAGCGCGGCGCGACGCCCGCCTGGGCCATCCACTCCCGCACCCCGTGCCCGATCCCGGCCACCAGCCGCCCAGGGAACACCCGTGCCAGCGTGGCCAGTTCCATCGCCAGCAGGGCCGGGCTGCGCAGCGGGGCGGGCGCGATGCCGAGGCCCACCCGGATGCGCTCCGTCGCTCCCAGGGCGATCGCCGCCGCCGACACCCCGCCGTTCCACCCGAGGTCCTCGACCACCCACAGGTCGTCCACCCCGAGAGCCTCGGCCCGCCGCGCGAACCCGGGCAGCTCTTCCGGCGCCCAGGCGCGGTCGTACATCACACCGATCCGTACATGCGTCATGCCCGGAACCTATGTGCCGGTGACATGCCGATCAACGGTGTTGCCGGCGGCGGAGTCCGACGGGACTACTGCTTCTCCTTGCCCGGCAGGAACTCCTGCACCTTCGCCTTCAGACCCTGCTTGATCATGGAGCCGCGGTCCGCGTCGCCCTTCAGGATCGAGGCGGCCGTGGCCTCCATCTGCTCCCAGGTGGCGTGCGGCGGGATCGGCGGGACCGCAGGGTCGGTCAGGAACTCGATCACCGCGGGGCGGTCCGCCTCCAGGCCGGCCCGCCAGCCCGCCTCGACGTCCTCCGGCTTCTCCACCCGGATACCGGTCAGACCCAGCGAACGGGCGAACGCGGCGTACTGCACGTCCGGGATCTCCTGCGAGGGCAGGAAGGAGGGAGCGCCCTCCATGGCCCGCATCTCCCAGGTCACCTGGTTGAGGTCGTGGTTGTTGAACACGGCCACGACCAGCCGCGGGTCCTCCCACAGGTCGCGGTACTTGGCCGCCGTGATCAGCTCCGCCATGCCGTTCATCTGCATCGCACCGTCCCCGACCAGCGCGATCGCGGGCCGGTCCGGGTGCGCGAACTTCGCACCGATCGCGTACGGCACCCCGCAGCCCATCGTCGCGAGCGTGCCGGACAGCGAGGAGCGCATGCCCGGCTTCATCGTCAGATGGCGTGCGTACCAGTTGGCCGCCGAGCCCGAGTCGGAGCTGACGATCGCGTCGGCCGGCAGCAGCGGGTCCAGCGCATGTGCGACGTACTCCGGGTTGATCGGATCGGCCGACAGCTCCGCCCGCCGCCCCATCACCTCGCGCCAGCGCGTCACGTTCGCGCACACCTGGTCGTACCACTCGCGGCCGCGGTCCTCGCTCAGCAGCGGGATGAGGGCCTGAAGGGTCGCCTTCGCGTCGCCGACGAGATTCACCTCGTACGGATAACGCATCCCGACCATGTGCGGATCGATGTCGATCTGCACCCCGCGCGCCTTGCCGAACTCCGGCATGAACTGCGTGTACGGGAAGGAGGAACCGATGGTCAGCAGGGTGTCGCAGTCCCGCATCAGCTCGTACGAGGGGCGGGTGCCCAGCAGGCCGATCGAGCCGGTGACGTAGGGGAGTTCGTCGCTGAGGACGTCCTTGCCGAGCAGTGCCTTGGCAACGCCCGCCTTCAGCAGTTCGGCGGTCCGCTCGACCTCGGCGCGTGCCCCGGCGGCGCCCTGGCCGACCAGGATCGCCACCTTGTCACCGGAGTTGAGGATCTCGGCCGCCCGCTGGATCGACTCCTCGGACGGAACCGCCGTCCAGGAGCTGCGGCCCAGGCTGGAGGGCACCATCTTGAACTCGTGCGTGGGCGCGGAGTAGTCCAGCTCCTGGACGTCACCGGGAATGATGATCGCCGTGGGGGCGCGGCGCGCGTACGCGGTGCGGATCGCGCGGTCGATGACGTTCGGGAGCTGCTCGGGGACCGTCACCGTCTCCACGAAGTCCGAGGCGACGTCCTTGAACAGGGTGTGCAGGTCGACCTCCTGCTGGTACGAGCCGCCCATCGCCGTGCGGTGCGTCTGACCGACGATCGCAAGCACCGGCACATGATCGAGCTTGGCGTCGTACAGGCCGTTGAGCAGGTGGATCGCACCGGGTCCCGAGGTCGCCGCGCACACTCCGAGACGGCCGCTGAACTTGGCGTAGCCGACCGCCTCGAACGCGGACATCTCCTCGTGCCGGGACTGGACGAAACGAGGCTTGTTCTCGGCCCGGCCCCAGGCGGCCAGCAGGCCGTTGATGCCGTCCCCCGGGTAGCCGAAGACATGGTCCACGCCCCACTCGCGCAGTCGTTGCAGGACGTGGTCGGAGACCTTGGTGCTCATGTGTCGACCTCCCGGGCCTTGACGTGATCGGGCAGCTGTCGTCTGCGGGCCGAGTCACCCGGTGGGCGCCCGGAAAACATACGGGGGTGTTTGCGGCCCGGGGCCCGGGGCAGGCGCAGTCCAGTGCTTCGGACAGGAGGCACGTCCGTGGGAACGGCCCCTGAGCCGCCCAGGTCGCGCCTGTCTCGAACGTGCGGCCGCACTCCCACGGTGACCGTCCACCCCAGAGCACCTTCAAGGGAGTTGCGACGCACCATGCCCACCAAAGTGAGCGCGAAGCACCACCCGCACGACGACGCCCCCGACACCGCCGACGCCTTCCGCAAGCTCGCCAAGCTCCCCCCGGGCCAGCAGCGCGACACGCTGCGCGAGCAGGTCGTGGAGGCCTGGCTGCCGATGGCCGAACGCCTCGCGGGACGCTTCCGCAGCCGCGGCGAGAGCTACGAGGACCTGCGACAGGTCGCCGCCCTCGGCCTGGTCAAGGCCGTCGACCGGTACGACCCCGAACTCGGCAACGCCTTCGAGAGCTACGCCGTGCCCACCATCACCGGCGAGATCAAACGGCACTTCCGCGACCACATGTGGACCCTGCACGTACCGCGCCGGGTCCAGGACCTGCGCAACCGCGTCCGGTTCGCCACCCAGGACCTCTCCCAGACCATCTCGGGCCGTAGGCCCACGGTCGCGGAGATCGCCGAGCACGCCAACATGAGCGAGGAGGACGTCCTGGTCGGGCTGGAGGCGCTGGAGAGCTTCACCGCGCTCTCGCTCGACGCCGAACTGCCCGGCAGCGAGGACGGCTACTCGCTGAGCGACGCCCTCGGCTCGCCCGACCCCGCACTGGACACCGTCGTGGACCGCGAGTCCGTCAAGCCGCGGCTGGCCGCGCTTCCCGAACGGGAGCGCGCCATCCTGTACATGCGGTTCTTCGGCGACATGACGCAGAGCCGGATCGCCGAGCAGCTCGGCATCTCCCAGATGCATGTGTCACGGCTGATCAGCCGCTGCTGCACCCGGATGCGGGACCAGATCATGCACGAGGCCGCATAGCCAGCGCCAGATGGCGCGACATCAGGTCCATCGCCTGCGCCTCCGCCATCGAGAAGGCCAGCCGGGGCCCGCACCGGAACAACGTGAGCACGCCCCGCACGGCGTCCCCGTCCTTCAGCGGCACACACAGCAGTGAGGTGACGTTCGCCGCTACGAGGACGGGGGCGCCGGTCTCGGTCCCGCCGAACGCATCCGGGTCCGGCGGACGGATCTGCAGAGCCGGGGACCCGGTCCGGGCCGTCTCGACGACCAGGGGGCAGTCGGCCGGATCCTGCCCTTCGAGCGCGGCCGCGTCCCCGTCCGGCGGGGCCAGTACGGCAGCGCGCGTCAGGCCGTCCGCCCCCGCGTCGGCGATCACCCAGTCGGCGAACCCGCCGTGCAGGACCCGCGCCGCCGCCTCCGGGGCGCCCTGCCGGTCCGTGGTGAGCAGCGCCGTGGTCATCGCGTCCAGGAGGTCCATCACGGCCGCGTGCCGGGTCGTCTCGGCGAGGTCCGGCAGCTGCCGCACGGGCGGGTCCGCCGGTGCGACGGGGGCGCCGGGGCCGCCGGGCTGCAGCACCACCAGGACCGTCGCGCGGGGCTCGCCGCTCGGGCGTACGGCCGCCAGCGTGGCGTGCACCGGGACGGACGGCTGCTGCTGGAGGCGGACGGTGAGACTGCGGTCGCCCTCGCCGCGGGCCACCGCGGCGGCCTGCGAACGGAACGCGGCCCGGTCGGCATGCGCGAGGAAGCCGGTCAGCGGGCGGCCCGTGGCATAACCGGCCCGCACACCGGTGAAGGCGGTAGCCGCGCCGTTCAGCCGCCGCACCACCGTCTCCTTGTCGACCAGCGCGACCGGCAGCGGAAGGCGCTGGAACACGGCACGCAGCAACTGCTGCTCCTGACGGTCCGCGGAGGCGCGGGTGCGGGCCGGGCCTGCTTCCGAGAGCCGCTCGTACCGGGGCCACAACTGGCCGACCACATGGTCGAGTTCGAAGATCGCGGCGTCCAGCACCGTGGGCAGGTCCCCGCCCGACAAGGACCGCGCCGATTTCAGCTCCGCGACGCGGCGTACAAAATCCGCAAGGTCTTCCCCGAACTCGTCCGTCTGCGTCATGCGACGAACGTAGCGCGACTCCCGTTCAAGACCACCGTTTTCGGACCGGGTGAAGGGGAAGGCGGGCGGGGGAGAGGAGGAGTGCACCATGCCGGACACCGGGCCTCACACCCGTCGTTGGGGAGCGGAGGCGACCGAACCCGCCCTCCCCGGGCGGCGGCTGTCGGAACTGGTCGAGGAGGCCGCACGCTGCACCGTCGAGTGCTGTGGAGCGAGCGGAATGGTGGCCGAGGGCGGCAGCGAGCGGCCCGCGGCCGTCACCCATCCCGACCTCGCCCCGCTCGTCGCCGTGCAGCTGCGCTCCGGGGACGGGCCCATCCCGGCCGCCCTGGAACGCGGGGAGCCCGCCCGCTGCCCCGATCTGCTGCGCGAGGACCGCTGGCCCGACTACCGCGCCCTCGCGCTCGACTCCGGTGTGCGCTCCAGCGTGACACTGCCCTTCCGGCGCTCCGGCCTGGCGGTGACACTCAGCCTCTACAGCTTCCGGCCCGGCGCCCTGGAGGACGCCCCGCACGGGCCCGCCCGCGCTCTCGGTGACTTCGCCATGACCTGCCTGGTCCGCGACCGCTCCTACGGCGCCGCGCTCACCGAGCTCGACCAGCTCGGCACCGCCCTGCGCTCCCGGCCCCTCGTCGACCAGGCCTGCGGCATCGTCATGCACGTCCTGGGCTGTGACGCGGACGCGGCGTTCGGGGTGCTGCGCCGCCTCTCGCAGGGCAGCAACCGCAAGCTGTCCGACGTGGCGGCGGCGGTGGTCGAACGGCGGGGGCGGGGGCTGGAGAGGGAGCTGGCCGCGTTGCTGAACTGAGCGCCGTGCACCGGGCTCCTGGTCCCTGCGCGACGGGGAGGGCCGTGTCACCCGCTCGGCCGTCCCTGTAGCGCGAATGGGGCTCGGCCGCGCGCGCCTGACCGCCGGGCGGGCTGTGATGGGCTATGGGGCACGACTCCGTGCTCCTGAGGAGTCACCCGTCGAAGGAGCCCTCCCCATGCCTCGCACCGCCCGTGTCCTGTCCGTCGCAGCCCTGGCCGGCGCCACCCTCGGCTTCGCCTCGGCCGCCTACGCGGACTCGGCCGCAGGGGCCGGCCCGAGCAGCGTCTCCCCGGGCGGCAGCGTCACCGTCTCGGTCGCCTGCGAAGCCACCGGCGGACCGCCGCCCGCCACCCTCGACGCCATCTCACAGACCCACGCCAGGAGCGGGAACCCCGCGAGGGCCGACGGAACCTGCGCGACGGCGCCCGGCGCCAAGGGCAAGACGTCGAGCGCCGCTTCCCGCGTGAACCGCGGCGACGGCAGCGACGGTGCCGCGCCCGGTGAGAGCGGGAGTGACGGTGGTCCGGTCGGCGACAGCGGCGGCGGCGGGCGCGGCGACGACGGGGGTGGTGGCGGGCGCGGAGACAACGGCGGCGGTGAGGGCGCAGATCTCGGCGGAGGCACCGTCGGCGGCGAAGCCGGGGACGGCGGCGGCCATGACCAAGGTCGGCCCTGCACCGGGCCGGGCTCCGACTCCTGCGGCGGCGCGGGCATGCAGAACGGGCGGGAGCACGACCCGCAGGACGGCAGGCAGCACGGGGTGGAGGCCGGTGCGGGCGGCACCTTCTCCGACTCCGTGCCCGCCCTCGTCGCGGGCGGCCTCCTGATCGCCTGCGCACTGGGCGCCGCCACCTACCGGTTGTGGCCGAAGGACTCCGTCTGGGACCGCTGACCCGCCGGACGACCGGTGAAACCCGTGCGCACTCCGATGCGACAGCGGCACTCTGGGTACTCGGAGCACGGCGACGGACACGGCACAGGGACTGCGCGGAGGTACGCATGCGGCGGACGGACCCGGAAGGCCACGGCCCCGTCCGCTACGGGCCGCCGCTGCCCGAGGACGGGCTGCCCGTGCCGCCCGAGCTCACCGCCGTGCTCGCCGCGGCCGCCGCACGGGCCGAAGGGGAGCCGATCGGCGGCGGACCCGAGCTGATCGAGGCCGCGTGCGGATACTGGGAGCGGCGCGGCCTGTCCGCCGCACCCGACCGCGTGGCCGCCGGCCCCGGCGCCCCCGCCCTGCTGCTCGCACTGACCGCCGCACTCGGCGGCGACGTCCTGGTGCCGAGGCCCTGCGCGGCCTGGTGGGCGCCGTACGCACGTCTGTTGGGCAGACCCGTCTTCCATGTGGCGACACCGGCCGAGTGCGGTGGCGTCCCGGATCCGTACGCCCTCCTGGAGACCGTGCGCAGGGTGCGCACCGAGGGCGGCGACCCGCGGCTGCTCGTGCTGTCGGTCGCCGACGATCCCACCGCCACGGTCGCTCCGCCCGAGGTCCTGCACGAGTGCGTGGAAGCCGCCGCCGGGGAGGGACTGCACCTGGTCAGCGACGAGACCTGGCGCGACACCCTGCACGCACCGCACGACACCGTGCTGCTCAGCCCCGCCGAGATGCTGCCCGACCAGGTCACCGTCGTCACCGACCTGGCCGGCGCGCTGCTGCCGCCCGGCTGGCCGGCCGCGGTGGCCCGCTTCCCGGCGGGTGACACGGGCGCCGACCTCCACGCGCGCGTGCTCGACGTGCTCACCGCGCTCGGCGCCCGCATCGCCGGCCCCCTCGCCGCCCCGGCCGCCCATGCGCTCGGGGAGCCGGAGCCCGTCACCGCGCGCGTGGCGGCCGCCGTGCGTCTGCACGCGCGCGTGGCCGCCGCCCTGCACGCGGCGGTCGTCGCGGCGGGCACCCTGTCCCGCCCCCCGCAGGCCGGCCGCCACCTCTACGCCGACCTCGGCCCGCTGCGCTCCGCGCTCTCCGAGCACGGAGTCGGCGACGCACAGGAACTGGAGGACTTCCTCGCCGCCCGGCTCGGCATGCCCGCACCGGGCGGCCACCGCTTCGGCGACGAACTAGGCGCCCTGCGCGTCCGTCTGTCCACCGGCCCCCTGCTGGGCCGCACGGACGAGGAACGCATGGAATGTCTCACCTCACCCGCGCCGTTGGAACTGCCACACGTGCAACGCGCGTTGAGCCATGTGAAGTCGGTCTTCGACGATCTCCGCGACGACGCTCAGCGATGGGAGCCTCCTCGATGACGCAACAGTCCGAGTCGACCACCACCACGAGCACGGGCACGGCCACCCGGGAAGCCGACGGGACGGTGTCCGGGCCAGGCTCGGCTCCCGCACTTCCGCCGCTCGCCGAACCCCGCCCGCTGGGCGAGCGCCGGGTGTGGCCGCGCACCTTCCACGACCGCCTGACCGCCCCGCTGCCCGGCCTCAAAGCCATGGCCCGCTTCGCCCGCGAGGGCTCCATCCGCCCAGGGCACGAGGGCCTGGCCGACATCCCCCGGCTCCCCTTCGCACCCGCTCCGCTGCCTCGCGTGGACGCCCGTACCGTCGCCGTCTCCTGGGCGGGACACGCCAGTTGGGTCATCCGGATCGGCGGCCTGACCGTCCTCACCGACCCCGTGTGGTCCCGCCGCATCCTCGGCACCCCCGCCCGTATCACCCCGGTCGGAATCCCCTGGGAGTCGCTGCCGCCGGTCGACGCGGTCGTCATCAGCCACAACCACTACGACCACCTGGACGCCCCCACCCTGCGCCGACTCCCGCGCACCACCCCGGTGTTCGTCCCGGCAGGCCTCGCCCGCTGGTTCCACCGCCGCCGTTTCACCGCCGTCACCGAACTGGACTGGTGGGAGGCGGCCGAACTCGGCGGCGTACGCTTCGACTTCGTCCCCGCCCACCACTGGTCCAAGCGCACCCTCACCGACGCCTGCCACTCCCTGTGGGGCGGCTGGGTACTGACGGCCCCCGACGGCCAACGCGTCCATTTCGCGGGTGACACGGGATACGGCCACTGGTTCTCCCGGATCGGCGAGCGCTACCCGGGCATCGACCTCGCCCTCCTCCCCATCGGCGCCTACGACCCCCGCTGGTGGCTCAGTGACGTCCACTGCGACCCGGAGGAGGCGGTACGCGCAGCCCAGGACCTCGGCGCGCAGAGGATGGCCCCGATGCACTGGGGCACGTTCATCCTCTCGGCGGAACCGGTGCTCGAACCGCTCACACGGGTGCGCACGGCCTGGGAGAAGGCGGGCCTGAATCGCAATGACCTCTGGGACCTCCCCGTGGGAGCCTCCCGGGTCCTGTAGCGCCCTTGTCGCACCCTCACCCGGCAGACCGAACCCGCTTCCACACGCTCGGCGCCGCGCTGATCACCACGGTCAGCGCGACCGCCGCCACCACACCCTCCCAGGGCTCCTTGAACAGCGACCCGCCCAGAATCCCGATCACCTGATACGTGACGGCCCACGCCAGACACGCCGGCAGGTTCCCTCGGGCAAACCGCCGCAACGGCCACTCGGCCATAAGACAAGCCAACATCACAGGAATACGCCCAGCGGGCACCAGCCGGGACAGCACCAGTACGGCAATCCCGTGCTCGGCCAACTTCGACTGCGCCTGCGCAAGCCGCTCCTCCGGCGCCCGCGCCCGAATCGCCTTCAGCCACCGCGACCCGTTCTTCGACCTCATCCCGCGCCGCCCCAGCCAGTACAGCGCCGCATCCCCGAGAAACGCCGCCAGCGACGCCGTCACGAACACCAGCGCCAACGCGAACGGCGCCGTCTGATGAAAGGCGACCACGGCCGCCGAACTCACCAGCGCCCCCGTGGGAATCACCGGCACCAGCGCCCCGAACAGCACCAGCAGAAACAGCGACGGATAACCGATCGCCCGCTGCGTCGACTCCGGCGGCACGATCGCCGCCGTAGCGGCAAGCCACGTCACCGAGCGACCTCCAGGCGCACACTCTCCCCGTGGACGAGCCGGTGCACCTCGACATCCGGCGCGTGCTCCGCCGCGAGGCGCACGAACTCGTCGCCGGGCGCATGGAATTCATGGGGGCGCACGGCGTCCATACCGATCGGCCAGTACGTGCCGTAGTGCACCGGCACCGCACTGCGCGGCGCCAGCCGGGCCAGCGCCTGGGCCGCCCGCCCCGCATCCAGATGCCCGGTGCCGAGGTAGGGCCCCCAGCCGCCCACCGGCAGCAGCGCCACGTCGACCGGCCCGACCTCCTGCTCCATCGCGTCGAACAGCCCCGTGTCCCCGGCGAAGTACGTCCGCGCCTCGCCCTCGATCACATAGCCGAGAGCGGGCGAGCGATGCGGACCGAGCGGCAGCCGCCGCCCGTCGTGCCATGCGGGAACGGCCCGTACGACCACGTCACCGACCGTCACCCGGTCCCCGGGCGCCACCTCGCTCACGGTGAGATGGGCGAGCCGGCGCAGTCCCGGCACGGCCCGGGGTGCGCCCCGGGGCACCAGCAGGCGTGTGCCCTCCGCGAGTCGCATCAGCGACGGGACGTGCAGGTGGTCGGCGTGCAGATGCGACACGAGCGCCACATCCGCGCGCCGGGCGCCGGGCGGTGGCAGTGCCCCGCGACGGCGGCGGAGATGGGCGAGACGGCGCGCGAACAGAGGGTCCGTGAGCAGCCGTACGCCCGAGTCCGCGACCGTACACGTCGCGTGACCCCACCAGGTGATCTCCACCGGCACCTCTTTGCCTCCTTCGCGCGACTCCCCGAAGCCTACGGGCAGGAGTAGGGTCGGCGCCGAAACCCGGAGGTGAGGGGGACGCCATGGGACCGGTGCGGGTCACGGCGATCGCGAGTCTGACGCCGCTGCAGGAGCTGGACGACGATCCCTTCCTGGTGGACTCCCGCAGCCAGCACGCGATGTGCGCCCGCTGGGCCGCCGAGCGGGGCTACATCGTCAGCCGGGAACTGCTGGTGCGGGGACTGCGCGCCGACCACCGTGTGCTGTGGGACGGCGTCCGGCCGGGGATCGACCTGTTCGTGGCGCCCAGCCGCCGGGTGCTGGCGAGCGCGCTGTCGTCCGTCGAGGAGTTCACCGCCGAGTGCGCCCGGCGCGGGGTGCGGGTGGAGACGGTCGGGTTCGAGGAGCCCTGCTACGACGCCCAGATGAAGGCCAGGGTGCACCGGCGGCTGTCGATGCCGACGGCGGGCTACGACGGGCGCTGAGCCCCGCTCCCGGTGACGGACCGCATTGTCCGACCCGTGTGACAGTCTGAAGTACAGGCCCGCACCGACGACGGGCCGGGACGTGAGGGGGCTGGGCGTGCGTGGCGGGCGTTGGCGGCGGGCCGCCAGTCAGATCGGGCGCAGCGTCGCGGTGTGGGCGGTCTCCACGGTCACCATGCTCGTGCTCGCGGGGATCCTGCCGGACTTCCGGCTGCAGTCCGCCGACGGCGAGAGCGCCACCCACATCGCCGTCACCGCCGCGTTCGGCGCCGGCGCGTTCGGTGTGCTGTCCGCCCTGGTCTGGCCGCTGCTCGTACGGCTGTTGCTGCTCGTGCCGGCGCTGGTGCTGGGCCTGCTCGTCTTCGTCCTGAACGGGTCGCTGCTGCTGGTCGCCCTGCGGCTGAATCCGGCCAGCAGCGCCGAGGCGGCCCCGGAGACGGCCGTGGTGGTGGCCGCCGTGATGTCCGCCGTGGCCTCCGCGACCGGCGCCGCCCTGGCCGTGCGCGACGACGACGCGTACCGGCGGCGCCTCTACCGCCTCGCCGACCGCCGTCGCAGACGTCTGCCGCCCGGCCCGTCCGCCCCGGGCACGGTCTTCCTGCAACTCGACGGCGTCGGCCACGACGTACTGCTGGCCGCGGTCGGCAAGGGCGTGATGCCCACCGTCGCCCGGTGGCTGGGGACCACCCACCGGCTCACCCCCTGGCGCACCGACTGGTCCAGCCAGACCGGCGCCAGCCAGCTGGGCATCCTGCACGGCAGCAACCACGACGTCCCGGCCTTCCGCTGGTACGAGAAGGACACCCGCGAGGTGATGGTCTGCAACCGGCCGACCAGCGCCGCCGAACTCCAGCGCCGGGCCGTCGAGCACACCGGCGACGGCGGCCTGCTCACCGCCGACGGCGCGAGCCGCGGCAACCTCTTCAGCGGCGGCGCCGACGAGCAGGCCCTGGTGCTGTCGATCGCCACCCGTCGCCGCGGCCGGGAGAACCGGTCCCGGGCCGGCTACTTCGCGTACTTCTCCGACCCGGCCAACGCCGTGCGCACCGCCCTGTCCTTCGTCGCCGAAGTCGGCCGCGAGATGGGCGAGTCCGCCCGGGCGCGGGTCAGGAAGCAGCGCCCGCGCGTCGCACGCGGCGGCCTCTACCCCTTCGTCCGCGCCTTCGCGACCGTCGTCGAACGGGACGTCGTCGTCGCCGCGGTGATGGGCGACATGCTCGCCGGACGCACCGCCGTCTACGCCGACCTGGTGGCGTACGACGAAGTGGCGCACCACTCCGGGCCGACGAGCCGCGACGCGGAGAAGGTCCTCGAACGCCTCGACCGCGCCCTGGCCCTGATCGCGAACGTCGCCGAGCACGCCCCGCGGCCGTACCGGATCGTGGTGCTGTCCGACCACGGTCAGAGCCCCGGCGAGACCTTCCGCTCCCGCTACGGCCTGGGCCTCGGCGATCTGGTGCGGGCCGGCTGCGGGCTGCCCGTGCCGCGCAGGGCGCAGCGCACGCACAGCGGGGCGGAGGCCCGAGCGGCCGTGCGGGCCGCGCTGCGCAGACCCGTCGAGGAGGGCGGCGAGCAGCACCGCCCCTCCCGCCGCTCGGAGCCGCTCGTGCTGGCCTCCGGCAACCTCGGCCTGGTCTCCTTCCCGGACGTGCCGCACCGGATGAGCAAGGAGGAGATCGACGCCCGCCACCCCGCGCTGCTGACCACCCTCGCCAACCATCCCGGCGTCGGCTTCCTGCTCGTCCGCAGCGAAATACACGGCGGGGTGGTGCTGGGCGCGTACGGCGCCGAGATACCCCTCGACCAACTCGATGACGAACCCGGCCCCTTGGAGGCGTTCGGGCCCGGCGCCGCCGACGCCGTGCGCCGCACCCACTCCTTCCCGCACACCGCCGACATCATGGTCAACTCCTTCCACGACCCGGCGGACGGCGAGGTTCTCGCCTTCGAGGAACAGATCGGCTCGCACGGCGGGCTCGGCGGCGCGCAGAGCCGGCCCTTCCTGCTGTCGCCTGTCGCCTTCTCGCCGCCGGTCGAGGACGGCTGCGACCTCGTCGGCGCGGAGCAGGTGCACCGCGTCCTGCGCCGCTGGCTGCGCGAGACCAACGGCCCCCAGGTCCCGGTGGGCACGGAGCAGGAGGAGCGGGCCGCCTAGCCGGTCTTCCGGGTGCGACGAGCCGGAATGTGATCGGATGGGATCGCAAGAAACCCCCGGAATCCGGAAGGACTCACTGTGGCCACCACGCGCTCCGCACACACCGTCTGGGAAGGCAACCTGATCGAGGGCAACGGGGTCGTCAACTTCGA
This sequence comes from Streptomyces longisporus, assembly GCF_039532765.1. NCBI lineage: Bacteria > Bacillati > Actinomycetota > Actinomycetes > Kitasatosporales > Streptomycetaceae > Streptomyces > Streptomyces longisporus. The sequence goes on from NZ_BAAASG010000001.1 coordinate 338,045, forward strand.
CTCCTCCGGTGCCATCGCGGCGCAGCCCGTCACGTGGGCCTCGCGCTCCCAGGACGCGAACGGCAAGACCAGCCCCGAGGAGCTGATCGCCGCCGCGCACTCCAGCTGCTTCTCCATGGCGCTGTCGCACGCCCTGAACGGCGCCGGCACGCCGCCCACCAAGCTCGTCACGTCGGCCGACGTGAGCTTCCAGCCGGGTGAGGGCATCACGGGCATCCACCTGTCCGTCGAGGGCACGGTCCCCGGCATCGACAACGACGCGTTCGTCGCCGCCGCCGAGGACGCCAAGAAGAACTGCCCCGTCAGCCAGGCCCTCACCGGCACGACGATCACCCTGTCGGCCAAGCTTTCCTGACACCCCTGCGTCCTTGACGTCGTTCGTGCCGCGCTCCCGGGACAGGGGGCGCGGCACCGTCGTTTCCGGGTACCCGGAGTACGCGGCATTGACAACAGCGCACTCAAGTTTTGTGCTGGTGTGTGAGGAGTGCCCTGGCGGAAGGGGACGGAGATGGCACGTGCGGTCGGGATCGATCTGGGGACCACGAACTCGGTGGTGGCCGTGCTGGAGGGCGGCGAACCCACCGTCGTCGCGAATGCGGAGGGGGCCAGGACCACACCGTCGGTCGTGGCCTTCGCCAAGAACGGCGAGGTGCTCGTCGGGGAGGTCGCGAAAAGGCAGGCCGTGACCAACGTGGAGCGGACCGCCCGCTCCGTGAAGCGGCACATGGGCGACGCGAGCTGGCGCTTCCCCGAGCAGGGCTCCGTGGACGGCACCCGCTACCGGGCGCAGGAGCTGTCGGCGCGGGTGCTGCAGAAGCTGAAGCGGGACGCCGAGTCCTACCTCGGCGAGGACGTCACGGACGCGGTGATCACCGTGCCGGCGTACTTCGACGACTCCCAGCGGCAGGCGACCAAGGAGGCCGGGGAGATCGCGGGCCTGAAGGTCCTGCGGATCATCAACGAGCCGACGGCCGCGGCCCTCGCCTACGGTCTCGACCGCGGCGAGGAGCAGACCGTGCTGGTCTTCGACCTCGGCGGCGGCACCTTCGACGTGTCGCTGCTGGAGATCGGCGACGGCGTCATCGAGGTCAAGGCCACCAACGGCGACACACACCTGGGCGGCGACGACTGGGACCAGCGGATCGTCGAGCACCTCGTCAAGAAGTTCAAGGGGCAGTACGGCATCGACCTCGCAAGCGACAAGATGGCCGTGCAGCGGCTGCGCGAAGGCGCCGAGAAGGCCAAGATCGAGCTGTCCAGCTCGTCCGAGACGACGATCAACCTGCCCTACATCACCGCCTCCGCCGAGGGGCCGCTGCACCTCGACGAGAAGATGACCCGCGCCCAGTTCCAGGAGCTCACCGCCGATCTCCTCGACCGCTGCAAGACCCCCTTCCACCAGGCGGTCAAGGACGCCGGCATCAAGCTGTCCGCGGTCGACCACGTCATCCTCGTCGGCGGCTCGACCCGGATGCCCGCCGTCACCGACCTCGTCAAGGAACTCACCGGCAAGGACCCGCACAAGGGCGTCAACCCCGACGAGGTCGTGGCCGTCGGCGCGGCCCTCCAGGCCGGCGTCATCCGCGGCGACGTCAAGGACGTGCTGCTCCTCGACGTGACCCCGCTGTCCCTGGGCATCGAGACCAAGGGCGGCATCATGACGAAGCTGATCGAACGCAACACGACCATCCCGACCCGGCGTTCGGAGATCTTCACCACGGCCACCGACAACCAGCCCTCGGTGGGCATCCAGGTCTACCAGGGCGAGCGCGAGATCGCCGCGTACAACAAGAAGCTGGGCGTCTTCGACCTCACGGGTCTGCCCCCGGCCCCCCGCGGGGTCCCGCAGATCGAGGTCGCCTTCGACATCGACGCCAACGGCATCATGCATGTGTCGGCCAAGGACCTCGCCACCGGCCGCGAACAGAAGATGACGGTGACCGGCGGCTCGGCGCTCCCCAAGGACGACATCGACCGCATGATGCGGGAGGCCGAGCAGTACGCCGAGGAGGACCGCAAGCGCCGCGAGGCCGCCGAGACCCGCAACCAGGCCGAACAACTCGTCTACCAGACCGAGAAGTTCATCCGGGAGAACGAGGAGCGGATCCCCGCCGACACCAAGTCGGAGGTGCAGAGCGCGGCCACGGAACTCAAAGGCCTGCTGGAACGCAACGCGGACACCACCGAGCTGCGCACCGGCGTCGAGAAACTCGCCACCGTCAGCCAGAAGATGGGCCAGGCCATGTACGCCCAGGCCGACCAGGGCGCCTCCGGCAGCGGCACCGAGCAGCAGAGCTCACCGCAGGACGAGGAGGGCGTGGTCGACGCCGAGATCGTCGACGAGGACCGCGACACGAAGGGCGGCGCGGCATAGCCGTCACACGCCGGTGCGCTCCCAGCTCCGGCGCTCCGGCCGCGGCCCCAGTTGCCTGGGGCCGCGGCTGCGGTACACCACGTACGGGCGGAGCAGGTACTGCACCGGTGGGCTGAACAGGTGGACCAGGCGGGTGTACGGCACCAGGGCGATCAGGGCCATGCCGATCGTCGCGTGGGCCCGGTACAGCACCGGCACGCCCTCCATCAGGTCCGTCCGCGGCTGGAGCGTGAACAGGCTGCGAGCCCAAGGGGCGATGGACGCACGGTAGTTGTAGCCGTCGCCGGAGACATGGGTGAGCTTGGCGGCCATGCCCATCCAGATGGCGGCGATCAGGACGACGTACATGAGCTTGTCGTTGACGGTCGTCGCCCGGAACACCGGGGCGTGCGTACGGCGCCGGTGGATGATCAGCAGGATCCCGGCGACGGCGAGCGCGCCGGCCGCCGTGCCGCCGTAGAGCGAGAACAGGTGGTACGTGTGCTCGCGGGCGCCGATCGAGTCGGTCCACGACCGTGGGACGAACAGCCCCACCAGGTGGCCCGCCAGCACGAAGAGGATGCCGTAGTGGAAGGCCGGGGAGGCGATGTTCAGCAGCTTCGACTCGTGCACCTGCGAGGAACGCGTGGTCCAGCCGTACTTGTCGTACCGGTAGCGCCAGATCAGGCCGGCGACGAGCAGGGCGAAGGCGACATACGGCAGAACGCCCCACAGGAGCGTGGTCATGAGCGAACCTCCGTGTGCGGGATCGGCAGGGTGGCGCATACGGCATCCAGGACGCATGCGTACGGGGTACCGAAGTCGGTGAGCCGGGCCCGGAGCTGTCCGAGGCCCTGGCGGTGTTCCGTGAGGAGGGCCGTGTCGCCGGTGCGGGCCGCGAACTCCAGTACCGCGGGCAGGAAGTCCGGCGGTTCCTCGCCGGTGAACTCCAGGCCGGCGGCGCGGTAGACGTCCTTGAAGCGGACCAGCGACAGGCCGCGCCGCCGGATGTCCTCGTCCCGCCACCAGCTCAGACAGAGGCTGTGCCGGTTCCTGGAGTCGAAGACCTGGACGTAGTGGGCGGCCAGTTCCCCGGGCGGGGTGAGGGCCGCATGGTCGGTGAACCCCCGCAGCTGCGGGGCCGCCTCGCGCAGCAGCGGCAGCCGGGCGCGGAATTCGGCGTCGGGATAGGTCAGGCAGAGCGCTGCCGCCTGGTACAGCACGGCGTCCGAGGGCATCAGGTCTCCTTCGGTGTGCAGGAGCCCGTGGCGGTGGCGCCTGGCCGGAAGAAGCGTCCTGCGGCCAGCAGCGCCGCTTCCGGCCCGGCGGGCGGTATTCGCGTGTCGTCCACCTGTGTCGCTCCCTTGCTCACCCTCTGCTTCGACGCTAGGGGCGGGCGGGGAGATGCACCTGTTCATGGCGCCCGTACGGGTGTACGAGGTCAGGGCTTGCGGGCGACCCCCGCGTACACCGGAACGACGCCCTCCGTCTGCGCCGCCACGTCCTCGGCCTCCGGCCGCCACCCGGTCACCGGGATCACGCCGGGGCCCAGCAGCTCCAGGCCCTCGAAGAAGCGCTGGAAGTCCGTGATCGAGCGGGGGAAGAACGGGGTGCCGCTCGCGCGGAAGGCGCCCGCCGCCTTCGCGATGGCCTGCGGATTGAGGTCGGGGGTGACCTGCGAAAGGATCAGATGGCTGCCCGGGGCGAGCGCCGCGACGTACTTGGCCAGGAGGTCGTGGACGTCGTCGTCCAGGTAGTGGGTCAGCGCCACCAGCGACAGCGCGACCGGCTGTGAGAAGTCCAGCGTCTCGGCGGCCTGCCGCAGCAGGGTGTCGATGTCCCGCACGTCCGCGTGCACATATTCCGTGCGGCCCTCCTCGGAGCCGCGCAGCAGCGCCTGGGCGTGCCGCAGCACGATCGGGTCGTTGTCCGCGTACACCACCCGGGACTCCGGCGCCACGGCCTGCGCCACCTGGTGCAGATTCGGCTCGGTGGGGATGCCCGTGCCGATGTCCAGGAACTGGCGGTTCCCGGCCTCGGCGACGGCACGGACGGCCCGGTGCATGAACCGCCGGTTGGCCCGTGCCCCGCGCACCGCGCTGTTGTCCACGGCGAGGATCTTCCGGGCCAGCGCCTCGTCCACCGGGTAGTTGTCCTTGCCGCCCAGCCACCAGTCGTACACGCGGGCGGGGTGCGGCCGGCTGGTGTCGATCTGTGGTGCGGCGTCGGATCCGGTCATGCGGGGTCTTCTCCTCCGGTCGGACAGGTGCGGTGGGTGGCTCAGAAGTCCTCGCGGTGCTCCCGCAGGATCTTCTTCGTGCGCTGGGCCGACGCGGCCCGCGCCGTCATGTGGTCGAGGACCTCCAGATGCGCGGAGACCTCCGTGCGCGAGTCGAGGTACAGGGCGCCGGTCAGATACTCGGTGAAGACCATGTCGGGCAGCTCGGGCTCGCCGAAGCGGAACAGGGTGAAGGGCGCGTACGTCCCCGGGTGCGGGCCGTCCTTGAACTCGGCGATCTGCAGCGTGACCCGGTCCCGCTCGGCGAACTCCAGCAGCTTGTCCAGCTGCTCGCGCATCACCTCGCCGCGGATGCTCACCGGACGACGCAAAACCGTTTCGTCCATGATCACCCACAGATGGGGCGGATCCGGACGGTCCAGCAGCCGCTGCCGGGCCATCCGCAGGGACACATGCCGGTCGATGGTCTGCGGACCGGTCTGCCCGACCGTGCCCGCCTCCATCACGGCGCGTGCGTAGTCCTCGGTCTGCAGCAGCCCCGGCACAAAGTGCGGCTCGTAGGAGCGGATGATCGTGGCGGCGCCCTCAAGGCTCACATAAAGGCTGAACCAGTCCGGCAGCACGTCGTGGAAGCGCTGCCACCAGCCCGGCCGGTTGGCCTCCTCGGCCAGGGCGACGAACGCGGCCGCCTCGTCGTCCGGGACGCCGTACGTCTCCAGCAGCACCTGGACGTACGGGATCTTCAGGGCGACCTCGGCCATCTCCATCCGCCGTACGGTCGCGGGGGCCACCCGCAGGACGCGCGCGGCCTCCTCCCGTTTGAGCCGGGCCGCCTCCCGCAGTTCCTGCAGGCGCCTGCCGAGCACCACCTGGCCCACGGTCGGCGCGGGACGCCGCTCACTCACGCCACGCCTCCCCTACGCGCCGAAGCAACCGCGCAGCAGTGTGTCATGTTCCGCCGCCAGTCTCACGGGTTCGGCGATGAGGCGCTCGCCACGCGGGCCGTCCGGTGGACGTCCGTCAGGGCATCAGCGACTGGAGGTACTTGACCGTCGCCGGGTCGGCCGGAAGGAGCGTCTCGATGGCCAGCTCGGCGACCGTCACGTCCATGGGGGTGTTGAAGGTGGAGATGGACGAGACGAAGGACAGCGTCCGGCCCTCGTGCTCGATCTGCATCGGCAGCGCGAAGTAGGGGACGGGTTCCGCCGGTTCGGGGGCGTGGCCGTGCTCCGGCTGCGGCACCGGGTAGGCGGCCACCTCCTCGTACAGGGCTCGCAGCGGTGCGGAGCGGTGCAGGGCGATCTCCCGTTCCATCTGCGCGAGCAGATGCCCGCGCCACTCCGGCAGGTTGCGGATACGCGGCGCGAGACCTTCCGGGTGCAGCGTCAACCGCATGGCGTTCAGCGGTGGTTCGAGCAGCTCGTGAGCGACGCCCTCCAGGAACATCGTCATGCCCCGGTTGGCCGCGACCACGTCGTACACCGAGTCGACGACGAACGCCGGGTAGGGCTCGTAGCACTGGATGAGGCGTTCCATGCCCTGGCGCAGGGCGTCCAGCTCGGGCGAGTCGAGCGGGGTCTCCGGGTAGTGCGGGGCGTAACCGGCCGCCAGCAGCAGGGAGTTGCGCTCCCGCACCGGGACGTCCAGATGCTCTGCGAGCCTGAGCACCATCTCCTCGCTCGGCCGCGAACGGCCCGTCTCGATGAAGCTGATGTGCCGCGCCGAGGAGTCGGCCCGCAGCGCCAGCTCCAGCTGACTCACCCGGCGGCGCTCGCGCCAGGCCCTGAGCAGGGGGCCGACGCTCTTGTCGGAGGGGCCGGTCGTGGGGGTGGCGGTTCCGGTCGCGACAATGGTCATACGTACGACCGTAGTCGAGGAGCGCTGCAGATGACCTGGCCGTTGAAGCCGACCCTGGAGACCGCCGCGGTGTACCGCGCCCGAGTGCGCGGCTGCCTGTTGGGCGGGGCGATCGGTGACGCCCTCGGCTATCCCGTCGAGTTCAACTCCCTGGACCGTATCCGTGCCCTCCACGGGGAGCGCGGGGTGACGGGGTTCGTGCCCGGCGCCTACGGCGCGCTGGGCCTGGTCAGCGACGACACACAGATGACCCTGTTCACGGTCGAGGCCCTGATCCAGGCGCACGCCCGGGAGCGGACGAGGGGCATCGGCGGTGCTTGGTCGCACATGCTGTTCCAGGCGTACGAGCGCTGGCTGGAGACCCAGTCGAAGCCGGGCCCGGAGCAGGGCGGCGCCCCCACGGGCGGTCTGATCGACGAGCCCTGGCTGTACTCCCGCCGCGCGCCCGGCAACGCCTGCCTCTCCGGAGTCGCCCAGAAGTACCATCCCGACCCGATGCTCAAGCTCGACGGCACGCCGGGCCGGGTCAACCCCGACTCCAAGGGCTGCGGCACCGTGATGCGCTCGGCCCCCTTCGGCCTGATCAACTCCGCCGACGGGGCCTTCGCGATGGCCGCCCGCGGCGCCCAGATCACCCACGGCCACCCCACCGGCTACTACGCGGCGGGCGCGCTGGCCGCGATCGTGGCGTACGTCGTGGAGGGGGACTCCCTGGAGGGCGCGGTACTGCGCACGCTGCGGCTGCTGGCCCGCCACCCCGGCCACGAGGAGACGACCGCCGCCCTGGAGGGGGCCCTCGACCTGGCCGCCCAGGGGTCGCCGACCGCGGAGAAGCTCCAGTCCCTCGGCGCGGGCTGGGTCGCCGAGCAGGCCCTGGCGATGGGCGTCTACTGCGCGCTCGTCGAGCCGGACGTCAAGGAGGCCCTGCTGCTGTCCGTCAACCACTCGGGTGACAGCGACTCCACCGGCTCCATCTGCGGCAATCTGCTCGGCGCCGTGCACGGAGACGTCGGCCTGCCGCACGAGTGGGTCGAGCGGGTCGAAGGCAGGCCCACGATCGCCGCGATCGCGGACGACCTGGCGGCGGAGCGCCTGCAAGAGCGCTGAGCGGGCAGCCGTTCCGGAGGGTTCTCAGGCCCGCCCCCGGGAACGCTTCTGACCAGGACCGCAGTCAGTTGCTGTGGCACGCTGAAGAAGCACCCGGTGCCGAGGAAGGAGCGAGCCCATGCCCGTCGAACCGCTGTCGCTGAAGGAGATCGAGGACCGACTGGCCGAGCTTCCGGGCTGGGCGGTCGAGGACGACCGGCTCACCCGCTCCTACCGGCTCGGCTCGCACTTCGCGGCGACCGCGATGGTCATCCACATCGCCCAGGTGCAGGACGAGCTCGACCACCACTCCGACCTCACCCTCGGCTACAACACCGTCTCCCTGTCGGTGAACACCCACAGCGCGGGCGGCAAGGTCACCGAACTCGACTTCGGCCTCGCCCAAAGGGTCGAGGAACTCGCACCGGCGCACGGGGCGCACTGACCCGCGTGCTCGACTACGACAAGGAAGCCGACGCGTACGACGCCACCCGCGGCGGCGAGCCGAGGGCCGCGGCCGCCGCCGACGCCGTACTCGGCCTGATCCCGGCAGCCACCGAGCGGCTGCTCGACGTCGGCTGTGGCACCGGGATCGTCACCCGGCGCCTCGCGGCCGCGCGGCCCGCCACCCGGGTGACGGGCGCCGACCTGACGTACGGCATGGCCCGGACGGCCGCCCGGCGCCTGCCCGGCTGCGTCCTGCTCGCCGACAGCCGCCGACTGCCCTTCCGCGACGGGACGTTCGACGCCGTCACCAGCGTCTGGCTGCTGCACCTGCTCGACGAGCCCGAGGACGTCCGCGCCGTCGTCGCCGAGTGCGCCCGCGTCCTGAAGCCCGGCGGCGTGTACGTCACCACCGTCGACAAGGCAGCCGCCCACGACGTCGGCAGCGACATCGACGCCGTCCTCGCCCCGCGCCCGCGCCGCCCGGCCCCGGACGCCGCCCCGCTCGTGGAGTCGTACGCCGCAGCGCACCGCCTGCACCCGGCGGGACAGGCCCGTTTCCCGGGCCGCGGTCAGGGCCGCAGCCCCCGCCGTACGGCCGCCGATCTGCGGCGCGGCTGGTTCACGCAGCTGCCGCCCGGCGACCCGCTCACCGAAGGCTTCGTCGCCCGCCTGCGGGCGCTGCCCGACCAGGAACGGCCGCGCGCCGACCCGGAGTTCAGCCTGCGGGCCTTCAGGAAGCCGGCGGCCGACTGAAGTCCATCGTCCAGTTGGTCACCCAGGTCTCCCCGCCGTCGACGGAGAACGCCTGCTCCCAGTGTGCGGAGGCGGGGGACACATCCGCCCACACGAACCGCGCGCGCACGTCCTTGCCGTCGTGCATGTCGTCCCCGTAGAACTCGCCGCGGTCGCCGTCGAAACGCCCGACGACCGGCGGGAAGAGCTTGCCGCTGCGGCTGGAGGACCAGTTCAGCGACCACTCCTCGCGCTCCACGTCGAACAGGCGCAGGGTCAGTCCCTTCGCGCCGAGGTACGGCATGTCGATCTCGTCGATGTTCGCGGCCCCGTCGAACAGCGGGCGGCACCAGCTGGTGCCCCGGAACTCCACCCAGTCGCTGTCCGGGTCGAGGAAGTCGGTGCGGCGGCGGTGCGCGACCTCCCACTCGCCGGCGAGGAAGTCGAAGTCGTGCGGGCTGCTCATCAGCGCTCTCCAGTGGTTCCTGCGGGCAGGGAGTCGGACAGGTAGGCGTCCAGGTCCGGGACTTCGGGCACGAGCATGTGCCGTACCCAGGCGTCCCGTTCGTGCTGGATGGGCGGCAGTTCGAAGACGCAGCCGATCCAGGGCAGTTCGGGCCTGACGAAGTGGGTCGGGTCGTGGTCGGGACAGCCGACGACCGGCTGACCGGCCGCGGCGTTCGCGTGGTGCAGGACGTTGTCCCACACCCAGCTGTAGGCGTTGACGTAGGCGCCGTCGTCGTTTCCCCTGTGCACGACGACGAACGTCGCCGGCGGAGTGCCGTCCGGCTCCGGCAGCAGCTCCGGCAGGATCGCGTACGCCGCCTTCTCCACGTCGGATGCGATGCCGGCCGGGTCGGCCGTTACGTGATAGCGCTTGATCAGCCGTCCGGCCACCTCGACGGGCGGCGGCACGGTCAGGAATTTCTCCGTGAAGGGCATGGACAGGACGCTAGGGCGACTTCACTGACATCCTGTGTCAGTGAAAGGCGGCCGACTCGTCTCGATCCTCCTCCTGCTCCAGACCAGGGGCCGGATGACCGCCGCCCAGCTCGCCGAGGAGCTGGAGGTCTCGGTCCGCACGGTCTACCGGGACGTCGAGGCGCTGGGCGCCGCAGGCGTCCCGCTGTACGGCGACGCGGGCCACGCCGGCGGCTACCGTCTGCTCGACGGCTACCGCACCCGGCTGACCGGCCTCACCGCCGACGAGGCCGAGGCCCTCTTCCTCGCCGGCGCGCCCGGCCCGGCCGCGGAGCTGGGCCTCGGCTCGGTGCTCGCCGCCGCCCAGCTCAAGGTCCGCGCCGCGCTGCCGCCGGAGCTGCGCGCGCACGCCGACCGGATCAGCGGCCGCTTCCACCTCGACGCCCCCGGCTGGTACGCGGACGCCGAGGAGGCGCCGTATCTGCCGGCGGTGGCCGACGCGGTGTGGAACGGCCGCGTCCTGAACGTCCTGTACCGCCGCTGGGCCGAACCCACCGACGTGGAGCGCCGCCTGGAGCCGTACGGGCTGGTGCTGAAGGCCGGCCGCTGGTACGTCGTCGCGGGTCCCGGTCCCCGCACCTTCCGCGTCGACCAGATCCTCCGACTCGCCGTCGGCGACGAGGAGTTCACCCGACCGGACGACTTCGACCTGGCCGCCTACTGGACGGCGTACCAGCGCGACTTCCACGACCGGCTGTACCGCGGCGAGGCACTGGTCCGGCTGGCACCGGGCGTGCGGCTGCCGAGGGCGGTCGCCGGCCGTACGGACGACGACGGCTGGACCCTCGCCACGGTCCCCATCGAGTCCGTCGAGCACGCCCACGGCGAGTTCCTGCGCCTGGGCACGGACATCGAGGTGCTCCAGCCGCCCGAACTGCGCGCACGCATCGCCCGCACCGTGGCCCAACTGGCCAAAAGCTACGGCTACTTGGCGGAACGCGGCGGCGGCTGAGGGGACGGAACCCGTCCGTCCTCATCCGGAGGTTGCCGCTCGGCTTCGTCCTCACACGGCAGCCGACGAACGCCAAGGACAACTCCTGGTCCGGCCGCACGGGTGACACGTTCATCGACGGCATCAAGCCCGACGGCACCCGCCCGCGGCGCATCGACCTCGGCCGCAACATCGGCTCCGGCGCGCACTACACGCAGTTCAGCAAGGCGATGGCGACCGTCGACCATGTCCCGGCGCGCGGCACGGTGTCCTCGTGGGGCGACTCGTACGGCAACCGGGTGGACCGCTTCCTCGCGGGCACGGCGTACCTGGACGGCTCCCGCCCCTCGCTCGTCATGGCCCGCCGTGCATGGGGGTGACCTGGACCCGTCCCGCCCGGCCTCGACGAGGTCAAGGTCGACGAGGACCGCTCCAAGTCGGCGTCCTGGAGACGGACGCGAAGACGGGTCAGATCATCTGGTCCACGCCCGCCGACTCGTGGTCCTCGCGCGCGGACGGCGTACGGGACCCGAAGGGCAACGTGGTCGCGAGCCGCAAGCCCGTCGGCATCAACTTCCTGTCCCGGTGGGACGGCGACACGGTCGAGACGACCGGGAGGATCACGACCCTGCTGCACGACACGCAGTACCGCACGGCACTGGCCTCGCAGAACACCGCCTACAACCAACTGCCGCACCCGAGCTTCTTCATCGGCGACCGGATGGCGACGCCACCGAGGCCGACGGTCCGCACACCGTGACACGGAGGCGGTCGCCCACCGATCGCGGGCGACCGCCTCACCTCACCGGGCCGGCTTCAGCCACCCAGGACGCCACCCAACAGGCCGCCCAGGAGGCCGGTCACGACGCCCAGCAGGCCCGAGAGCCCGCCATGCTGGTCGTCGTTGTCGCCCTTGGCCGAGACGCACGTCTGGTGGCCCAGGAGAGAGATGTGGATTGTTCCTTCGCACTTGGAGGGCGCCGGAGCCGCAGAGGCGCTCGGCGCCATGAGGGTCAGGGCGATTACGGGAGCGGCGAGGACCGCCGCGACACGGGAGCGGGTCGATTTGCGTGTGCGCTGCGACATCACTGTCCTTTCGACGGGCATGGGGGACCGGACCTTCCTTGATCAGGTTCAATCAGATTCAGGTGGCCCTCTGCGCTCCGCAACTCGAGGATCACTCCCGGCAACCGTTCGGCCCAGTCAGCCGACCGTGCAGGTCTGGTCGCCCAGCTTGAACGAGGTCGGTTTCGTGTTCGCCCCTGACCAGCTCCCCGTGAACCCGAAGCCCACGGACGAACCGGCCGCCACCGTGCCGTTCCAGCTCACGTTCTTCACCGTCACCGCCGCGCCCGACTGGGTGTGGTCGGCGTTCCACAGCTGGGTGATCTTCTGGCCGTCCGCGAAGGTCCAGCCGAGTGACCAGCCGCTCCAGGCACTCGAGCCCGTATTGGTGAGCTGGACATCGGCCTGGAAGCCGCCCGACCACTGGTTGGTGATCTTGTAGGTGACCGTGCAGGCACCGGTCGGCGTCGGGTCCGTGCCGCCACCGCCGCCGTTGTCGCCGCCGCCCGTGTCGGAGGTGTCGCCGTAGATGACCCCCCGTCCGTTGGTGGAGACGTACACCCGTCCGTAGACGCGCGGGTCACCGGTGATCGCCCCGCCCGTCCAGCCCCACTGGTGGGCGTCGTCGTTGATGCGGGTCCAGGTCGCGCCCTTGTCGGTCGAGCGGAAGATGCCGCGCACGCCGCCGATCTTCGCGCTGGTGTAGAGGGTCTGGTACGAGGCCCCCGTCGCCGCCTTGCCGAAGCCGATGGTGTCGGCCTGCTCGACGTTCGACAGCTTGGTGAAGCTCGCGCCGCCGTCCGTGGAGTGCCACAGTCCGTACGCGCCGTCGGCGGCGCCGCCCGCGAGCCAGACGTCACCCTTCGCGCCGGGCAGCGCCTTGAAGCGCACGCTGTCGCCGCTGGGGAGGCCGGTGGCCGAGGACGCGGTGAAGGTCGCGCCGCCGTCCGAACTGACGTAGAACTTCCCGGACTTGAAGCCGTAGAAGGTCTTCGCGTCGACCCTGTCGGCCTCGACCCTCGCACCTGCCGGGATCCCGCTCGACGCGGCCCAGGACGCCCCGAAGCCGGTCGTGTACTGCACGCCGGTGCCCGCGGGGCTCCACACGAACCGGCTGCCGTCCGAGGCCGCGGCCACCGTCCCGCCGCCCGACACACCCGAAGGATCCGTCCCCGCGAACCAGTTGGCCCCGTTGTCCGTCGAGAACGCGATGTGCGGACCGGAGTCGAGGTTGCCGACCCGCACGACCGTGTTCGGGTTGGTCTCCGCGAAGTCGAGGCCGGTCGTCGTGGTGAACGTCGGCGAGGTGAACATCATCGAGGGGACCTTGGTCAGGTCCGTGTGCCGGAAGCCGCCGATGTCACCGAGTGCGCTGAACAGCTGGGCGCCGCCCGACGGGGGAGAGGCGAGGTCGTTGACGGCCGTCTCCTCCAGCCCCTGCACCATGGGCTTCACGGTGAACTGGCCCCCGCTGTCCCACTTGGTGAGGTTCTCGGTGCCGTACAGCGTCGCCCCCGTCCCGTACATCATCCGGTCCGAGTTGAACGGGTCGATCTCCAGCGACTCGGTCATCCAGCCCAGTTTCGGGGCCTGTTCGGGGGGTGAGGGGTTCGCGTCGAAGGTCAGCCAGGGCGACGAGGAGACGTCGAGGGTGTAGCGGTTCGAGCGGTTGGGGTACGACGTGTAGTCCCACGCCTTCGTCCAGGTGCCGCCGCTGTCGGTGGAGCGGAAGATCTGCGTGTCCGGCCACCAGGAGCTGTACGCGGTCGTCATGACGGTGCCGGGATGCTGCCGGTCGACGGTCAGGCCGCTGAAGCCGTAGGACGTGTCGGCCTCGGCGACCGGGCTGATGTCGGTCCAGGTGCCGGTCGCGGTGGCGTACCGCCACAGCCGGCCCTTGCCGCCGTCGTAGGGGCCGCCCTTGTCGCTGTAGGCCAGATAGAGATAGCCGTTCTTCGCATCCAGCACACCCTTGTGCGCCAGATATCCCGTCGGCTGCCCGGCCAGCCGGGTCCAGCTGGCGCCCGCGTCCGTCGAGCGGTACACCGCGTTGTCCTTGTCGGCGACCCCGACGTAGATGGTCTTCGTGGCCGTACCGGCCGTGCCGGTCGACTCGTCGAAGGTGACCCAGACGATCCCCTGGTTGTCGGAGGCGTACCCGCTCGTGTCGCTCGGATCCTGCACGTAGTTGCCGACGTTGGGGAAACCGGCCACTTGCGACCAGGTCACACCGGAGTCCGTCGACCGCCACAGGCCCTTGCCGCTGGGCGCACCCAGATACAGCACACTGTCCTTGTTCGGGTCGATCGCGAGCCGCTCGCCCATGCCCCGGCCGGGCATGTTGCCGCCGAGCTTGAACGGCAGATCCGTCTTCTGCCAGTCGGCACCGCGATCGGAGGACCGCAGCACGGCGCCGTTCGTAGGGTCCCAGCTGTTCGTGTAGGTCCCGACGGCCGCATACACCTTGTTCGGATCGACTGAGTCGGAGGCCAGGCTCACGACCCCGGTGTGCCCCCACTGGTCCCAGCCGACCGAGTCCTGCAACGGTGTCCAGGTCTTCGTCGACTCCTGCCAGCGGTAGGCCCCACCGATGTCGGTGCGGGCGTACGCCAGGTTCTTCTCACTCCGGTTGAACACGATGCCGGGGACGAAGCCACCGCCGTCCACGCGGGCGTTCTTCCAGGTGTAGGTATCGGCGGCGAGTTGCACTTCCGGGCTGCTGCCGGCGGCGACCGCGGACGGCGCGCCCACCAGCAAGCCGGCCGCGAGGGCGAGCACGGCCGTGAGGATACGGGTTCTTCGCACGGAGGGTCCTTTCCGGGAAGTGGGGTTGCCGGGCGACCCCCAGTGCGGGTGGGGGCCGCCCGGCGGCTCCGCGGAACCGGGCGGTGCGGGAGCGCCCCTCCAGGGGCGCGGGGCTGTTGCCGCCCGACAGCGGAGCGTCTATTCCAGAAGCTCCGCATACGAGCCCATGGCCAAGGCAATGTCCGCCTGAGCCCAGAACCGGTGATACGTGAACGACGGCGCCGCCCCACCGGCCAGATACGCCTGGATCTTCGACCAGGCAGGATCGTTCTTGTAGAACGACCTGATCGAGCTGAACGTCGACGACGAGTTGATCGCGTCCCCGTTCGGCATCGTGCCGCTCCAGCCGCTCGGCACATACACACTGTCGGCGAACCGGCTGTAGTCGGTGCGCGTCTCCGGCACGGCGATGCCCAGGCTGTCCTGGTAGTTGTTCCACATGCCGTCCAGCAGCGCCTTCGCCGTGGACTTGGCGGTGGCGTCACCGGACTTGGCGCCGTAGTACGTCAGGACCTTGGCGTACGCGGCGGCCACGCCGACGTCATTGGTGTAGTCGGCGACGGTGACGTGAAGCCCGCTGTTGGAGCCGGGACTCGACGCGTTCCAGGTGTCGGGCTGCCCCGACCACTGCAGTGTCGCGGGGATCAGATAGGTGCCGTCCGGGTTGATCGTGGTCTTGGACAGCGCCCACTTGACCCACTTGTCGAGAATCGCCTTGGCCTGCGCGTTGCCCGTCTGCTGGTAGTACTCGGCGACCCGCTCCATCGACCAGGCCTGGAAGCCGAACCACTGGTTGGACGGCGGGTCGTGGTAGACGGGCTCCCAGTCGTAGTACATGCCGTAGAAGGTCGACGTACCGGCCGGCGGGGTCGCGTACCGGCCCGCCCAGCTGTTGGTCGCACCGCCCGCGATGGCACCCTCGGACGACTGCAGCCAGCGGTAGAACTCCAGCTGCCGGGTGAGGGAGGTGCTCCAATCGGAGGCTCCCGTCGAGGACTTGGGCTTCAGGTCGGCGTAGGAGCTCAGCGCGTACGCGGCAAGGGGGTTCTGGTAGCCGCCGTGCACATGACTGGAGCCGATGCGCCAGGCCCAGCCCGCGTTGGTGTCGGTGGCGCCGCCCCAGGCGTAGTACCAGGACAGCAGGTAGTCGGAGGCGTCCTTGCCGGTGCCGGCCGGGCAGGTGGACGGACCGACACAGTTGCCGATCTTCTTGAAGTACTTGTCGTACATCGCGTAGCGCAGGTAGTCGCCCATCTTCGCCGCCTTGCCGACGGTGGCCGACACTTCCGAACCCTTGCCCTGCTGCTTGGCCCACACATCGGCCCAGTACGCGGCCTGCACGGCACGCGCGTCGGCGTCCGGGGCGTCGGTGAACTTCCACTGCTTGGCGTACGACGAGTCACCCGTGAAGAGATCCAGATAGCCGTTCTTGCCGCCGTACTTGAAGGCGTCGCAGGTCGGCTGCGGCACCGTCTCCCACACCGACTCCTGCGGCCCGCGCTGGAAGGTGTTGATGTACGACGGGCCCTTCGCCGTCGGACCGCCCTCGCAGGTGCCGCCAGGCGTGTTGCCGTAGCCGTAGGTGTTGTCGATGTCCTGCAGCCAGTGCATGCCGTACACGTCGTCCGTGCCGTACGCGCTCTTCAGCTCGCCCGCGATCGGATCGGAGCCGACCGAGACCGACGTGTCGAGCTTCGCCGGGTACTCGTTCGGCGTGTCCAGCTCGGGCGCGTAGGTGGCCGGCTTGGAGGCGTTGTAGAAGGAGTTGGTGGGCTGGTCGGCGTGGGTGGGGATCATGTACTTCTCCATGAGGGCCCACGCGCCGTTGAACTTGGACCAGTCACCGGTGACCTTGCCGTACATCGCCTGCAGCCACAGCAGATAGCTGTACGCCTCCGAGGTGGTCTCGTGGCCCTGGTCCGGGGCCTCGACGATCAGCGTCTCCACCGAGTGGTACGGGATGCCGTCGGGGGAGAAGTAGCCGTTCGCCGGGTTGGTGATCTTCCCGTAGAGGTCCAGGAAGCGGGCGTCGTACGTCTTCGTGGCCGCCAGTTCGGTGACCGTGACCGCTGCCTTCGTGTAACCCGTCGCCGTCGACTCGAAGGACGCCGCGCCGGTGCCGGAGGAGTCGGCGGTGACGGTCACGTTCTGCGCGGTGCTCCAGTTGGCGGGCGTGAAGGTGAGCGTCGCGCCGCCGGTCACCGACAGGCCGGAGTTGCCGCTCGCCCGGGCCGTCGTCACGGTGACATTGGCGCTCGGCTGCGTCGACAGCTTCACCGCGTACGTGCCTGACTTCCCTTGCTGGACGCCCAGTTGGGTCGGCGAGGCCACCACGGCGGGACCCGAGGCGACCGTGATGCCGACCGGCGTCGACTCCGCGGACGCGCCCAGGCTGTCGTAGGCCTTCGCCACCAGCGAATGACTGCCCACGGTCAAGCCGGAGGCGGAGAGTGTGTAGGGCGCGCTG